>DATEJX010000235.1:0-14840 GCA_035277785.1 Candidatus Angelobacter sp. | reverse complement strand
CGTGAGTTCTCCGGTACACATACAGGCGGCCGCTCGTGATTCCGCAACAGTATCTTTTATGCAGATCTATGTGGATGGAAAAGCGGTATTCACTGCCAGCGGAGGTTCTTTGGATGCCTCGATCGCTATGACGAGCGGAGCGCATCGTCTCACCGTTCAGGCGAAAGACAATGCGGGAGTGATTTTCAAGCAGACCATCAACATCACAGTGAATTGAGCGCGTACCTTCAATTAACGGGCACTTGAAGGCGCACCGGCCTAAGCAGCGAGTGGATCGTCTTTCTGCTGGTTCTGGTTTTCTTTCTGGCGTTCGCCTGGATCCTGGTCGTTCAACCTGGATTCCGAATCATCTGCGGCCGGATTTCGTTTTACTTGCTCTTTTCCTTGCTCATCCCGGTTCTTTTCCATTGCTTCCTCCAAAATCTAAGGATGTGGAGACAGCAGGGGCTGTTGTGTTCGCACAACCTCTGTTGCAGGTGCATTGGCCAACAGTAACCAGTGTTTCTGGATTCCGAAAATCTGACTGCCATCTATGGGAGCAGGAACAAGTCCCAATATCATCATTCGCACACGCTGAAAATTCTGAATTGCGACAGCGCAGGAACGAGGGGAAGCTCCATGCATGGCTTGATATTTTCAGAGCTCAAAAAGTATGTTGAGACAAAGTTCGATGCCGAAACCTGGGACACTCTGCAGGAAAAAGCCGGGCTGAAAGGAAATCTGTATCTGGCGGCGTCTGTTTATCCCGACAACGATCTTCTCTCGCTGGTGACTACGGCATGCCAGATGACGGGCATGGATGCAAAGACCATTCTTGAGGACTTCGGCGACTTCATTGCTCCAGACCTCATTCGCCAGTATTCCTTCCTGATAAAGCCGGATTGGACTCTGGTGGATTTTCTGTGCAACACAGAAGACACCATTCACAAAATCGTACGCTTCCATCCCGGAGTGGCTCCGCCACAATTAATCGTTCGCCGGCTGGCTGATGACCGCGTGACCATCTCCTATGATTCAAAGCGCAAAATGTGTGCGCTGCTGAAAGGAATTGTGAAGGGCGCTGCAAAACATTACAACAAGACAGTCAGCATTGTGGAATCGCGCTGCATGCTCCAGGGAGATCCTGAATGCACCGTGCACGTTCAGGTGGAAGCTTCCGTCACCCATCCTGCACCTTCTCAAAAGGCGGCGACACGCTAAGCATAGTTCCTCAGCATTTCGAAAAAAGGCTGGTCGCAATCGGACCAGCCTTTTGTAGTTGTTGCTTGGCTATCTACTTCGCCGGAAACGGGTCCTGCTGCGCAGGCGTCAATTTGGCTTTGAAGCTCTGCGGCAGGTTCTGCACCCATCCGTTGTAAACAACCGGTACGGCGAGCACACCTTGTCCGCCCATGCCGGCAAGCCCGACAATCTGGTCATCGGTATCAGTCGAAGGAAGTGCGTTTAACAGAATGCGTCCAACAACTTTGGCTTCGGCCACGTTGCCATCGTGATTGGGATCGATATCCACCACCTCAACTGTGTTGGAGAACTGGCTGCTTACATAGGCATAGTAGCCACCGCCGCTTTTGGCGCCGAATTGCACGCCATGGCATCCGGCGTCACATGGCAGGGCCGCAACCAGGGTGTCTGTTTTTGTATCGATGATCGTAATCGTATCGGTGAGGATGTTGGCTGTGACCACGGCCTTGCCGTTCGGACTGACAGGAGTCTGGATGGGAAGGGCTCCTACCGGACCTGTTATGGCTCCGCTGATGGGATCATAATTTGCCAGCAGGCTGAAGGTTTTGATGGTGGCTCCGGTATGGGTGTCAATCACCTGCATGCTGCTATCGAGGAAATTATCCAGATAGTACTTGCTGTCGTCAGGCATCATGCCTGTCGCGATCGGCAGATTGCCGGTCGGCACCAGCGCGCGGACCGCATCCGTGTTGAAGTCGAAAATGGTGGATGTATTGTCGAATGTATTAGGTGTGACCATGGTCTTGCCGTCATGTCCCATCCAGTGGGCGTGAGGATGGCCACCCTCAATGTCGATTCTGCGCTCAATGGCAGCGCCTCCCGGCGTAAGCTGTACCACTGCAAACGGGCTGTCTTCTCCGTCCAGGGCCACGTGGAGATGGTCAGTATCTGTGCGCGTCATCACGTGTGAAGGAGCAGGTCCCACAGTCACGTCTCTGATCAGCTTGCCTGTAATGCGATCGAACACCGCCATGCGATTGTCAAACCACATGGTTTGATAAATCATTTTCTGGTCGCGATCGGTCCACATGTTGTGCGGGTTGTTCATGTCAATCTGCGGAAGCGACACTTTGCGAATCGGCTTCCAGTTGGTCGTGCTGACGGCCGTAGTGGTTCCGGGCTTGTCTTTGTGCGCCGTCAATTCGAACTGTGTGTCCACCCAGACTTCGCCGACGCCCGGTGTTGCAGGATTGAAGGGCCTGGCGATCGGCAGATCATTCCCGTAACGGGCGTTCAACACATCCGCAAGATTGACCACAGCGCCACCAGTAATCCTCACGGGAACACTGGGATAGGTGATGTGCCAGGTCGCTTTGGTATGGTCTTGCCAGTTGTCGGGGTTCGTGGCGATAAAGAAGGTCCGCAGCAGGCGAGTCGCCAGATCACTGCTGGTAGGCACGCTCACGCCGGTGACCAGGCTGATGTTCTCGCCCAAATCAAGACCCTCGGTTGCAGGATCATCCACGATCACAGCAGCAAACATATAAGGATGGATTTTGCAGGTGAAAACGTAGAGGCCCGGTGTGGTGAGCGTGACAGAAACCTGCGTAGCATTCTGCACCGTGCCGGAATCAAACGGCATGCCCGCTGCGCCGGTCGGAAAAATCAGGCTGGTTACAGTGTGGACCGTGCTGGAATCGCCGTTAAATAAAACCTGCACGCCCGGCGTGGCCACCGCAAGTGATTGTGTGCCTGCGATTGGGCCGGCAACGTTCTGGAACCAGGTTCCTGGCTGGTCAGTGCGCAAAAATGTGACTGTGTTGCTCTGAGCCAGGGCCGTTAATGACAGAAACAGTAGAGCAGCACCCAGCACAGATACGGTTTTGAGATAGCGGGGAGATGATTTGACGTTCATTCGTTCTCGCCTCCAAACGAGTTAAGAAACTGACTGCACTTTCAGGCGGGGAGCGGGGAGGGAGATCATTCTAGGTGCCGCAATGGAGACGGAACTTCAATCCGCAAGCTTGTTTCGTTTTCGGAAAATTCATCCGCAGGTGCATGTACAAATGATTTGTAACCTTTAGAGCGGCTTGAACACGCGAAGCGGCTACCTTTTCGACTTTGAAGCGACCACCTCAGCCAGGATGCTGAGCGCTATCTCCTCCGCCGAGCTGGCGCCCAGAGACAGACCTGCCGGCGAATGCACGGTCTGCAGTTTTTCGTTGGGGATACCGCGCACGCGGAGAGCATTCAGCAGTTCCTGCGCGCGGTTTCGATTGGCGAGCAATCCCACGTAGCTGGCATTGCCGATCATTGCCTGCTCCAGAGCTTCTTCGTCGCATTGGCCGCGGCTGGCGACAACCACAAATTTCTCTCCAGTGGGCAGCCTGGAAAAATCCAGCATATGCAGCACGCGGTCGGCTTCCGGAAATTCGTTCAAAGTCAGTAGAGGATCTACAAATGCGACAGAGAACTTGAGTATGCGGGCGAGGGCGCCCAAAGCTCGACATACCTCGTCATGACCCACAATCACCAGCTCCGGTCCCTGAATCAAGTCCTGGCTGCGTTGCTCGAGTTCAGGCAGTCGCCTGACTGCATTAGCTCCGGTAAATTGCTCGAACCGCTGAAGATCGGCTGCGGTATCAATATCTACCAATATTCCGGGATCATCCACTTCAACCTTGTGGATGCCTTCTGTGTGGCTGCCAAATATCGCCCGGCAGCCTACGTCCCCGGAGAGAGCCATCAGTTCCGGAAACACTGACCGGTCCAGCAACACCGGATTGCCGCGAAATCCCCTATATAAAGGAATTGTGATTTGTGCCCTCGATTCGGCGTGGGAATGGATCAGGCGGTCAACCGTCGCGGATGCGACAAAGGGCTGGTCAGCCAGAACGATCAGTGCAGCAGTGGCTGAAGGGCCTAAGGCAGCCAAACCAGTTCGCAATGAAGTTCCCATTCCCTGCTGGTAGTCAGGATTGAAAACCGTCGTGATTCCGTGGTCCGCAACTTTCCCTCTTATCTCATCTGATTGGGCACCCAGCACCAGAACGATCTCACTTACCTGGGCTGCTCGAACGTTCTCAAGTGCGTGCTCGAGTAAGGTCTTATTCCCGAACTGTAGCAGCTGTTTAGGAACTGTGCTGCCCATGCGCTGAGACGTGCCTGCCGCAAGCACCACGGCAGCAACTCCGCCCGCTTGCTTGTTCATAAGCATTTTGTCACTTATCTTAAATGCAGGAAGGTTTACGGATGAACAAGATTCAACAGCCCGAGCCATGGCTGCGGGGTACATTGAGTGATGTGCCTGCAGTCCAGCGGGCGGTGCTGCACGCACTGGAGTTGGCGCGCGAAGACCTGGAGCGCTGGTGCGATGGCCTGAGTGATGAAGAGCTGAACGCGCGTCCCGGAGGCATTGCACCAGTAGCATTTCACCTCCGCCACATTACCCGCAGTGCTGACCGCCTGCTGACTTACGCTGAAGGCGCGCAGCTTACCGGTGAGCAATTTGCTGCCATGAAAGATGAGCTCTCCCCCGGAGCCACGCGAAATGAACTGCTGGCGG
Source organism: Candidatus Angelobacter sp. (assembly GCA_035277785.1). Classification (GTDB taxonomy): domain Bacteria; phylum Acidobacteriota; class Terriglobia; order Terriglobales; family Acidobacteriaceae; genus Angelobacter. Next base: position 10,093 of record DATEJX010000235.1, on the reverse strand, counting down.
AGTTGGTAGTGGGGTTCAGCAAGAGTGCGCGCCGCATTCGGGCGTTCTCATCCGCCGAGCTTGAAGAAAGCCGCAAGGTTGGCACAAAGCTGTTACCCACAACCGTTGGCGGCTTGCTGGTGCACGTGGCCGATCATACGCAACGACACGTGGGACAGGCGATCACCACAGCGAAAATCGTAATGGCGCAGCGCGGCCAGTAAGGCCGAAAGGGAAATTGCATGTCACAGGAAAAGCAAAACGGTTGCCTCGCCGAGGTTGAGCACATCCTGGCCGCAGCCCACTTCGCCGCCGAGCGTCACAAGGGGCAAAAACGCAAGGGCGAGGCAGGCGAGCCTTACATCAATCACCTCATTGAAGTTGCGGAGCTGATCGCCACCAGCAGTGATCTGCTTGACACAAACCTGATCATAGCCGGCTTCCTGCATGACACAATCGAAGACACTGATGTGACCTCGCAGGAACTGGAACAGCGCTTCGGCAAAGACGTAGCCGCGCTGGTAGTGGAAGTGACGGATGACAAGTCTCTTCCAAAGGAGCAACGCAAGGCGCTCCAGGTGCAAAACGCTCATAAGAAGACGCCTCGAGCGCAGACACTCAAGCTGGCAGACAAAATTTCTAACTTGCGGGCGCTGCTTTCCACTCCTCCTGCGAATTGGCCTGCCCAGCGAAAACGGGAGTATTTCGATTGGGCGCGCGAAGTGGTCTCCGGATTGACTCAACCGAACTCAAAACTCAAAGCCGAATTTGAACGCACGTATGCGCGCATCCACGAACTGGGAGTGTAGTCAGCAAAAGCCCATTAGGCATCTTTGGCTGGTAACCCTGCATCGCCGCGATCTTCTCATTTCAAATTAAATCCAGCTCTGGATATCTCGTGGCTTGCATCGAAACTTGAAGATGTAAGTATCGGTGCGAGATGCAAAGACTGGGAACACTGGGAACATTTTTTATTTTCCTGATCGCGTACGCCGTTGGGGGGACGGCAGAAGCGGTCGCACAGCAAAAAATGGTCAAGACATTTCGGACGCATGTGACTGCCGATGAAGAGGTCTGGGACATTGCGCCGTCGGCTCTGGCAGAAACTGTCGTGATGCGGTTGGGGCACCAGTTGCGCTGGGCCGGTCTGGATTGTTCGCATCTGGTCCATGATATTTATGAACGCGCCGGCTTCCCGTATGACTACGCTACTTCGCGAGACCTCTATGATGGAGTTGATGCCTTCCATCGAGTTCGCGTGCCTCTCCCCGGGGACATCATTGTCTGGCGGGGCCATGTGGGAATTGTGATCGACCCTGACACGCACCAGTTCCTGAGTGCTCTGCGTTCCGGCGTGAAGGTTTCTGAATACGACACCAACTACTGGAAAATGCGTGGCCATCCGCGATTCTTTCGATATGCCCTCCAGGGCGATGGCGCACCGGACTGGAGCCAGGCGTCCCTTAGCAGCCCAGGCAGCAACGGAGCGGAGTAAACTCGCCTTCACCTCATAAACTTTTCTGTTCCCTGAACCTTCTTTCACGAGTCAAAGAGAAAGTACCGGCATCTGTGACATAATTTTTGGAATGGCCGCTGCCGGGCCTGAACATACATCAATGCCCGCCGGCCTCCATTTGAAGGATGCGATGAGTACTGCACAGACTGTGTCTTCGGCGCAATTTGAATCTCTCAACAAAAAACTTGATGGCCGGACTGCAAAGGTGGGAGTCATCGGACTCGGCTATGTTGGTCTTCCCCTGGTGCTCCTTTTCAGCGAGCAAAGATTTCGTGTGACCGGATTCGATATCGACAAAAGCAAAGTCGACACGTTGACTCAGGGCGGATCTTACATCGTTCGCATCCCGGGAACGGAGATCCAGGCCGCACAGGCAGCAGGGTTCACAGCTACCACGGACTACTCGCACATCGCAGAAATGGACGCGGTCCTGATTGCGGTTCCCACGCCGCTCAATGATCACCACGAACCCGACCTGAGTTTCATCGTCGCAACGGCCGAGGCAATTGCTCCTCATCTTCGCGCCGGACAATTAATTATCCTCGAAAGCACAACGTATCCCGGCACCACGGAAGAGTTACTGGTCCCAATTCTGGAAAAGAACCCGCGCGGGCTGAAGGCAGCGCGAGGAGACAACAGTGGTGATGGCACGTTTTTTGTCGCATTCTCGCCTGAGCGCGAAGATCCCGGCAACGATTCTGTAGCGCGGGCCGACATTCCCAAGGTGGTGGGCGGCTTCAATCCGGCGGCAACGGAACTTTGCTGCAAGCTTTATGGCGCCATCTTTCACCGCACCGTGCCGGTCTCGGCTCCCGCTGTTGCGGAGATGACCAAGCTTCTTGAGAACATTTACCGCTGCGTGAACATCGCTCTGGTGAACGAGCTGAAGATCCTGTGTTTACGCATGGGGATCAACATCTGGGACGTGATCCAGGCGGCCTCTACCAAACCATTTGGCTTCCATCCCTTCTACCCCGGGCCGGGAATTGGCGGCCACTGCATTCCGCTGGATCCTTTTTACCTTTCCTGGAAAGCCAAAGAATACGACTTCCATACGCGGTTCATCGAGTTGGCTGGCGAAATCAATCTCAGCATGCCTTATCACGTGGTGGCTGCCACCATGGAAGCGCTGAACCGGCAACGGAAGAGCCTGAACGGGTCAAAGGTGCTGGTGCTGGGAGTTGCGTATAAAAAGGACATTGACGATCTGCGGGAATCGCCGGCACTCACCATCATTGAACTGCTGCAGAAAGAAGGGGCCCAGGTCAGCTATAACGATCCGTTCTTTGAATATGTCGGCCATGGACGGAAATACAAACTGGAGATGCAAAACACTCCACTGAACGAACTGCACCGGTTCGATGTGGTTGTGATCGTGACCGACCATTCCAGCTACGATTACAAGTGGATCGTCGATAACTCGCCCCTGGTAATTGACACGCGCAATGCAACCAGGGGAATCCTCAGCGATAAAATTGTGCGCTGTTAAAGCCAGCCGTCAGCGCTGAAGGGTGGTTGTGCTCACACTCCCGTGTGATTGGGGTCACAGGCGCGGTGTGCTCACATAAGCTACTTTGAACCCTGGAGGCGCTCATGAGCACAGCGACGATCCAGGCACGCGTCCAGGAGCCACAAGTACTACGAACGGCAGTGGAACCTCAACTTGTTGTTGAGATCCCCACTCGTTCACGCTTTGTTGATGAACAGCCGTTCGCCGTACTGGGAATCTTCATTGTCATCTCAATGGCGCTTGCGTCTGGATTCGTTGCTGCGCTCGCAATCTGGTTGTATCAGCTCCGCTACTCAGGCGTATTCGACATCAAACTGTAGTGCATTGCTATCTGTCGTGCGGCAAAGGGACATTCAGACTGATCTTCCGGGCAGCCTGACTGTCGCTTTTTTCTGGCAATGTCTTCAGCAATTCCGGCCGACTACCGGCCATCCTTATCCAGATGAAGTGGCCTTTCGTTCCAAGCGACGTCATGGTAACGTCCGAATTTTCGCCCCACTTCGCGAAAAAGACCGATCAGCTTGAACCCAAAGCGCTCGTGCAATGCTTGTGAGGCCGGGTTGGGCACAGTAAACCCCGCGACAATCCGGTGAATATCCTCACCCGCAATGGCTTCAAACAATGCGGAATACAGCATGCTTCCAAGTCCCTTGCGTATGTTATCCCCGCTGCAGTAGATGGTAGTTTCGACCGTGGTATCGTAAGCCGCTTTGGGACGAAACCGGGTTGTTCCTGCATAACCAAGGACCAGCCCATCCTCTTCCACAACCAGCAAACGATGCCGCCCGCTGTCCGCGAATTGTGAGAACCACTGCGCGCGGCGCTCCACCGTATATGGCTCCAGATCAAATGTGGCCGGAGAATTCAACACATAGTAGTTGTATATCTCCGTCAGCCGGGGCAGATCCGAAGCCATGGCAGCGCGAATGAGTGAATTCGGCATAGTGCTCGCGAATTCAAAACTTTGAAAAATCCGGTTTGCGTCTTTGCAGGAACGCCATCATGGCTTCTTTGGCCTCGGGCCCCTGCAAGAGGGCGGCGAACCGTTCTGTTTCGCGGTCCATGGCTTTGGCTATAACCTCGCGTGCGCCGGATTTGAGCAACATCTTCGTGGTGCGCAGGGCCGCTGGAGGCTTGTCCGCCAGTTGCTGCGCACGTTCCAAAGTTCTGGGCATGAGCTCATGAGGAGCCAGCGAGCGATTCACCAGGCCGAGGTGGCGCGCAGCCTCAGCGCCGAAGGGCTCGCCGAAGAACAACAAATCCGCTGCCTCATGGTGACCCATGATCATGGGCAAAATCAGGCTTGAACCCGCTTCTGGGCAGAGTCCCAGATTCACGAAAGGAAGCTGAAAGCGCGCGGTTTCGGCAGCATACACCAAGTCGCAATGGAGCAGCATGGTGGTACCGATTCCTATAGCCACTCCCGCGACTGCTGCGATTACGGGCTTTTTGGCTGCTGCCAGAGCGCGCAGGAATTCGAGGGCAACCGGCGTCTCGCCCGGTTTGGCCGCGGCAAAATCCGCAATGTCGTTTCCGGCGGTGAAGCAATCGTCATTACCCGTGAGCAGAATTACGCGGACACTTGCGTCCTCATCCGCGCGGCGAATTGTGTCTGTCATGGCCACATACATGGCCCGGGTGAGCGCGTTTTTCTTGTCAGGGCGATTGATTCGGACCGTAAGAATGCGCCCCTGAGCGCTGGAGATGATGTTCTCTTCCATGATGCTCCTAACAATCTGAGAAATGGATGAAGACTGCCGGGCTTGGGATCATGGATGAGTATAGCTTGCTGCTTCACCGGAGGGACACCGTCCCCCGCCGTCCAATCCATGCCCTATGGTGCAGTTCGTTGTACATACGTAACAGGGCCTTACGGACAAAGTGAGGCTATCCTTCTTTATTGCCAACAGGAGTGTGCCCATGAAAACTTCCCTGGCTGCCATTATCGTTTTCGCGCTGGCCCTGCCACTGGCCGCCCAACAGCGCGGCAGAACGCAAGTTGCTCCAGTCCGCACGGACCTCACCTCCATGCTGTTGGAGCTTGACCGCACCACGGCGGCCACGTTCACGGACATTTCTCACACGCATATCGAGCGCTGGAAAGGCGGCTGGAAAAGCGGCTTCACCACCAGCAGTTCGCATAAGAATCACGCGGAAGAAGCGGCTCTTGCCCTGGAACGTAACCTGAAAGGCCCCTTGCCGGAAATGATTCGCGATGCGTTGAATGCTCATGGGAATCTTGCTCCCACGTTCAAGGTCTATGAAGACCTGAGCCTGGTCTGCGAGACACTGGACACGCTGCTGCTGGCGACCGAGGAATACGGCAACCGCAAGGATGAATACGAGCCGCTGGCCATCGACTTCAACCAACTCACGCGGTTGCGTCGCGGCCTTGGTTCCTACATTATGCAGCGCGCCGCTGCTGCCGACAACGGTGGGACAGGCGCGGGCAGCCCGGCTGCTTTTAATGTGTATTCTTCTGATTCATCGCCCACAGACATGCCGCGCAAAATCATTATTGATAACGATGATGCGCCGGCCAAGAAGCCCGAGGCTAAGAAGAAGGCTCCAGTCCAGTACACAAACCAGTATTAAACTTTCCTTATTGAGCCGTGACCTGGGGATCGCCGATGTGAGGATGCCAAACATCCAGCACTGTGGGCTGCTTGTTTACGATGGCCATGGTGTAATGCTCACGACCGGCATTGCTTATTAACGTGTAGTCGATGCGCTCCACCGGGCTGTGCTCGAAATCGACCGGATAGGGACTATCAACGTAAAAGACCTCAGCTCCGGGAGTGGCATCGCTCATATCCTGGCCGCGCCAGTGAGGTTTCATATCATGCGCGAGCTTAATTTGGGTTTCGCTGGGATTCGCCGGCTGCGCAACCACGCTGGAAGACATTCCGTTCAGAATGCATCCACCTGAACAAAGCCCGCGCAATTCCTGAATGGCCGCGAGCGCCTGACGCAGTTTCACGTCTTTGTCAAAAATGAAATGAACTTTTTCCACCCGAACTTCTGGATGCAGATGGCCTTGTGACTCGTCTTGAGCATACGCTACCAGGATTCGAACCTCTCCGGCCGCAGTGTGGCGGTAGAAGACGTCATCCACTTTCTGATAGTTGTCACTGTAATAGCGCAGCTCTGATGGCTTGATGAGCTTTTGAATTGCCGGAACAAAGTATTGCTGCGGCTCGCCTGCTCGCTTGCGCAAGTCAGACTGCGTCTCCCACAGCACAAATTGCAATGGCTCCCCGGGTTTCGTCGCCTGTGGATAGTGCTGTGTCTTGGCTTTCTTTGTATGCTGCAGGCGTTGCGCGCTGGAGGGGCTAAACCAGGTAAGAACAAGAATAAGACTGAGGACGAAGCGCGGCATAGCTCCTCCCGCCCGAGATCAGGGATCCGCAACATTTTAGAACATCAAAGAGCTGATGATGGTTGGATGATCAGGCCTGAAACGAGAGTTAGACAGTTCCCTTTAGGTACCTTTGCCGCTCACTTTCCTCAAATCTCTCGATGGCATAGCGCAGCATGGTTCTCGGCATGGTGCGGCAATGCCTTCTGAGAAATTGTTCAAGCGCCTCCGGGTCTTTCTTGCCGACTTCGCGCAGAGCCCAGCCGCACGCTTTATGAATGAGATCTTCTTTATCTTCAAGCAGCATCTCCGCCAGCTTCAGGGTGTCCTGGATATGCCCATTTCGAATGAACCAGAGCGTTGCCACCATGGCGATCCGCCGGTCCCAGATCCGGGGCGAGCGGGCCAGTTGATAAAGCAGGCTTTTCTCGCGTTCGAGCAAATAGGCGCCCACGATGTAAGGCGCGCTGTCATCCACGCCGTCCCAACTATGAATGGTGTTGCGATGGCGAATGTAGAAGTTGAAGATCCTCTTTTTCTCGGTCTCACCGCCCTTTTCAAACTGCCAGCGGAGAATGGCATGGGCCAGGGAGCGCTCCTCATGCACGCGTGAGAGCATGAGTTTTCTCACGTCCGGCATGGCCAGTTCCCGGAACTCGCGGGCAACACGGCGCATATCTTTTGTGCTGACGCCGAGAAACCTGTCCTGTCCGGGATCTTTGAAATACCAGCGATAAACCTGCGCACGGGAGGAATTGGCGTAGAGCCGGAGCGCCTGCCTGGCTTTTGTGTATCCTATTGGGCTGGGTGATTTGGGTGCCGGCATGTGTTTCCCAGGAGATTGTAAGCCCCTCAAGTAACCTGCCAACCGGCTACTCTCATCTAGTACTAGCAGGAGGGAGAATGAAAAAGGCCCTTGCAACTGTGACACTTGTGTGTCTGACGGCCATCGCGGCCACGGCTCAGCCGCGAGGCGGTCCGCAGGCACGACAGCCTGTACAGCCCCCGCAGCAGACACAACCACCGGCGAACGCTACCCCCGTACAGGCCAACCTCAACCTCATCATTGAGCAAATTCAGAAAGCCGCGCTTTCCACAAACGGAGACCTCGGCAAGCTGCGGATTGAAAAGTGGAAGACGGACAATGACCAGAAGGACCAGCTGCAGAAGATGGCGGATTCCATCCAGCGAAATGTGACCTACGCCATCCCCGGCCTGATCAATGACGTGGAAAACAGCCGCGGCAGCATGTCTGCCACGTTCAAGCTGTATCACAACATCACCATTGTTTACGAATATCTCAGCTCGCTCACGGACGCAGCCGGGGTATTGGGCAAACGCGAGGAATATCAGCCTCTGGCCAACGACGCGGCCGCCCTCGACACTGCCCGCCAGAATCTTTCCACATATATCGAACAAACGGCGTCACAGATCGAAAGCAGGAAGCGGTCTCCCGTAGTGCCTGACGAGACCGCTCCTGAGGCATCCTCCACCGCCCAGCCAGGCGGGGGCAAGACGCCCAAAGGAGTGCATATAATCACTGAGAAAAACGGCACGAAACGCATTGTGGTGGATGACGATGGCCAGAAAAAAGCCGTAAGATCAACAAAGAAAAAGACTTCCAAGCCATCACCCTCCCCGACCCCCAGTCCTAAATAGCCCCGCCCAAGCCCTTCTCATTTTTGGAACCTTCAACTCTCATCCGGGGTCTAATCAATTAAGAAGTTGAGGGCGAAACCGCGTGTAAGTGCTTGTAAGTTACGGCGGTTATGCAGCCCAGATGGGGAAAAAGTTGTCGCGGCTCCATATTCTTGGTAACGTTGAGGTGACGCCATGAGAAGAATGGCGGGAGCAGCAGCAGCAGTGGGCAACATAGCCAGCGCCATAGCGGTACGGGCAGAAGAAGCCTCCATCGTCGAAGAACTCAAGTCCGGTTCTGACGAGGCTTACAGCTGGCTGATTGCGCATTATCACCAACCGATTTACAGCCTTGTGTATCGCATCCTGACCGACCCCACCGATGCGTCCGACACCACACAGGAAGTCTTTCTCAAGGTATTCCGTGGCATCAAGCGTTTTAATGGCGAATGCAGCCTGAAAACGTGGTTGTACCGGATTGCCATCCATGAAGCCTCCAACCAGAGGCGCTGGTGGTTCCGCCATAAGAGCAAAGAAACTTCCATGGAAGCGCACGAGGATTGGGAAGGCAACTCTTTTGGTTTATGTGACACGCTGGTAGACCGTGGCGAATCCCCCATGGAGATCTTCGCGCATGAAGAGATCCGAGCCCGGGTTGAAAGTGAACTGAAACAGGTCTCCGAACCCTACCGCACCACCGTGGTGCTTAGGGACATAGAGGGACTGTCGTATGAAGAAATCGCGGACGTTTTGCAGGTTTCGCTTGGCACAGTCAAGTCCCGGCTCATCCGGGGCCGCGACGCGCTGAAGAAACGCCTCGAATCGTTTGTCCGTGAACTGGGTTCTGAAGTGGGGAATGGCAAGCGGCCACAGTCGGTAACGACAGGGAACGTTTTGCCGGGGCAACGGGAAGTGGAGGCGTAGTCATGAGATGTACAGAGGCAAAGCCGCTATTCTCCCTGTACCTTGATGGAACGGTTACAGGTACAGAGATGCATCAGGTGTCCGGCCACTTGCACGAGTGTGTGGAGTGCCAGTCTGAATATGCGTCGCTTGAGAAAACGCGGGAAATCATAGCAGGGCTGGGTCGTAAGCAGGCCCCTCCTGAGCTGGCAATGAAGCTGCACATTGCAATTGCCAGCGAAAAATCACGCCGGCGGCAGAATTGGCTGAATGCATACTGGGTTCGGGCGGGAAATGCGGCCGAGGCCGTGATGTTCCCTGCAACTGCAGGCGTTCTTGCCGCAGTCATCTTTTTTGCCGCAGTCATTGGATTCTTTGTTCCGGCAAGGGTCAGCGCGGATGACGATGTCCCCACCCTTCTGTACACTCCGCCGCGGCTGGAAATGTCAGACGTTGACAGCCAGTTAAATCTGGATTCGCCCGTGGTCATTGAGACTTATGTCGGGGTGGATGGCCGGGTGGAGGCATATCGCATCATCTCCGGGCAGGATAGTGAGCAGGTGCGGATGGAACTGAACCGTGCTCTTCTCTTTACCGTTTTTGCTCCAGCGCAGTCCTTCGGCAAGCCGGTTCCGGGGAAAGCGATCATGTCGTTTTCGCATGTGAACGTAAAGGGATAGCGAAACTGGGGTACTCGGGTATTGCAAAGATTATAAGGGTCAAACCTGAACAGGTTTGACCCTCCTCGTTTTTCTGGCCTAAACTTGAGGTTCCCGCACATTCTGGAGGAACCCTGAGGCCGAAATTTTCATTCTTTTTTCTTCCCCTGCTGATTTTTTGGTTTGCGGGCTCCCGTCCGTCCGTTGCCCAGGAAACACGCGCGCAACTGGAAGTGAGTGAGTCCTTTTTCACGTTGTTCTCCGCGTTAAACAGCTGCGGCTATGACGCCGGGCTGGCGGAATCACTGCCTGTGCGGCAGGCTATCACCTCAGATTTGCTGGCGATCACGCAGAAGTCGCAGACCGCATCCAGTTCTCGTGATGCCATCTGCCAATTCTGGACGGAACACAAAGGGGCAAACGGTGAGATGGATGTTTCCCAGTATGTTTCCCTCGCGCTGGAACTGAGCAATCCTCCCGCTTTCACCACTGAGATTCCGGAAGGCGATATGCCTCCCGATGCAGCCTAT
>DATEJX010000234.1:0-7481 GCA_035277785.1 Candidatus Angelobacter sp. | reverse complement strand
CCATCATTTCAGGAAAACCGGTGAGTTCAGAAATGTCCTTCACCGCCACGCCGGAATCGCGCAGCAGCTTGGCCGTGCCGCCTGTGGAGTAGAGTTCCACCTTCATCGCGATCAATTTTTGGGCGAATTCGACGATTCCGGTCTTATCAGTAACGCTCAGGATGGCACGCTGAATTTTGGGCATTCAAATCCTCTTGTAAAAGAGTGGAAGAGGATACGTTAACAGGCGTGGGAAAGGGAGTTCAAACCTCCGCTCGGTAATTGGTATTTGGAATTTGGAATTTGGAATTTGGTATTTGGGTCAGAACGTCGAGATAACGCTGCCAAGTACCAAATACCGAAAGCCAAATATCGCTTACGCCTTTGGTTTTGCCTTCAGCTTCACCTTACTGCCCTGCATCTCGATGGAGTATTCCACAGCCTGGCAGCCGTATTGTTTGCGGATCTCGGTGGTTTTCTGCTGAACGAACTTCTTGAAGGAATCAAGGTTGGCTGAGTTTTTTTCGCCGGCTTTGGTACGCGCCTGCGACAAAGCATTGAACAAAGCTTCCACATTCTTATTTTCAGACTTGCCATCAGAACAGGCGATGCTGAACGGCTTATTTTCTTCTTCCAGTATGGCGCCGTGGTGCTTGATGGCTTTTTCCGCCTCGTGCTGCTCGTGGTCGCGCAGGCCCTGTATGCCCAGGTAAGCGTCCTGGGGACGTCGGTAGCCCTCTTCCTTGATCTGCAACTTCTGCTGCCACAAGGAGTTATAGAGGGCAAAGCGTTGCTGGAGAGTGGTGTAACGGAAACGCTGGGTATAATTCATGCGGCTTCCGTCAGAGAATTTTTTCAGCAGGTTTTTGACTTTCCATTCGATTTCGGCCGGCGGCTTTTTGGACCCTCCGCCGAAAAAAATGTCGTACTCAACCTTCAACCGGCGCAGATGGTCTTCCAGCACCGACAGTTCATCATCAATGGTCAAAGCAGAGTACCTTTCCGGGGTCGCACTTCAAGGGGAGCGGATTGGGCTAAATATACCACTTTAGGGGGAGGGATTAAGAGTTCCCAAAGTACAGGCAGAGTTGTGCTTTGGTTTTGCATCATATAACGGGATATGGCGGGTAAGAACTGTGTCTAAAAATCAAATCCGGATAGTCATTGCAGACGACCATGCCGTTCTGCGCGAGTCGCTCGCTTCCTTGTTGGCGACGGAAGAAGATTTTACGGTGGAAGCCCGTGCCGCAAACGGACAGGAGGCGCTGGCCCAGGTCCAGGAATTACGTCCTGACGTACTGGTGCTCGACCTCTTTATGCCCCAAGGCGACGGCTTTGAAGTCCTGCGCACTCTTGACCGGGCCGGCAGCCGTGTGGCCGCCGTGGTGCTCACCGGCTCAGACAGCGAGCTGGACTACGCCCAGGCTGTCAAGCTCGGCGCCCGCGGCCTGGTGCTGAAAAGCGATGGCCCGGAAAAGCTGTTCACCGCCATCCGCACCGTATTTAATGGTGAACTTGCGTTCTCTGACGAGCTTGCGCAGCAGGTTCTCACCACTATGAGCGCTGAATCCCGTGCCTCCGCCAATACCCTGGCCCGTCTCTCCGAGCGCGAGCGCCAGATCGCTTTCTACGTGGCTCGAGGAATGAAGAACAAGGACATTGGGCAGGAACTCTCCATCAGCGAGAACACAGTGAAGCGTCATCTGCAAAGCATTTTTACTAAGACGGGCGCGCGTGATCGCCTGGAACTGGCAGTATTGGCGTTGAGTGAAGTGAGTAAGGCGGCGTAAGTTTTTTCCCACAGTCCCGAGCGGAGCGAGGGATCTCTATAGCCACCATGCTCTGCCGGGGCCGAACCCTTCCCTTCACCATCCGCACAGATCGAAAACTTGCGACGGAATTAAGCCTTAAATTGAATGCAAATGTAGCGATCCCTCGCTACGCTCGGGACTTCGGAAAATTGCTGGCTGAATGCTGAGCGACTGCTGACAGGCCGCTTTAGCGCCCCGCCGCCATCTTCTTTACCATGGCCAGCACCAGCTTGCGATCACTGTCATTCAGGTTGGAAGAATAGCGCCGGATCTGGCTGAGGAAACGGACTTCATCTTCCGTAAGCGGAGGAAGATTCTTTGTGTTTCCGTTGCTGTGGTGCTCGTTGAAAAATTGCCCCAGAGGAACATCCATTGCGGTCGCAATCTTGGCCAGCGTGTCCAGGGACGGGATGGTGTGCCCGTTTTCCACGCGTGAAAGATAGCAACGCAGCAGTCCGGTCCGCTTTTCAATGTCACCCTGCGACATGCCTTTTTGCAGGCGGTAGTTTCTGATTGTCTCGCCTATGTTCATGTTGGAATCTGTACTGGGGGACTTCATTCCTTGGGGGTGCGTGAATAGTAATCAGATCGGCAACTTTGTGCAAGCACAATTTTTGTCAGTGTTTTCGCCGCAAGGCTGCCGCACTTTATTTTGCGCCTGATTGCAGGATGCGCACGCCAATTGTCCCTGATGCCACTGTGAAATCAGTTAGTTACCAGTTGATTATCCCCCTGGGCACTGGCGTATGAACAGCAGAACGCAAAGCACTGAAATTACCCTTCCATGGCTGTTAAGAAGGTGGTAATCACGTGACCTGTGAATTTCTAATAATTCCGCTGCTTCCTCTCAGGGCCAGTTCCATGAATAACGTCTGGCTGATGGGCGTGCCATAGTACGGCTCAATGGGCTCAAAACCCAGTCGCCGGTACATGGCAATGGCTGAGTCCATCTTGCCCGGAACCGTATCCAGGCGCATCCGCTCGTAGCCGATTTCAGCCGCGTCCTGGATCAACCGCTGCGCCAGAGCCAATCCAATCGAGTGCCCGCGAAAACGCGGTCGCACATACAGCCGCTTCATTTCGCAAACTCCGGTTTCCTTGAGCGGCCGCAGCGCGCCGATCCCGGCGACCTCGCCATTCCACAGCGCCAGGAGAAGCCGCCCACCCGGCAGGGCATATTTTCCCGGCAGCGTGCGCAGCTCTTCTTCAAATCCCTGGAAGCACAGCTCAAATTCAAGCCAGGCAGCATACTCCAGCATCAGCTCGCGAACTGTGGCAAGCTGCTCCTCGCTTTGCGCCTGGATGATGGTCAGCATTAGTCCTTCTTATGAGCACCATTGTAAGCCGCGGAAAATGAAGAGCGGCAGGCAATCCCGCAACTCGCCTGGTGAGCACAACAGAACTATATCCAGACAAAGTGATCCTTTCTTCCTCCGTCGCGTCCTTTGCGCCCGTTGCGGTAAATGGTTTGCCTACCGAGGCCAGAGATCGTCACTTTTTCAGCTTTTTCATCATGAGCTGCTCCACCAGTGGCACCGGAAGCGGTCCCTCATTGAGCGCAGCATCGTTGAAGCTCTTGAGGTCAAACTTTGCTCCCATGGCTTTCTGGTAGCGATTGCGGAAGTCGATCCACTGGTGGTAGCCGACGAAATAAGTAATGAGCTGGCCGGAGCTGAGCTTGGCCCGCAGCAGTTTGCCCTGCGCTTCCGCCTGCGTCTGGAAGCCCTGTTTCTCCATCAGATCCAGCGCTTCCTGGTCGGTCATGTTCATGGACTGCAGCTTGATGTCGAGCATGGCGTTGATGACCACGCGCAGCCGGATCTTGAGAATCATCAGGACGAAACGCGGGTCATGGTTGGCGTAACCCGCGTCCTCCATCTCCTTCACCGCGTACTCGCCCCAGCCTTCTGCATAAGGACCGCTGCCCAGCACCTGACGGAAGACGCGACGCGCAGGTGGAGTCACATCGTTAGCATGCTCGAACTGCGTGTAGTGGCCGGGCAGGGCTTCATGCATGGTGAGGTACAGCAGCATCCAGTTGTTGTACTCGCGCAGCTTTGATTCTGCTTTCTCTTTGGGCATGCCGGGCTCAATGGGCGTGACCCAGTACTGCGCTTCAGCCTGCGGCTCCAGCGCCGGCGCGGCATGGAAGCCGGCAACGCTGTAGATTCCGCGCAGGAAGGCAGGCGTAGGAACAATTTTCATATTGTCGCGGCTGCTCAGCGTCAACAGATTCTTGTCCAGGATGAACTGGCGCACGCTCGCCGCTTGTGATTTCACCTGCCCCAGCAGATGATCGGGGGCCGCGTGGTCGTCATTGATCTTCCCAATCACCTCAGAGATGATCTTGTTCTGCCACTCTCCAGCGTTTCCTTTGAGATCGGCGTGGTCTCCGTGATCAGGAAACCACTTGGCATGCACCGGAAGCGCGATTTTGAACATCTCCGCCCGAATGCTCGTCAGCGATCCATTGGCTGCAGCCAGCACGGATTGCGGCGTTTCTTTTGCTCCCGGTCCGAGCGAGTAACGGAAGATCTGAGAATACAATTCGCCCGTGCGCCAGGTGCGATGGTGCGGGCGCTTGCCCAGATCATCTTTAAGCCACTTGGAAAAATCGTCGATCGAGGCGAGCGCCTTGGTGGAAGCGGCCTCAAAACGCTGACGCAACGCCGAATCTTTGGCGATCTTGCTGCCAATGAGTTCGATCACACCTTTGTTGCCGTCGTTTTCCTGCGCCGCAGTATCAATAAATACAGGGTCAGCTTCCACCAGATTGGCTTTGGCCTGCTCCAGCGCTGCGGGAATTTTTTCCATCCGTGACACCAGAGACTCCAGCCGCTGCTGCTCTGTGCCGTTGGTCGCTGTCAGAGGGAAGAAAAGACCGGAGCCGATCATCTCGACATAAATCTGCGGCTGATATTTGTAAGCCTGCACGCGCTCGAGTTGAAAGAGGGTGGAATCCAAACCGTCACGCAGCACGATCAGGTCAGCGTTGTCTTCCGGGGTCAGGTTCTTGTATCCGCTGAAACAGGCGCGCCCGGCGGTAAGCACTTCACGCGCGGCTGCGACGCCTGCAGGACTGTAATCGTCCAGTTGATCGTCCAGGGACTTGCCCTGGTATTCGTGCAAGCCGATCTGGTTGGCCTCCACGGGTTGAAGCGCAAGCTCCGCCAGAACCAGCCGGTTGGCTTTCTCGAGAAAAGACTCGCTCTTTGCTCCGCACTCAAAGGTGACAGCCTGGGAGGTGTGTGCAGCAGGCGCATTCTGGGCAGGCTGCGCCGCGCAGAGCAAAGCACCACTCAAAAGAAGGATAGAAAAGATTCTGAGAAGCATGGGGAGAAGCATAGCAGAAGACTTGCGGGCCAACCCTTCACAGGAAACAGCCCTTAGGCTATTAGAGCGGTATGCACCTCCTGCCTCCCGCTCACGACGCCGATTCAGCCCGACCCAGCTTCATGAAAAAAGAAGGCCGCGCTCAGCATAGCGCGGCCTTTATGCACCACCTGTAAACCCGGCTGCAAGCGAAAGGAGCTTCAATTTCAGCAGCAGCCGCGTTTCAGGAGCCCACCTAGGAGAAACATCCCTCTAACTGGTAGATCGCGGTTCTGCGAAATTCTTGCAGAAAAAATTGTAAGCAGCTGGCCCGCACTCACTCGGCGCCGAGCTTCAACTTCAGGCCATAGGGCTGCGTGATTGTCCCTTCCGGAACCCTGGACGTTGGCGCCGTGAGTAGAACCACATGTCGTCCACGCAAGGCGTCCAGCACGGCAAGCACGTTTTGGTAGGTCGTGCGCGAATCCGCTTTTACGTACACGATCTTTTCATTGAGGCTGCTTAGAGCGATAAGTTCCACGGGTTGTAACCCGAGAAACAGTTTCCCGTCAGCCGTCACGCTCACTACTGTCACATCTTCTTTGTCGGCTTCCGGCATCTCCACCGCCTGACTGGAGGATGGCATTTGTACAGTGATGCCTGGCCGCCGCATCGGCTTGGTCGGGTCCTGCGCCCCGGTCATCGCTGTGAGAACAAATGTGATCAGACACACTCCAAGTACATGCTTCATAACTTCAACTCCTTTCAACATTCTTAAGGGAACTGTTTTAGGCTTTGCTGCCCGCTACTGCGCTTTGCCCAGCGCCGCTGTCGCCAGCGTGGTACCCAACCCCATCGTTTCCACCGCCGTTGATGGCACAATCACCATGGAGCCTTTTTCCTTGATGGCCTCATAGAGCATGTTCATGGCGCGCAGATGCAGGGCCACGGGGTTTTCCGCATAAGCTTGCGCAGCGTGAACGAACTTGTCGGAAATTTCCGTCTCCGCCTGGCCAAGAATGATGCGGGCCTGGCGCTCGCGTTCCGCCTGCGCCTGGCGGGACATGGCATCTTCAAGCCCGCCGGGAATCTTCACATCGCGGATCTCCACCGACTGCACCGTAATGCCCCAGCCGGTGGTCTTCTCGTCAAGGATTTTCTGCAGTTCGTGCCCCAGAGTCTCGCGTTCAGTGATCATCTGGGCGAGTTCATGCCGGCCGATGGATTCTCGCAATCCGGTTTGCGCGCTCAGTGTAATGGCTTCAACGTAGTTCTCCACTTCCAGAATCGCCTTTTCCGGATTCCACACCAGCCAGAAGATGATCGCGTCAACGTTCACCGGTACCGTGTCGCGGGTGAGTGTGGACTCGGCAGTAACGCTGGCCACGCGAACGCGCTGGTCGACATACGGACTGAGCGTCTCAATGACCGGAACAATGTGCACCAGACCCGGGCCGCGCAGGCCGACGTAACGCCCCAGGCGCAGCACGGCCACCTTTTCCCATTGCTGTACCACCTTGATGGCGAAGAGGAAATAGAGGCCAAGCAGTGCTCCTGCCACTATAAAAACCGGGCGTTGCGTGACTGCCGTGGAAATTGCGCCAGCGGCCAGAAAGACGATAAACAGCATCAGGGCCGGCCCGCTGACCGTGGTGATCTCAGTCTTTTTTGATCTGCCGAGAATGGTAATCATAGGTCATCTCCTTCGCGCCGCATCTGGCGCCATCTCACGCAACTGCTCAAGCAGCTCTTCTGCCGTAAATCCCGCGGCTCCGGCGCGGGCCAGGAACTCGCCCGCAAGCTGGCTCAGTTGGCGCGCGCGTTCCGCCTCATCGCGCCGCACCTTTTTCTGCGTAATGAAAGTCCCTGTTCCCTGTTGCGTCTCCAGCAGCCCGCCAAGCTCCAACTCGCGATAGGCTCGCAGCACCGTGTTGGGATTGATGGCCAGATCCACGGCAAGCTGTCGGACCGTGGGCAGCTGATCTCCTGGCGTAAGCGCACCCGAAGCCATTCCCGCGCGGACTTGGTCAATGATCTGGCGGTAGACCGGCACTCCGCTGCGCAGATCCAGCCCGAATTTAAATTTGCCGTTCGAATTGGCTCCTGTCGAACTCATTGTCTCCGAGTACTATTGTTATATATAACTAGTACATTGTGTCAAGCAAAATCTTTACTTAGCTTTCTGCGTGGGATTCAGCCTTTAGCTGCTCGTGCTTCGCGGCTGGCAGGTCGGCGATAGATGAGATGAAAGGAGACAAATAGAAGAGCGACCGGGGAGGACGCGCTCGGTATATGGACTGCGCCTGGAGGCGCAAAGGTGGCATGGTTCAAAGATCCGGACGGAAATATTCCGTCAATATCAGAGCAGTAAGGCAGCGC
>DATEJX010000233.1:0-12349 GCA_035277785.1 Candidatus Angelobacter sp. | reverse complement strand
AATCCGGCTGGCTACGGCGACATCTGAAATGGCCCGCAACGCGTTTCGTTATGCCCGGCAGGCCAAGGTCGAATTTGAGGTGACCGAAGATATCCCGCAGAAGCTTCAAGTAATTGTCTCCGATCACGGGCCCGGCATTCCCAATCTGGACCAGATTATGGAAGGCCGATACCGCTCACGCACTGGTATGGGACTCGGCATTCTGGGTACCAGGCGACTGATGGATGGCTTTGACATTTCCACCGCCCCATCAGGGACACGGGTGCGAATGAGTAAGGCGCTGCCCATCAGCGCTGCGGTCACAAAGTCCCGAGCACAAAAGATCGCCACGGAAATTGAGAAACGGCCGGCAGAAAGTCCTTACGAGGAGATCGAACGGCAGAACCGCGAACTGCTGAAGACCTTCCAGGAGCTGCGCACGCGCCAGGAAGAACTGGCGATACTAAATCGAGAACTGGAAGACACGAACCGGGGCGTAGTTGCCCTTTACGCTGAACTGGATGAGCGTGCCGACTATCTGCGTCGCGCTTCCGAGCTGAAGACTAATTTCATCTCCAACATCTCGCATGAATTCCGGACACCGCTGAACTCAATTATCTCCCTCAGCCGCATGCTGCTGGACCGTCTGGACGGACAGCTGACGGAAGAGCAGGAAAAACAGGTGGAGTTCATCGCTACATCAGCGCGCACGTTGTCTGACCTGGTGAATGATCTTCTGGACATCGCCAAAGTCGAAGCGGGCAAAGTGAAAATCCGGGTCAAGACCTTTACCGTTGCTGAGCTCTTCAGCGCGTTGAAAGGCATGCTCAAGCCTTTGCTGGCTGACAATGTCTCAGTCGATCTTGTCTTTGAAAATGCTGACCAACTGCCGCCTTTGCGCAGCGATGAAGGCAAGGTCTCGCAGATTCTGCGAAATTTCATCTCGAATGCCATCAAGTTTACCCCGCAGGGCGAAGTGCTGGTTTCCGCTGTAAAAAACAACGACAAAATCGTTTTCAGCGTGAAGGACACAGGAATCGGCATTGCTCCTGAGCACCATGAAACCATTTTTGAAGAGTTCACCCAGCTGGAAAACCCGCTTCAGATACAGCATAAGGGTACCGGGCTGGGATTGCCGCTATGCCGGAGCCTGGCTCAACTGCTGGGAGGAAAAGCGGGAGTAAAGAGCCAACTCGGTCAAGGCTCTACGTTCTTTGCAGAAATTCCCATCATCTATCGTGGAGACATGAGCGAGCCGCAATCTGCCGCCACTGAGGCTCAAACTCCTGAGTTCCAGCGGCCAGTGGTTATGCTGGTTCACCACAACCCGGAGGTCTTCGCCCGCCTGGAAACGTTCTTTCGCACGTCAGAGTTCCAGCTGATCTATGCTGAAGAGCCTCAGCCTGCTCTCCGCTGGCTTGAGCGCAATACCCCTGTGGCCGTCTTATGCGAAACAGGGCCTGACGAAGCGGTATTTCAGGCCATAGCGGGCGCATTCCATCCGGAGAATGATGGAAGCAAGCAGTGCTGGCTGATCGCAGCTGGGCAACCGGAGCAGGAACGTGGCGCCCAGTTGCTGGGCGCGGACCTGTTCGTTTCAACCGCGCTGGATGAAAACATCCTGCCTGAACTGCGCCGTCTCATGAACCGGCAAAGGCCCTGCAAGCTGTTGCTGGTGGAAGACAATGACATTTCTCTCTACATTCTGCGGGAACTGCTGGACCACCCCTGGCTGTCTCTACTGGAGGCACACAGCGGGCAGGAAGCTTTGGACGCAGTTTCACGAGAGCAGCCGGATGCCATGATTCTGGATCTTCTCATGCCCGGTATGGATGGATTTGAGGTGTTGCAAAGGCTGCGAGCAAGCGAAGACACGCGCGACTTGCCGGTAATTGTATGCACCTCAAAGGCGTTGACCCATCAGGACAAGCAGCAACTTGAAAAAATGCACGTGGGGCTGATTTCCAAGGCGGATATAGCCAGCACGCTCGCGCCTGAACTGTTGCTGAAATCCCTGGCGCGCCTCGGCATCGCAGAGCCGAGGAACACCTGAAAGGAGGCAGACCGGTGCCATATCGAATTCTGGTTGTGGATGATAATGAACAGAACCGCTATGTCATGCTGCGCAGCTTGCGCAATCCGGATTGGATAGTTGAAGCGTGCGCCACAGGCGTTGAAGCCCTGGAAAAAGTTAAGACCGTTCCTGATCTTGTCATCCTGGATATGCGCCTTCCTGATATTCCTGGCTATGAAGTCTGCCGGAGCATAAAACAGGACCCACGCACCAGGGACATTCCTGTCTTGCAGGTATCAGCCTATGTGGGAGAACAAGGCAAAGCAGCCGCTCATGCTGCCGGGGCTGATCGCGTTCTGGTACATCCTCTCGACCCTCGTGTGCTGAATGACGTGGTGTCATCTCTGCTGGCCGGACGCCCCGGCACCACAGCAAATCTGAATAATCAGAAATCTTGATCAAATCAGCGCAGGAAGAAGCGCAGCCAGCGCGATAATCCATACGCCCGCCCAGAGAATGAACCATTTGCCCTCGCTTTGAAATGCTCCAGACGTTTCCTGGGCAATTTCCAGACCGCCTGCCTCAAGCGTTGCTTTTGGCAATAGCTGCATTCGTCACCACCTTTCGGTGTGGCTGTAATGCACGCAGCCGCCCAAGGGCAAAACTCATTAAATTCATCAATTTAACGTAACCAAGGCCGTTGAAAATCGTGTCAGGCAGAACTCAAGATGTGGGCAGTAAAACACAGCCAGGCGAACGCTAGCGGTCCAGAACTTCTCGCATTTTGGCTGAAAGCAGACGCACTGAGAAAGGCTTAGTGACCAGAACCGTCCCCGGCGCCAGGACGCCTTCCGGAGCCAGAGAGTCATCTGTGTACCCGGAAATGTAAATCACCTTAAGGTCGGGCCGTGCGGCGCATAGAGTTTTGGCCAGCTCGGGTCCATCAATTTCCGGCATCAAAACGTCGGTTACCAGGAGGTGGATTTTTCCCGGACATGTTGCGGCAACATGCATCGCCTCTTTGGCGTTTGAGGCAGAGAGCACGTTGTAACCGATCTGCGTAAGGAGTTCGATGACCACCTTTCGCAGAGGCTCCTCATCCTCCACCAGGAGAATGGTCTCTGTACCGCGGCTATAATCCAAGGGGGTGATCTTTCCGTTCCGGCGCAAAGGTAAATAACAATCTACAGGGTAGACGATCTTAAACGCATGGTTGTCACCCAAGTCCCGCCAGACAACAAAGATTTTACCGTCTTCCCCTATTTCAGCAATATGTCAGTACTTGTAAAAACCGCGTCCGCTTTTTCTCCCCAGCCAGCCGGCATCCACCATTTTGATTAAGAGCGGGCACGGACGATATTTGGGATCGCCCAGGCCGGTGTGCAGCACACGCATGATGTCCAGGCAGACATCGAGTCCAATGAAATCAGCTAGCGTGAGCGGGCCCATCGGATGCGCCATCCCTAATTTAAAAACCTCGTCAACCGACTCGGGTGTGGCTACACCTTCCATTACGGAGAAAATCGCCTCGTTGATGAGAGGCATAAGCACACGATTGGAAACGAAACCCGGAGCATCGTTTACCTCGACGGGAGTTTTATCAAGCCTGTTGGCGAGTTCGCGCGTGGCTGCAAGCGTTGCATCGGAGGTTGCAATGCCTCGTATAACTTCAACCAGTTTCATCATGGGCACGGGATTAAAGAAATGCATCCCAATCACCTTGTCTGGCCGTTTGGTCTGCGCAGCAATTTTTGTGATGGAGATGGATGAAGTGTTGGAGGAGAGGATCACATCCGGGCGGCAGAACTGATCAAGGTCGCGAAAGATTTCCTGCTTGATCTCAAATTTTTCAAACGCCGCTTCAATGACAAAGTCACACTTGCTTACCGCGCGTCGGTCCAGGACAGCGTCAATGCGTTTGAGCGCGGATTCACGCTCCTGGGCCGTAATCTTGTTCTTTCCTACCTCCCGCTCCAGATTTTTGTTGATGGCCTGCAGCCCGCGATCCAGCGCCGCCTGCTGGGCTTCCACCAGCACCACGTGGCAACCCGAGCGCGCCAGTACATGCGCGATCCCGTTGCCCATGGTACCTGCACCTATGACACCGACTGTCTTGATCTCCATCTTTCTCCTCTTTCCGGCCAAACGAATGAGTTTAGCAGATGGAGCGTGGGGTCTGAGGACAGCCGTTTAGTTCACCGAGCGCGCCTTCACCAGACGCGGCACCGATTTTCGCGCACCATGGGTTGGCCTGCCTTGCAGCTGAAAGCCTGCTGGAACTCCGGCATATTTACTACTACACCGTTGATCCTGTACTTGCCGGGTGAATGAGGATCCGTAATGGCGTTGACGCGCTGGTTCTCCGGACGGTTGTTTTCACAAGCCCACTGAGCCAGGCCGATGAAGAATCTCTGATCCGGTGTAAAACCGTCGCGGTTTTCAAGTTGCTGGCCCTTTGTAGCTTCCTTCCATGCCACATAAGCAAGGATGGTGCCACCCAGATCAGCCACATCTTCTCCTTCAGTCAACTTGCTGTTGATTTTGATATCGTCAACCACCACGTAATTTGCATACTGATCAACCACGCACTGTGCCCGCTTCTCGAACTGCTCAGAGTCTTCCTTGGTCCACCAGTCGCGCAGATTGCCTTTGGCATCAAACTGGCGGCCTTCGTCGTCAAAGCCGTGAGTCAGTTCATGCCCGATGGTTGAGCCGGTGTTCCCGTAATTCGGTGCGTCATCCTCCTTGATGTCATACAACGGCGGTTCCAGCACACCGGCGGGGAAGTTGATGTCATTCATCTGTGGATTGTAATAAGCGTTGACGGTGGGTGGCGTCATGCCCCATTCGCCGCGGTCAAGCGGCCTGCCAATCTTGTTCAGATCGCGGTGCGATTCAAACGCTACGGCACGTTGCACGTTGCCAAGGAAGTCGTCTGGCCGTATCTGCACCGAACTATAGTCGCGCCATTTATCCGGGTAGCCGACTTTATTCACTACGGAATGCAGCTTGAGCAAGGCCTGCTTCTTGGTTTCCGGCCCCATCCATGTAAGCTGCTCAATGTCCTGCTCCATGGCTTTTTCAATCTGCTGCGTCATCTCCACCGTGCGCCTCTTCATGTCCTGGCTGAAGGCGCGGTTCACAAATTCCTGTCCCAGCGCCTCTCCCATCAACCTGTCCACCAGGCCCACGCAGCGCTTCCATCGCGGCTGAATCTGCTGCACCCCTCGCAGCGTGCGCAGATTGAAATCAAAACTCTCATTCACGAATTTTGAAGAAAGGTAATTCGCATTGGCGCTGGCCACATGCCAGCGAAGATAGGTCTTGAGGTCGTCGAGGCTGTTATTCCGGATCTGCTCATTCACTGCCTGGTAAAACTTCGGCTCGGTCACGTTGAAGGTGCGAACCTCTGCCAGGTTGACGTCCTTGAGATAGGTGTTCCAATCGAACTCCGGCGTAAGCGTTTGCAACTCCGTGCGGCCCATCTTGTGAAACAGATTGTGCGGATCGCGCCGCTCGACACGGGTTAAAGAGGCATTTGCCAGCGCAGTCTCAATCTTCATGACCGTGGCAGCTTCCTGCTTAGTGGCGGCAGGAGTGTCGCCCAGAAGCTCCATCATTTTCTGGATGTGTTCCAGATATTTCTCCCGGATCTGTTGCGACTTGGCATCCGTCTTGATGTAGTAATCGCGGTCTGGCAGACCGAGGCCGCCGGCTGTGGCAAAAGCGATGACGTCACTGGAATTGGCAAAATCCTGGTCAGAGCCAAAGCTGAACAAAATCCCTCGGGTTGCGTTATTCAGGTGTTCATGCGCGAGCAACGCAGCCAGCTGCTTCTTAGTCTTGACGGCGGCAATTTCGTCGAGCGAAGGCTTGAGTGGGGCAGCGCCAAGTTTTTCCACCGCGGGCTCATTCATGCAGGCGCCAAAAAAGTCTCCAATCTTCTGCTGGTTGGGCGTACGCCCGGTGGTCTTTTTTGAAAGATCTTCCAGAATTCCCCACAGGAAACGCAGATTGTCCTGATGCAGCTTGCCATAGACACTCCATGCCGCCTGGTCGGGAGGAATGGGATTATTTTTCATCCAGCCGCCACAGGAGTACTGGTAAAAATCCACGCAAGGATCGGCAGACTTGTCCATGGAAGGGACATCAAGACTCGGGGTGTAAGGAAGCTCAGCCAGCGGCTTCTCGTCAACGTTGAGCACGGGATTGGCAACACCCGGCTTTTCCGCCTGGGCCGGCTGCGTGGCCGGAGGGTTCTGCGCGATGGCTGATGGAATTACAAAAAGTACGACAGCGACAAAAAAGACAATCAGGGACTTCCTCATCGTTCCTCCGGTCGGGCGGGAATAATCTTGATTGAGTGAACTGCTTTTCTTTCGACGCGCTAGTTTACAGGAAGAAAGCAGCAGAGGTGAAACCCAATCCGGATCCGATTAGAAAGAAATGAAGGGCAGTCAGCCGAAAGGCACGGCTGATGCCGTGCCTCTCCAGACCTTCAGTCGTGCTGCGACTTACCGATGCTTAATGAATGTTCCGTCCTGCAATTCAGATACAGCCTTGCGGAGTTCGTCTGACGTATTCATCACGATTGGCCCGTACCACGCCACCGGCTCCTCAATGGGCTTACCCGAGACCAGCAGGAAGCGTATGCCTTCATTTCCCGCTTGAACCGCGATCTCGTCACCACGATCAAAAAGCACCAGTGAATGGTTGCTGGCGTCATAGCGGGCAGGAGCGTTTGGATCGGCCGCCTGTTCCGTGAGCACAGCTTTGGGATCCGATGAATCTCGGAACGTGCCTGAGCCCGCGAAAACATAGGCGAACGCATTGCGCGTTGTCTCCACTTTAAGTCGCTTGCGTTTGCCCGCGGGAATCGCAATGTCCAGGTAGTTGGGATCAGCGGCAACGCCTTCCACTGGTCCTCGCTTGCCCCAGAACTCTCCACTGATGATGCGCACCGTGGTCCCGTCATCGTCCGTAATCTCAGGAATGGCGCTTGAAGGAATGTCCTGATAGCGCGGATCGGTCATTTTGAGGTGCGACGGCAGGTTGGCCCAGAGCTGAAATCCATGCATGCGGCCTCGAGCATCGCCCTTGGGCATTTCCTGGTGGAGAATGCCGCTGCCTGCGGTCATCCATTGAACGTCACCGGCTGTCATCTTGCCTTTATTGCCGAGGCTGTCTCCGTGCTCCACGGATCCGGCCAGAACGTAGGTGATCGTCTCAATGCCGCGATGAGGATGCCACGGAAACCCCGCGAGATAGTCTTCCGGGTTCTCATTCCGGAAGTCGTCCAGCAGCAGAAAAGGATCGAACTCCTTCGTCTTGCCAAAACCGAAGGCCCTCTGCAGCCTTACGCCTGCGCCTTCAATCGTAGGCTTGGTTTGAATGATCTCTTTTACTGGGCGGAGTGACATGTATTCCCACTTTCTGCGCTTCAATTGTGCGCTTTCTTTTGATGCCGCACGGGCAGGAAGGATTCATTGGGGCCCAATTTCATGGCTTATTATACTTTGACATCAAAATACTTCATTTCCCCTCAAATATTTGTACCGGGTTGGGGGATAAAACTTAAGGCGGACAGGTGATTACACCTGCCCGCCCCAAAAAGACCCGGGTCCCCCGGCTTTCACCAGACGCGACAGGCGTTCTGGCGGACCATGGGCTGGCCGACTTTGCAGCCCCACGCTTTCTGGAATTCCGGCATGTTGCTGACCACGCCATTGGCGCGGAACCGTCCCAGCGAATGTTCATTGGTGAGGGCTTGCAGGCGCTCCACCTGCGGAGTCTGGTTTTCACACCAGATCTGCCCCCAGCCAAGGAAGAGGCGCTGCTCCGGCGTATAGCCGTCGAGCTTGGCAGGCACCCGGGCATCGCGGCTCATGGAAGCCAGCAATGCCATCAGGGCAATCCGCAGCCCGCCATTGTCGGCTGTATTTTCACCCAGCGTGAGCTTGCCGTTTTCGTGAACATCATCCACGGCGATAAACCCGTTGTACTCGTCCACCAGGCACTGGGCACGCTGCTCAAAGGCTTTGCCGTCCTGTTCAGTCCACCAGTCGTGCAGATTGCCTTCAGCGTCGAACTGGCGGCCCTCATCGTCAAAGCCATGCGTCAGTTCATGGCCGATGACCGCGCCGATCCCGCCGAAATTCACGGCATCATCAGCTTTGAAGTCATAAAACGGAGGCTGCAGAATGCCGGCAGGGAAATTGATGTCATTTTCGCTGGGCTGGTAGTACGCGTTGACTGTAGGCGGCGTCATGAGCCATTCCGATTTGTCAAAAGGCTTTCCCACCTTCTGCACCTGGCGGTTAAATTCAAATTCATTCGCGCGCAGTGAATTCCCCAGGGCATCACCGTGCACAATCTTCAGCGCAGAGTAGTCGCGCCACTTGTTGGGATAGCCGATCTTGTTCTGGATGGCCTCAAGCTTGATCAATGCCTGTTTTTTGGTGGCCTCGGTCATCCAGTCAAGCCCCTGGATGTCTTTGCTCAGGGCTGCTTCCAGTTCTTTTACCATGGCAAGCGTGCGAGCTTTGGCTTCAGGCGGGAAGTTCTTTTTGACATATACCTTTCCCAACGCCTCGCCAAGATCGCCGTCGGCTGCCGCGGTGCAGCGCTTCCAGCGGGCGCGCTGTTCTTTGGCGCCGGTAAGGATTCTGCCGTAAAAGTCAAAGTGCTCTTTGTCAATCGCCTCAGGCAGATACTCTGATTGCTCGCTCACAACATGCCAGCGCATGTAAGTCTTCAAATCATCCAAACTGGTGCTGCCCAGTTCGGAATTCAGCGCTTTAAAGAAATCCGGAGCGACCACGTTCAAACTGGAAAAACTGGGAGAGTGAATGCCGGTAACGTATTGCGCGAAGGAAAGCGAAGGCGTAAGCGCCTGCCAATCCTGTTCTGAAATTTTGTGGTAGATCTTTTCCGGATCGCGGCGGTCAACGCGGTCCATGGACCCTTTGGCCAGCGCCGTCTCAAGGTTCATCACAACCGTGGCTTCCTGTGCGGCTTTCTCTGGCGAATCACCCAGCAACTTGAACATGTTGGTTACATGCTGGACAAATTGCTTCCTGAGCTCTTCTGACTTGGGGTCGGTTTTCAGGTAGTAATCGCGATCAGGCAGCGAGAGACCTCCCTGGTCTGCCTCAGCAATTACCTCCTTGGCGTTCTTGAAATCCGGGCTGGAACCAAAGCCAAAAAACACATTGAACCCCTGGCGATGCAGGTAGGCAAGCAACTCGGGCAGCTCATTTTTGTCCTTTATGCCGTCAATGCGGTCAAAAACAGGTTTCAGGACAGCCGTGCCTTTGCTGTTGATCGCGGACTGGTCCATGCAGCTTGCGTAATAATCGCCAATCTTCTGCTCGTCGGCGTCACGCGTTTTAGCGCTCGCGGCTTTCTCCAGAATCCCGCGCAGGATGGTGCGATTGCGCTCAGCAAGCTCATTGAACCGGCCCCAGCTTGCCTGATCAGGCGGGATGGGATTGCTCCTGGTCCAGCCGCCGCAGGCGAACTGGTAGAAATCCACGCAGGGATCGGCGCTCTTGTCCATCGCCGCTGAGTCAAAGGTTGGAATCTGTTTCATTTGATCGCTGCTGGTGCCGGCCTTGGGAGCCGACTTTTTGCCGGCATTCTGGCCCATGGCCAGGCTGGCGGCCAGACAGAGCGAAAGAATCATAAAGAGTTTGCGCATATGCTAAGCCTCAATGAGGGAAGGAAGATGAGTGTTCATTCTGCAAAGATGGAGTCAGCAGACAAACCAATCATTGTAGACGCAGACTGGCATGCGTGGATACATAAGAGACCGCCTGCGCAATCGTCTCCTTCCGGCGCGGAGGGCGTTGAAATATGGCTTCGTCGATCAGAAGATGCGGAAGCGAATGGTCAGATACTTTTTGGGGTTTTCGCGGATGGCCTTAACCAGGGTGCGCGTCTCCAGCAGCAGCTGATCCGTATTGTTGTAAATGGAGGGATTTTTCAGGAACCGTCCCGCAGAGCCCTCACCTGCTTCCAACTGATCAGCAATGCTTGAAACTTTGTTCATGGTGTTGCGCAGCTTGCGGGCAAACTCCTCATCTTTGGCCATCATGCCGATAGCGCCTTTGCCGGCGTTGATATCGTCAATCAGCTTGTTGGCTTTGTTAACCGTATCGTTTAGGTTTTTGTAGAGCGTCTCGTCCTTGATCAGTTTCCCGGCAGTGCCCTTGCCGCTGTTGATGTCATCTGCGATCTGGTCAAGCTTGTCTACGGCGTCATTGGCTTTGCGGTAGAAAGTATCGTCGGCAAAAAATTTGCCAATGGTTCCCTTGCCGTTGCTGACGTCCGCCACCAGTTCCTGCACTTGATTCACCAGGGCATTGATCTTATTAAGCAAGGTTGGATCGTAGATCACTCCATGCATAGTGCCCTTGCCACTTTCAATTTCAGAGACGATACGGTCAAACCGCTTTACGAGCTTGTCCATGTTGACCAGGGTGCTCTGGCTGCTGCGAACCACATCGGAAATGCCGGGAGCATTTTCATGGGGCAACTCGTCGCCATCCTGGACGGGAGGCATGGTCGGCGGGTCCGGATTTTGGATATCAACAAACGATTCGCCCAGCACTCCCGCCGTTTCCACCGTTGCAGTGCTGTCTTTGTGGATCAAGGGCGCAAAGTTGCTCCGAATCTTCATGGTGACTTTGACCGGAGTTTTGGGCCGGTCAGGCACCACTCGAACTGTAGTGACGTTGCCAATGGGAACACCCTGAAGGTCCACAGGTTCGCCGTCGCGCAGCCCTTCAGCATTGTCAAAATAAGTAACCAGGGTGATTTTGCGGGTGAGAAAACCGCCCGTCCCGCTCATGAGAAAAATCAGAATGGCGAGGACGACCGAAGCGACAACTACGGTTATTCCTACGCGAAGCTCAGACCACCTGAGTTGCTTTTGACTCGGCAATTGAGTGTAGTCCTAGACAAAAAATCATAACAGAAAGGGCTTGAAAATCCGCGCATAGAGTTGCTTGGCTAGGGAGAATTCAGAGGACGTCAGCAGGGCCGATAAGGCGGTCAACGCTTCACCCATTGCGGGTCCTGGTCTGCGGTGACGACGTGCCCATCGCGCATGTGAATGATACGGTCACCGATTTCTGCCGCTTCAGGGTTATGGGTGATCATGAGTACCGTCTGGCCGAACTTCTGGTTGGCCTCGCGCAACATTTTCAGGACGATGTCAGAGTTTTTCGAATCCAGGTTGCCCGTGGGCTCGTCCGCCAGAATGATGGCCGGCCGATTGATGATGGCGCGCGCCAGGGCCACACGTTGCTGCTCACCGCCGGACATCTCCGAAGGCCGGTGTTCCAGGCGTCCTGCCACGCCGAGCATCTCCGTGACCTGCTTGAAGAATGCGGGATCATCGCCGTTGCGTCCGGAAATTTCGCGCGCAATCTGAATGTTGTCGCGCGCGGTGAGCGTGGGCAGGAGATTGAATTTCTGGAAAACGAAGCCTATTTTGCTTTTGCGCATAGCGGTGCGCTGCGCGTCAGAGAGCGCGGTGAAGTCTGTGCCATCAATCAATACGCGCCCCTCAGTGGCATGAGTCAGCCCCCCGAGGATATAAAACAAAGTGGATTTGCCGCTGCCGGAAGGCCCCACAATACTGACAAACTCACGCGGGGCAACGGACAGGCTTACACCGTCCACGGCACGCACATCCACCTTGCCAATGTGATAAACCTTGCTTACGTTCTCTGCCTGGATGATGTTGGCCACGCGTTTGATCTTACCAGAGGGCGAAGCCCTGCGAGGTGACTCACCCTGCGGCAAAGTACGACATTGAGCGCTGCTGCGGCTTAAACAGCAACCCGCAACGGCGGAGCAGCAGGGACAACTGACCTTTTAGGTCCGCGCTTCTTGATGAGTAAGATGCGGATTCTCTCCAGCAGTTCCACCGGCACGTACATTCCCTTGGGAAGAAAAACGTCGGCTCGTGTGTCCCTGTCATAGACCTTGATTTTGCCGGAGAAGAGAATGGCCGGAGTTTCAGGAGATATCTCTTTGATTTTTTTCACCAGGTCTGCGCCATCCAGTCCGGGCATGACCAGATCACTCAGCAGGAGGTCGACGCCTCCATTCTGGAAAATTTCGAGGGCCTGCTGTCCGTTGGTGCAAGTCAGTACGCGATAACCGCGGGTCTCGAGCATTACTTTGCGGATGGAAAGCGCCTGCTCGTTGTCATCAACGCAGAGAATCGTCTTCTTGGGTCGCATGTGTTTTCACCGAAGTTCGCGCGCACGGGGGCTGCCGGCGGCGAATTGATCCTGAATTTTTTGATTGGCTGGTGAAACAAAATTGCGTTTAGCGTGAACCTGT
>DATEJX010000232.1:0-9946 GCA_035277785.1 Candidatus Angelobacter sp. | reverse complement strand
ACCCTTACGGACTCCTTAAAGATCCAGGAACTCTGTTGATTTTTGATACACCCAGCGGGTATTTTGTACACAATCAGCTCTGGATTACTTCCCGGAACTCCTGCTCTTCTGTTAATCAGAGTTGGTAAGCCAATTGCCCTTTCTTCGACGAGAGCTTGCAGACAGGCAGGGATAAGTGTGGTTATGAGATCTGGATCCATTGCGGGGATCTTGCTGGTGTTGCTGGTATCCTCTGTAGCGCAACAACCTGCGCCGCCGCAGCCCTCACAAATCGTCGTGCAAAGCCAACAGGCTTTGACTGATCACAACCCAAAAGAAGCGCTCCGTCTTGTGCTGGATGGTCTTGTCGCCTTTCCCGACAACGAGGAACTGGAACTGCAGTTGGCACGCGTTTTCGTCTATGAAAAGCAGGATGCGCAGGCGATTGCCAGGATCAATTCCGTCCTTGGTCGCGACCCTTCCAATCGCGATGCCAGACTTGCGCTCGCCCAGGTCTACGGCTATCGCGAGGAGTACAAGAAGTCCGATCCCATCTACAGAGAGCTTCTGCAACAGAGCCCTGGTGACGAAGCTGCCGCGCTGGGACTCATCCACAACCTGCTGCTTGAGGGCAGGCGCGAGGAAGCACGGCTTCAGTTGCAGGCGGCGCTCCAGCGCCATCCAACCAGCCTGCTCCTGCTCGAATACAACGATTATCTTTCGGCTTCGGCAAGATCCACCCAGGAGGTTCGGACGTCCAACTACGGCCGTGTCCAGAGCGGTGAATCTTTTTTCTCTGACAGTTCCGGCAATCGCTCTCTATATTCTTCGCAAGCCCTGAGTTATCAGATCGCCCGCAATTTCTCCACTTGGACACGGATGGATGAAACCGCTCTGTGGAAGACTGCCGTTCCATATCGCACTGTCGTTTCGGGATGGGAAGAGCTGCGCTGGCGGTTCAACCGTTACTTCGCCGCAAGAGCTGCCGGAGGCGCAGTCCGTTTCGCTGATGCCACCAGCGATGCACTCTACTCGGGAGATATTGAAGTCTATCCCTACAAAGGAGTAACCCTGAGCGGAGGATACTCGCGGTTCCCTATCCTGCCGACTTTTGACGCCGCCAGTTTTGACCTTCTCTCGTCTGGCTGGCACGAGCGCGTGGACTACAACACAAAGAATTTTTCTCTGAACGCCACGGGTTATCTGACTCACTACACTGATGGCAATCGCTCCGAGCATGAGTTCGGCGAAGCGATGCGCTGGTTTCCCGTAGGAAAAATCTCTCTGGGTGGCGGTTACGCGTTCCGCCACATTCATTTCGAACAGGAATTGGACCACGGCTATTTCAGCCCCAGCCAGTACTGGAGCCATTTGGGTGCGGGAGGAGTGCGCCTGAATATTGGCAAGTACTACCGTGGCGAATATCTTGGCTACCTGGGCGGCGAAAGAATCAATGCGGGTGGCTTCACCACTGCTGGTGAGCTTCTGGTGCGTAACGAGCTCTTCTATCGTCGCTTGAACTTTGAAGCCAATTTTTCTCATTTCCAATTGGTGCAGAGCACCGCGGCTTTCCGGTCGGACGTGGTCAGCGGCGCTATAGGCTACCGTTTTTGAACTAACGCAAGGATGGGACTTGAAATGTCTTCCGGCAAATCAAATTCGCGTTTTCGGATCCTGATCGTCGATGACGACGATTCCACGCGCAGCTTTCTTGCCTCAGTACTCACGGCTGAAGGCTACCAGTGCCTTACTGCCAAC
Organism: Candidatus Angelobacter sp.; assembly: GCA_035277785.1. Classification (GTDB taxonomy): domain Bacteria; phylum Acidobacteriota; class Terriglobia; order Terriglobales; family Acidobacteriaceae; genus Angelobacter. The sequence continues at coordinate 8,209 of DATEJX010000232.1, read as the reverse complement.
AGTATTGCCTCCGCCGAGACTCTTCTTCGACAAGAGCCGGTACAACTGGCGTTTCTTGATCTTTATTTAGGGACCGCGAACGGGCTCAACGTGCTGGATCTCATCAAAGTTCTGCAGCCCCAGTGCGCCTGCGTGATGATGACCGCGCATATGAGTGTGGAGACGGTGGCCAAGTCGATCACCTCAGGAGCTGTTGAGTATCTTGCCAAGCCTCTGCTGATCGATGACCTTCTGGCGGTGGTGCGCAAAGTGCAGGCCACGCGCCAGCGGATGGAAGATAGCGGTGGAATCGACGATGCGGGTCCTGAAACATCCATCATCGGCCGCACGCCAAAAATGCTGGAGGTTTATCGAGCGGTTGCGCGCGTAGCCTCGGCAGACGTGAGCGTACTTATTCTGGGCGCCAGCGGCACCGGAAAAGAACTTGTGGCCCGGGCAATTCACGATCATTCCAACCGGGCCAAAATGCCCTTCGTCCCGGTCAATTGCGGTGCCCTTCCCGAGAACATCCTGGAGAGCGAACTCTTTGGCCATGAGAAAGGCGCATTCACCGGAGCGGACTCAAGCCGTCCCGGCCTGTTTGAAGCGGCCCACGGAGGCACGCTGTTTCTTGACGAAATTTCTGAGACCAGACCCAGCTTCCAGGTGAATCTGCTTCGTGCGGTTCAGGAGCAGCAGATCCGGCGCGTCGGCTCCCACAAGTACACTCCTGTGAATGTCCGTATCGTGGCTGCCAGCAACCGTGACCTGACCAAAATGATGGCAACCGGCCAGTTTCGTGAAGACCTCTACTATCGGTTGAGCGTTGTGGAAATCAAACTGCCCAGCCTGGATGAGCGCCGTGAAGACATTCCCCTGCTCGTACAGCACTTCCTCAAGCGCCACAACCAGAAGAACAAGCGCAACGTAAAGATCTCGGACGAGGCAGTGCGTGTTCTCTCTGCTGCCTCCTGGCCGGGGAACGTACGCGAACTTGAAAATCTGGTGGAGCGCCTGGCCATCTTCTGCACGTCCGGCGAGATTGGTGCTGCCGACGTGGAGAATGAACGTCGCGTGGTGCATAGCAACGGCACCTCACCATCTTCGGCGGAAACAAATTCAGCTAAGACCCTCGAAGACATGGAACGTCAGCACATAGTCCGCGTTCTGCAGGAAAACGCGGGCAACAAGTCCAAAGCTGCGCGTGCTCTGGGCATCGAGCGCAAGACTCTTTACCAGAAGGCCCGGCGCCTGGGCATTGATCTGCAGGTGGAGCACTGAGGACGAACCGACGGCAATGAAGTGGTTCAACAAAACCCGGAATATTGACGCGATGTCCTGGCGTCGCTGGCTGCGACTGAATCTGTTGCTTCTGGGTGTGGTCCTGCTGCTGAGCATGACTTCGCCGGTCACCACCCTGAATCTGAAGTTGAGCGATCTTTACTTCCGCATGCGTCCGGCGCAAGCAGCGTCATCGAAAGTTGCGCTCGTGTTGGTCGACGATTCCACGCTCGGCCGTTTTGGGCGCTGGCCCTGGCCAAGACGTCAATTGGCACAACTCATCAATGCGGTCCGCAATCAGCAGCCGCAAGCGATCGGCATAGATATCCTCCTGCCGGAACCGGAGGATCCACGTGATGATGCGGATTTGGCGGCAGCGATTGCCTCTTCCCCCAATGTAGTGTTGGCAACGAAAATTTCAGGCTCGCGGCAAGACAAACTTTGGAGTGATCCGGTTCCCCTGTTCGCGAAAGCTGCTAAAGGCGTTGGCCACGTGCAGGCCATCGTGGATGATGACGGCCTCTGCCGCAGCCTTCCCGCGGAAGAACCGAGTTTGGATGGTCCCCGCCCAGCATTTGCTGTCAAGCTGGCCGAATTGATCAATCCGCAACTCGCGCGTCTTGAGACGCCGCGCAATTCGGGCTCTGGTGTAGAGCACTCTGACCTGCGGCAACTCATCATTGACTACCGCCAACAAATTGAGCCCGGCCAACCGCCATCGTTCGAGACGGTTTCTGCCGGTGATTTGCTGGCGGGAAAGCCTGCTCCACAGCTGCGCGGAAAAGCCGTGCTCATCGGCTTTGGAGCAGTGGATATGAGCGATCGCATGTTTACTCCAGTCACCGGACAACTGCCGATGCCGGGTGTTGAAGTAAACGCTAACGCGCTGGCGATGCTCCTTGACGGAACGGTTCTGCAGCGACCTGGCCTCATATGGCAATTCCTGCTACTTGTTGCTACCGGAGCTTTTGCGTTGTGGCTTGTCGTCCGTTACCCCGGAGCGTACGGACTCCTACTGCTCGTGGCATTCCTCATCACCGGATATTTCGCGTCATATCTGGTCTTTCTGCACTGGCATCGAATCATCTTCTATGGGCCGTTGCTGCTGGCTGGAATCTTTGCTGCGCCAATTGCGCAACTTGAAAACCTGCTGCTGGTAAACCGCGAAATCACGGCTCGCTTGCAGCAGTTGCATCAAACCATCCAGCCCGAGAATTTACAACGGCTAAAGGCTGGAGCTGCGAGCTCTTCCAGTCGGCTGCACTGGAAACTGGCAGCACTCAGCGAACTCCAGGCTGAGCTCTCTTCCCTGTATTCTTTCCACCAGACGCTGCTCGGAAGCATGCGTGAAGGTCTGGCCGTTTATGGCGAGGACGGCAAGCTCAGATTTGGGAACCCGACGTGGAATAAATTCTGCGAAAGACAATCCGCTTCTCCTGAGAGCCTTGCGGCGCTCACGCAACTGAATTCGGCATGGCCGGAACTGGCTGCCGTTGCGCAGGCTGGCGGAACGTGGGTGGAAACCGAACTGCCGCTGAGCGAAGAGCTATGGCACCTATACGCAGTTCCGCTGCCCTGGACTTCATTTGCGCAGGATGGGGCCGTGATGCTGATTGCTGAAGACATCACCGCACGGAGACAGCGCGATCAGGCCCGTTCAGAAGCGCTGAGTTTCGTCACGCACGAGCTGCGTACACCGCTGATTGCGATTCAGGGTTTCTCTGAGCTCCTGATGCGCTATCCCAATTCGCCTGCCAGCAGTGAGGCGCCGGGCACTATCTTCCGCGAGACAAACCGGCTGGTCGCCATGATCAATACTTATCTTGAAGTTCTGCGGCTCGACGCCGGCGCCCGTCCTTTGCGCATGACTCGCGCCAGTGTCCGCTCCATGGCGGAGCACGTTGAAAAAGTGGTTCGCCCACTTGCTGCTGCCGCTCATATTAAGGTGGCGGTGAACATTGATTCTGCAGATGGAGATGAGCACCTTGTTTGCGACGAAACACTGATCTCCGGAGCTCTGCTCAACCTGGTGAGCAATGCCATCAAGTATGGCACACAGGAATCAGAGGTCACACTGCATGTAACTTCTCGCGAAAGCGACATTGGGTTCTGTGTCCATAACACCGGGCCGGCGATTCCGGCTTCTGATCTCAAACAAATTTTTGAAAGGTTCTACCGTCCGTCACGCAGCGAGTCCATCCCCGGTTGGGGACTGGGACTTAGTTTTGTGCGGCGCATCTGCCAGCAACACGGCGGGCATGTAGAAGTAAGCAGTGACCAAAACTCCGGAACCTCTTTTATCTTCACGCTGCCGCGAGGTGTCCGGGAAGTCAGTGAGGTGGCTCCATGAAAACTCGATTTGCAGTCAACCTGTTAGGGCTCCTGTTGTTCAGCCTTCTGGCTGCGGCCCAGGAACCGCAAAACAGCACACAATCTCCCCTGATGACCGCGCCGTTTGCCGGCGCAACAGTTTCCGATTTCAAGGGCAGAATCTCCATCCAGTTGCCGGGGCAAGGATTCTCCACGCCGAGCCGCGGCCTGGTGTTGCCTGCGGAAACGCTGATCTCTACTGAGGACAGTGGCCGCATGTTGCTCCGTCTGGGCGATGGCAGTGACCTGCTGGTCCGTTCCAACACTCGTCTGGTGCTGAAGGCGCCTCAACCAGGAGCGTGGCGCTATGTGCAGATGATGTTTGGGCGGGTTCGCGCCGAAATCCAGAAACGTCTGGGCGGCGCGCCAGGGTTCCAGATAGGCACCCCGAGCGCTGTAATCTCCGTGCGCGGAACCAGCTTTGATGTAGAGGTAAATCGCGCCGGTATCACTGAGGTCGACGTTCACGAAGGTGTGGTGCAATTGGACTCTGCCAAGGGCATGGGGGAATCAGTCCTGATTCGGGCCGGATACTCGAGCCGCGTGGGATTTGAAGCGGGTCCGGAAACTCCTCGTCACACCGGCGACATGCGTCCTGAACTGGATCGGCCGGGCCGTATGGATAACAAGCACCATGACCGCGACGATGATGACGATCCGGTAAAACGGCTTCGCGCTTCCACCGGTGATGACCACCATGATGGCGGCACTGACTCGCACGATTCGGGCGGCAGCGGAGGCAGTACTACTAGTGGCGGAAGCAGTGGAGGTAGCGGCGATTCGTCCGGCGGTTCCACCGGGGATCACGACTCTGACACAGGCAAAGACGGTGGAGACCACGGCAGCCATCGACCACCGGAATGGTAACAGTCGCGCTAAGAAACATCTGGCACAGGCACTCCTGCCTGTGCCTTTTTTCGGCATGTTGGGTGAAGATTGGCCGGCTATCTTTCCCCCTGCGCCGGAGAGGCGTCCGGTGGCGTTACATGGTCCTGCTGGCCGCAGCGCTCATACTTGACTGGCCCCAGACAGTAAAGAGTGGAACGCCAGTCCTCCGCAGCGTCCTCGGTGCGGGCAGATTCATAATAGGTAATCCTGCTCCAGTCGGGAGAAACCTTGTACCGCACATCTTCGCCATCGGCCTGATCTGCAAGGAACTCGTTGAACTCAAGAAGCTGTGTCAGCTTTCGTTCCATGCCGATAGCATAAATCGCGAGATATCGTGTCGGACAACCTCCACACTGACCAGAGCCAAAAGTGCGATAAATATCCAGGGGGCCCTCTTTGACTAGCAGTCTCCCGTCGGCAAGCTTGCGCACGTCCATGCCTTCCTCGTGAATCTCAGTCCCATAGTCTTCGACCTGCGATCCCGTTCTGTACTTGAACTCCGGGCCACAGACCCATTCTTCGGGACCCGCCTGTTTAAAGAAGAACTTCTTAGTGAAGGCGATAGGAGAGAGGCCGTCGGGCTCATACATGTAGCCGAGCGCTTCATTGGTGATGCCAAAGATGGTGGTGATCCATGGCTGTTGCCCTCCGGCAGGTAGCAACCAACCGGGTACTCGCTCATCATACTTGTTCTTAACCTCGAGCGATCCGCCACAAGGGGAAAGTTTCAACTTGTGAGGCGTCTCAAGCGTGAGCAGGTTGAAGGTCTCCGGCTTGCCATACTTGCGGCCTGGAGCTGTGCTGGAGTAAGGACCATACTTCCTGCCTGCTGGCGCGGAACTGTAGGCCTCGACCAGCAATCGCAAGTGGGAAATCTCCAGGGAGTTGACTGGCGGCATCGACTCCCAGGGGATGTTGATCGCAAAACGGTATCCCGGATGGCCGCCGTAGGGCTGGAGGTACGCAGTGAGCAGCGGAGTTTCGACCGGTTTGAGGACCGCGGGGATTTCTACTCCATACTGGGGCTGATCGCTGGCAAAGTCGCGAACAATCTGGCCATAAGCCGGGGTGGCAAAGGATTCTTCGTGGTAGTAGTCGGTGATCAACCATTGCCGCGCGAAAAGCTTTTTGAAGCGCGTGCGATATTTCACCTGCTGCTGATACCACTTTGTACATTTTTCCTTGTAGTGTTCGTCAGCGGGACGATCATCATAGCGTTTTTCGCAGCCCTTCTCGCTCGCAACCGTTACTGCGCCAAACTGATTACCGTACCCGATTGGTGGCAACGGCACATCTTCCACAAAAGCGATCCACACCTCGATGTGATCGGCTTCGAGAATATGGTTCTTGTTGCGAGGAAACTCAGGTAATCCGCCATCTACCGCTCCGACAATCGCGAGCCCCCGGGAGCTTTTCCGAATCCATACTTTACCTGCCCGCCCGCCGGGCATTTGCGGTATCAGTTCTAAATCTCCGGGCAAAGCCAGCAACGTAGACGGTTCCTCGGCCCACGTCTCATTCGGATCTTGGTCTTTGACGACGATGGATTTCGGGCTCTGGGCCAAGAGTACCGAACCCAGAAGGAGAAAAGCGCCAGCCAAGCTTAGTCGGTTCATGGCGGAAGTATATAAGCAAGCTTCTCGTGCGTAGTCTTTCGCAAGAGTTGTTCCTCACTGTATCCATCCGCTACACATGTGTTTCCCAATGACCCACTCATTCCAATCCATGTAACAGTAATCTGCTGAAAATAAGCCACTTAGCTGTCATAAAGCTTTGGAACAGCACCTGCTTTATCCCTGTCAGAGTGGTCTTCGGAAGAGCGATGCGCCCTGTCAGTGATGGCGCGAAGGATGCGGAGGTGCACACATGAAAAGCACTTTGAACATTCCGAACAAATCCAGTTTCCTGCCGCTTCGTGACGCGGTTCTGTGCAAGGACTGCGAGTTCATCTCGGCCGATTCGGGCGACGCCTGTTCGGTCTGCGGCAGCCGCAATCTTCTCCACCTGAATGAACTGCTGAAGCGCGCCGCGGGGCCGGCTTCTGCAGCTGCACGAGACGTATTTCAGTTTTTCCGCTTGCGTCTTGGCAGGCAGACCTCATAAGCACGGGGAATACCCCGGCTTGAGCAACAAAGGATACCTGAAGGGGGACACCAAATGTTCACAGCTACAAGTAACACTACAAAATTTCAGCCCCAGACAACCGCCTTGTTCGGCGCAATTCTGATTATCGCGCTGGTGTGCCTGCTGGGCTTTACCGGTTGCGGCGGCAGCAACAACACTCCGAACGCCACAGCTGCCGGCACAGTCATCAATTTCGGCGACGCGCCCAACGATCAGATCATCGCTTTCGAATTGACCATCAACGCCGTGACGCTCACGGGTGGCAGCAATCCCAGTGTGCTGGCGAAGCCCACGGAAATCGAACTGACGCATGATCTTGCGAGCTTTGAGCCGCTGTCTCTGGTTACGATTCCCAACGGCACCTATACCGGCGCTACTTTGACGGTTTCCAAGCCTGAAATCGTAATTGTGGATCCGACCACCAAGGCAGTCACCAAGCTGAACGCGACGCTTTCGTCATCCACTGTGAATGTGACGATTAATCCATCGATCACAATCGGTGCGGGTGCGTCGGTGATCAACTTTGACATGGACCTTGCCTCGTCGGTCACCATCAGCGGAACCAATGCCACGGTGACGCCCACGTTCAAGGTGACATCATCCACGGTTCCCACCGGAGAAGCCGGCGAGGACGACGATAACGGAGAACTGGAAGACTTGCGTGGCACCATCACGAATGTCTCTTCTCCGAAATTTACCATTCAGCCGGCGCAGACTGCGCAGCCTGTGACCATCATCACGGATGCAAACACCAAGTTTGAAGACGGCATTACCAGCTTCAGCAACTTGACGACTGGCATGATCGTCTCCGTTGACGCGGTCACGCAAACGGATGGTTCAATCCTGGCCAAGAAAGTGGAATCCGAAACCGAAACAGGCGACGGCGAAGAGGTTGAAGGCCTGATTACCAATGTGACCTGTGCCGTTGCTGCCGGCTGCCCGAGCGGTGTGAATGTCGCCACATCAGTCGACATCACCACTCACAAAGTTTCAGCAACCTCAGCCGCCAGCGCTCCCACGACTGCCACAACAGTGACGGTACCGATTACTTCCTCCACCAGGTTTGAGGTGCATACGAACCAGGGTGGCGGATCGTTCCCCGCCTTTGACTCCACCAATATCAGCAAGGCGCAGCGTGTGGAAGTGGACAGCGAAAACGAATCCGGTGACAGCAGCACGTCTGTCTCAGCGGACAAAATCAAACTGCTGGAGCAGGGCTTTACGGGAGCGGTATCAGCCCTCAGCGGCGGCAACTTTACCCTGACGGTGGATGCGCAGTCCGCGTTTGCATCCCTCACAGGCCAGACCACAATCGCGGTGCAGGCGGGCAACGCCCAGAACAAGGGTGTGACGCTTGCCAACGGCGCAAACATCCGAGTACGCGGGCTGCTGTTCTTCAACGGCACGTCTTACACGCTGATTGCGTCGCGAGTTGCGCCGTAACGAATTTGCGTTGCCCTAAACGCAGGCTATTCATTTACAGGGTTGCGCCCCGCAGCTCAGCCCTGTGACTGAAAGCCAAACGCTCGTGCCGCTTAGCTTCCGGTCCGAGCGCTCCTGGAAGGCG
>DATEJX010000231.1:0-10028 GCA_035277785.1 Candidatus Angelobacter sp. | reverse complement strand
GTCCGCGTTCAGGTGAAGATTAAAGAAGGCGATAAGGAACGCGTGCAGGCGTTTGAAGGTACCGTGATTTCGCGCAGCCGTGGCCCGCAGGGCAGCTTCACCGTGCGCAAGGTCAGTTTTGGCCAGGGCGTGGAGAGGATTTTCCCGTTCAACTCCAAGGTTGTGGACAAAGTGGAAGTGGTTCGCTCCAACCAGGTGCGCCGGGCCAAGCTGTTCTACCTCCGCGGACTCAAGGGCAAAGCTGCGCGCCTGCGTGAAGTGGATACTCGTACACAGACGGCAACGGCCAGCACAGAAAACGCATAACAATCTTTGTGGCCAGCAAGCCCGACAAATCCCTGCGTATTGCACTGTGGGCGGGATATGAAGAAGCTCTCGCCCCCATCGCTTCGCATTTACCAGTAAACGCGCGCAAGTACGCGCTGGCTGGGTGGCATTGCGATGTCACCGACCATCGCTGCATTCACGACGCCTGGGTTGAATCCATCAGCGTGGTGGAAGGCGGTACAGGCGTCCGCAAAGAAAAGCGTGGCATGGGAATCGTGATCAGGCTACTGGGCGCGCACCAGGACCGGCACCTGATTTTGAAGCTTCCGGGCGTTCGTCGCTATGTGATTGAACGTCCGCTACTCCAAGAACAAACCCGTGACAATGCCGGTCATGGCGATGTGCTCGATGATTCAATCGCACTCACCCCGGACGGGTACATTCTTTATTCGTTGCGCATGGAATTTGGCCGGGTTGAGGTCGAAGCAAAAGATGTAGAATTCTCGCAGCTTCCCATTTCGTGATGTCTTCCGCTGCCCCCAAGCCTGCCCGCAAAAAACGCAGGAAAATTCCGGTCCCAATTAACCCGGAAACAGGCCTGCCCTACTCCAAAGGCACGATGAAAATGCGGCTGCTGAAGCGGCTGAAGTGCACAACAAAATATGAAAAGCTGGCATGGGCTGCGGGCGCAAAGCTGGTTGCCGGAGTGGATGAAGTTGGCCGCGGATCATTGTTTGGGCCGGTGGTAGCCGGCGCAGTGATCCTGGAACCAGGTTACCGCGTCAAGGGGTTGCGGGATTCGAAATTGCTGGATGAGAAGACGCGCGAAAAGCTGGCAGCGCGTATCAAGGAACATGCCATTGCCTGGGCGGTTGCAGCGGTGGACGTGGCCCGCATTGATCAGCTGAATATTTACTGGGCCTCTCTGCTGGCCATGCGCAATGCCATCGCGCAGCTTGTGCCGGTGCCGGACCATCTGCTGATTGACGCCGTGCGTCTGGATCTCGAGTGCCAGCAGACCAACATCATTCACGGCGATGCACTCTCAATCTCAATTGCCGCTGCATCCATTGTGGCCAAGGTTGAGCGGGACGCGATGATTCGCCGCTGGGACCCCGTGTACCCGCAATACGATCTGGCTTCGAACAAAGGCTATCGCTCACCCAAACATCTGGCTGCGCTCAAGGAGCACGGCCCCACGCCGCTGCACCGGCTATCCTTCGCGCCGGTATGGATGCGCAATGCCGCACTCCAGGAGGAGTTCAGCTTCATTGAGGAAGAAGAGGCTCTGGAAGCTGCAGCAGGGAATCCGTGACACTGGCCGCTTACAGTTCTCCTTTGGCATCCTTATTCTGGCTGTAAGACACGCTGACGTGTGTGCCTTCACTATCGCTGGAGACAGCCACCAGGACGGTGCGAGCGTCGCCGTCCTGATTGGCGTTGATTACTCCACCGTCACTGCCTGAAGTGGTGGTGGTGAGCTTCATGCCGGCGGAAGTGAGCTGCTGAGAGTAATAGCTCATGATTTTGTCGGGCGAATCCTTGCTGACAAAGACGTACGTGCCGCTCTGCTTGGCTTTTTCGTCCACCGACACGGTGTTTTGCGGCGAAGCTCCAGGATAGACCGGCACCCAGCCAGGCGCGCCGTTGGCATTTGCCCCAATCTTTACCGTGCCGTCCTCGCCTTTCAATTCAACCGTTCCGGAATTTGTATCCGCGGTGATGGATGCCTGTTTGCCCTGATCGTCAATGACCACCATGGTCTTTTTCGCCGCGTCAAATTTGAGTGTGGTGTTCTTGCCGGTCCTCTTGTCCCGAACCACCATAGTTCCGGTTGCGTCATTGCTGGAGACCACCTGCAACCCAGGGTTATTCATCACCACCATTTTGGCCGCTGCCAGACCCGGGTTCTTTCTGATCAGCTCAGGATCCAGGCCAGCCTGTTTAGCCTTGTGCATGAAGAAGAAGCCCAATCCCGCCAAAGCCACGATGACAAAGATGACGAGCGCAGCGAAAACACCGACGATCCACAGAATCACCTTCGCACCCGAGGATTTTGGCGGAGCGGGCGGCATTCCCCCGGGCATTTGTGGGCTCATAGATGGCGTAGACATGGCATTCTCCTTTTGATTGTGGAAATCTTGTGCGGGGGGACTCGACGACTGGCCAGCATTATACGTTTTCTTCGTGCTGCTGCCGCGCGCTTTTTTGTCTTAACTCCGAGTTCCCCCAGGCACCTGCGCATGTCAGAGAAGCTACTGAGCCTGAGAGGCCAGCAAATCACGCCTTCTCTGCTCACGCGCTGTCGGCGAAGGCGGTAGCAACGGCTCACGCCGATAGAGACGAGCTGTGTTTCGAATCACAGAAATGCACATGATGAGCAGCATTCCCGAGATTCCCATGGTTCCGCCGATGTCGAAAATCCGGTAAGCGCGGCCCGCCAGATGCGCCATTGACCTCCACAGCAAGGCGATATTCCCAATTGCCAGGAGCAGGCGCAGTTCCGTTGGACCCATTTTGAAATACGAGATCTTGAAATCACCCAGCGTGTAACTGGCCAGGTAAATTTCCACGGACAGCATAAGATAGGAAACTAAGAGCCCCAGCGCGATCCAGGGAGACATGTAGCCGGACAGCGCCAGGCCACCCAAAAGAAACAGCGCACTGAAAGCATCCACCACGTGGTCAACATAAAACCCGTAACGTGGCCGACAGCAGTTGCGGTGCCGCGCCAGCGTTCCATCCAGACTATCGCCCAGCCAGTTCAGTCCTAAGCAGACGATAACAACAACCAGTCCCAAACGATTACTGCGCGACCACCAGTAGCCCGCGCCTGCGCCTGCCATAGCGACCAGGCCGAGCAACGTGAGGTGGTCAGAGTTGATCCAGGCGGGAGTTCGGGCTGCCAGCCATAGAAGAGTCCGTTTCTCCAACCCAGCCAGGAAACTCTGTTGCGTCCGTTTGGCTTCACGAAAACGAAGTGTTTGATGCTTTGCCATTGCTTGTTTTCCTCCATGCGCGGCAGCATGCGTCCTTGCGCCAGCGGAGGACAATGCACTGGCCATCTTTGGTGGGTAAAGAAATCCTCAACAGGCAAGTCATTCAAAAAGAGCATCTTGCGGAGGAGATCAACGTGGCAAGATGATATTCAGTTGAGCTTGATGCGAGTGCAGTATCACCAGAGATTGTGCAGATGCAGCCGTAGTTCGATTAGAAATCTCACACAATGAAGAAAATTAAAATTTATAACTGTGCGACTTAATCTTGACAGCTTGACCGACTGAGATGACAATCTATCCACCCCTTTGGCAAGAAACACTCCGCAGTCGAAGTCGCAGTCAGCAGGATTTACGCTTTTGTTCCGGCAGTACTAAGTTCTAGCGACGGAGAAACTAATGAAACGTCTGGACCAGAGTGCGGCCCCGTCGCCGTGCCAGGGCAGAACTATGATTGATCGCGCCACACGTCACGCTCTGCGTGTCCCGCTAAGGTATCGCCTTGCGGGACAGGAGGACTGGTCTATGGGCGAAACGATCAACATGAGCGAATCCGGACTGTTGTTTTCCTCGGACCAGCTTCTGGAAATTGATGACAGCCTTGAGATCACTTTCCAGACAAATGGTCCTCTGCTGCTGGAACGAAGCACGCGCCGTGCGCTGGTTGTGCGCCGGACTTTGAATAACTGGCCTGAAACCCGCCTCGTCTTCGCTGCCAGATTCTGCTCCTAACTCTCACAGGACAGCTTTCAAAAATATCGCCCAGCCAGAATCGCGGCCCAGAGCTGCATCTTAGTTAACTCATACAAGGACAAGGTTGCCGATGCCATCGAGCAATTGACCAGCCGGGCTGGGCAATTCATACTGGAATGGTTGGCACCCGAAATCATTGCGAATGGTGAAGGCAAAGGCATATGAATTCAGAAGGAGATCCCAAGCGCAAAGTGTCTTTCGAAAATTTTGGCCGCAGATTGGACGAGGAATTCGGCGATGCTGCGCGCAAGGTGGAGCAGGAGAGCGAGCGGGTCATCAGCTATCTGAACGACGAGGTGGTGCCCGCGATTCGCAATCACTCATCGAAAGCCTTACGAGTAGCCGCGGAGAAGCTGCAACGACTCGCGGAGTTTATGGACAAAACCCGCTCCAGCTAGCGGCAATCTTCGTTTTCCTAATGCTTCTTGCCGGTTGCGGCACGCACCGGCGCCCGGATACGTCCAATGTGCCTCCGCCTCCCCCGCCGCAACCTCCTGCGGGGACGAGCACAGCATCCATTCCGCCGCCTGTATCCATCCCCCGGCCAACCCCGTCGAGGCCGCCCGAAAGGCCTGTGCCCACACCTAAAAAGGAAGAAGAAGGCGAAATCATTGTTCCTCCCAACGCCAAAGTGCTTTATACACAGGTGGGCTGGGCCAGTTGGTATGGGCCAGGGTTTCAGGACCGCAAAGGAGCCAACGGCGAAGTCTTTGACACGAATAAGATGACGGCGGCGCATCGCACTTTGCCGCTCAACTCAATTGCGCGGGTTACAGACCTGAAGAGCGGTGAATCGGTAATTGTGCGGATCACTGATCGCGGACCTTTTGTCGGCGATCGCATTCTGGATCTTTCTCGCGCGGCTGCGCGCCGCCTCACGGTATTTCAGCGCGGCACCGCTCTAGTGCGAATTGAGGTGCTGGAAACTCCAGCGTCCATTACCAGCGGCGGTCGCTGGTGCGTGCAGATTGGCGCGTTTCCTGATCATGAAGAGGCAGCAAAATTGAAACAAAGAATTACGCGCCGCTATCACACCGCGAAGGTGCTGCAGTTCTCAAGCCCCATGGGCGGAGACTGGCTGCGCATTCTGGTGGCGAACGACGACAAAAAGCGTGCCGAGTCTCTGATTGAGGAGACCCATACGGATGCGGCGAAGTATCTGGTAAGGATGGACTGAAATAATCGCCGAGATCGCTCGTGATCGCGCGTGATCGCGCAACATCGCCGTGATCGAGAAAAACAAAAGCCTACCGCTGATGACGCTGATGGAATGGATTTGGGCAGTTTCCTAAAAAGGTGTTTAGGCAATCACATTCGAAAAAATGAAGTCGTGCGGCCAATCCTGTTTGTAGCCCTGCTGTCGAAGGAAGGTCGCGAGTTGGGCCCAATGCCTTACGCCGTGCAGCAAGGCGTGAATGAATATTTTTCTCCGGCTCGCGGTTAAGGTGCCGCCGGTGCGGGTGGGAAAGGTTAGCTTGCTGTCCCAATCCGGATCGTTGGCGGCAACGGCAAAGCTGCGCAGATCTTCAAAACTCTTGTGTCCCAGCAGGAACAGCTCCGGCCCGCTCTTGCCGGTGAGAGTCTCGTACTCTGTGATGGGAAGATTCAAGAGCCGTTCGGCATAACGCATCTGCACAATCACAATGTGCAGCAGTACCTCACGCACCGTTTTTGTTCCAGCAATGTCGCAGGCAAGGTCCAGCGCCGCCGGATTGGCCTTGAAGAAATCACGCCAGTGATTGGTTTCTTCCGCGCAGTAGTCGAGCAGTTCACCAAAGCTTAGTCCCCGCATGCCGTTGACCTCACAAAAACTATAAAGCAAAACTCTTCCCGGCCGGTGTTTTGCGGGCAAGTGGATCAGCGCCGAGGGTTGGAAGAGAATCCGGTTCGTTATCCATTCGGCGAAGAAACTTCTACAATTCTCGTTGACAATTCGCCTTGTATTCGAGATACTTTCGCTTGTATGGCTATCACCAAGAGACAACGCGAAGTTTACGACTTTATTCACGACTTTGTGCAGAAGAATGGCTACTCGCCATCTTTTGAAGAGATCGGAAACGGATTGGGCTTGAGCTCACTGGCGACAGTGCACAAGCACGTTTCCAATCTTGAAAAGAAGGGGCTGCTCAAACGTGATTACAACCGCAGCCGCTCGATTGACGTTCTTCCTGTGCGTGGCCTGTTCCGTCGTCAGCCGCAAAAGCCGACGGAAGTGGCGCTGCCGCTGATGGGACGCATTGCGGCCGGCCAGCCCATTGAAGCCGTGGAGAATCCTGAAACCATCTCCCTTGGCGACATCACACGCTCCAAGGATGTTTTTGTCCTTCAGGTGAAGGGCGAGAGTATGAAGGACGAGCACATTGTAGATGGCGATTATGTGCTGGTGGAGAAGGTCAACAACGCCCGCGACGGGGAAATTGTAGTCGCGCTGGTGGAAGGGACTGACGCCACGCTCAAGCGGATTTATCGTGAAGGCGAGAAGATCCGGCTGCAGCCGTCCAACGCCGCCATGAAGCCCATTGTGGTGCCCGCGAAATCAGTCCAGTTGCAGGGGCGAGTGATTGGCGTGCTGAGAAAATACTGAAAGGGAGATTTGAAATTTAGATTCTAAATTTCAAATCTCTGTTCTTCATCTCTCCACAATGGCATTGGAAAATGCCGCTGCCATGGTGTCACCCCATCCTTCCTTGACGCCCATGGCGATGGCGTAAGGCAGAAAACGATTCATCATCCGCGCTTTTTCCTCTGGAGTGTTTATACGCTCCAGGCGGTCCTGTTCCACGCGCACCAGGAATTCACGAAAGCCCGCAAGCTGCTCAAGAACTTCTTGTCCCTTTTCCGTGGGCGCGCGCATGATGACGAGAAAAGCGCTGTTGAGGGCCACTGCCAGAAGCAGGGCAAGCACCAACCATTTGGCGGTGGGGATGGCGACTGCGCCAATCAGGAACCCGGGAACAACAAAGAAAAAGAGGAGAATGACCATCGAATTCATACGTTGGCTGGCTGTTGGCTGCGTAGGCCGCGATGATTTCCAAAACACCAGGACAGTCCCGGCAACGCTGGTAAAAAACAACAGCCAAAGCGTCAAAAAAGTGGACGGCGCCCTGGAACTCTCGACAAAGAAGGAAGACAGCAGGCCGAACGCAAATGTGACCGCGATCCCGGCGAGGGCATAGATGGCGTTCCAACGAAAATAGAGCCCCTGAACATTTTTGCGGAAGCTTTCCTGGATTGCATCGATTGCGAGCTTGACCTGATACGCGGATTTCGGATCAAGCAGCATTTTTTGGCGCGGCGTTGCCGCCAACTCCGCTGCTACGGCCAGTCCCTGCGACGCAAGTTGCTGCGAGGGTATGCGGTTGACAGCTTCGCGCAGTTCGCGCGGAGCCGTCGCTTGGGAAGCCGACGCAGGCCCTCCAGAGCCATCGGGTTGCTTAAGTTGAGTAAAGAGCACCTGCACCAGGGCTGTTTCTTCCGGCTGGACCGAGGCGTTTTCCTCAACGAGTTCCAAACTGTAAGAACCGGATTGAGGCTGAATGGCGATTACTCCTTTGGCAGCGAGGTGCGCGAGGACAGCGGCGAGAGTGGTTCCATCACTGCCGCCGGTGATGATATAGCGGGCCAATCCGGGGGAAATGCCGGAGGGCGGCTCGTACTGTGGACTTACGTTCTCAACTTTGGGGTCTTTTCCCACCCTGAACCAGCAAATCAGGTAATAAACGAAAAGCAGCAGCGGGAACAACAGGAACCGCAGATCGCCACCAGAGAAAACTGTCAACATGGATAAATAGAGGTCCCGGATTAAGGAGACGTGGGCGAATTGTACTTGTGATTGGAAAAAAGAAGCGAGAAAAATAAAAATGCCCGGCCAGCGGCCGGGCGTCATGTTGGGAGAATCCTCTTAGCTTACGTGCTTGTTGAGGGCTTTTTCGATGACATCGCGGGCCACGTAGCCCACAATCTGCTCCTGCACTTGCCCACCTTTGAAAATCAACAGCGTAGGTATGCCTCTTACGCCGTAACGTTGAGGAGTGACGGGGCTGCGATCAACATCCATTTTCCCGACTTTCACTTTGCCCTGATACGCTGCTGCCACTTCGTCCACTATTGGGGCCAGAGCCTTGCAGGGACCACACCAGGCAGCCCAAAAATCCAGAATGACCGGCTGGTCGCTTTTGAGGACCACCTGATCAAAGTTGACGTCTGTTACTTCTAAAATGCCATCGCTCGCCATGAATCCTACCTTGTTGGTTTTGAAAGTTTTCGATCAGCCTGGAAGCTATTTTTGTCCTGTTCATCCTAACAAAAGATTGGATGTAACATCTCGCGCTAAGATTCACTCCAGATAAGTGACACGCTTTGAAGCAGATAGAAGAACAGCGGGAATGAAGCTCCAATGGCGGTCTGCGAGCAAGAGTAACGTTACTAAAGTGACGTGGACGGGGGGCCAGTCTGGTTCTATGCTTTTCGCGGTGGTAAGGCAGTTCTGGGGGAGGGCTGCCTGGCGTCCTGCGAACCTTTCGCAGGACGCTTGCTTTTTGGAACGCATCTCGAATCGGCTGTCTCAAGGCGCTGAATCGGGCTTTTGCCTCAATTCATCGAACATTTGCCGGATGGTATTCTCATAAGTTGGGCTTTTGCCTGCAACTTTTCTGGAGCCCTTCAAACAAATTTCAAATCGATTATGAGCACTCATACAGAACTGCCGGATACAGAACAATCACTGGAACGAGAGCGAGTTTTTGACCTGTTTCGCCGCTGGGGATACATGGACGCGAACTTGCATCCCTTTGGTGGACCAGTCGCGGGCGGGTACCCGGAGATCAGGATTTCCGGAGAGGAAGCCAAGGCGGCGCGGCGAATCTACTGCGGTACCATCGGAGCTGAATTCATGCACTTGCCGCAGGCGGAGCGGCGCGAGTGGATCCAGGAGCAGATGGAAAGTCCAGAGCCGCAGAAAGTTGACCGGCGCTGGCTGGCCGAGCGCCTGATGCAAGCCGACCTGTTTGAACAGATCATGCAGACGCGGTATCTGGGGACGAAGCGCTACTCAGGCGAGGGAGCCACGGCGCTGATTCCGCTGCTCGATACCTTGCTCGAGACCGCCGCCGATCTGGGCGCTACGCATTCGATGATGGCGATGAGCCATCGTGGCCGGCTCACCGTGATGAGCCTGATCGTGGGCATTCCCGCGGAGTTTGTTTTTGCCGGATTTGAAGATGTGGACCCCCGCAGCGTTCTGGGTGGCGGCGACGTGAAGTATCACCAGGGAGCCACCGGCGAGTACCAGACTCGCAACGGCAAGGCGTTGCGCATGCATCTGGCTTCCAATCCCAGTCACCTGGAGGCCGTTGATCCAGTACTCCTGGGGCGCACCCGGGCCAAGCAGATTCACGCTGAGCCTGAGGGCGAGAAGAAAATCCTGGCGATCATGATGCACGGCGACGCTGCTTTCGCCGGGCAGGGCATCTGGGCGGAAACCCTGAACTTTTCCGGACTGAAAGGTTACAGCGTCGGCGGCAGCATTCATGTGATCGTGAACAACCTGATCGGCTTTACCACCAATCCGGCCGAGTTGCACACCGCGCGTTTTTCCTCTGATTTGGCGAAGCGGCAGCCGATACCTATTTTCCACGTGAATGCTGAAGATCCTGAAGCTGTGCTGCGGGTGGCGAAGATGGCTGTGGAATACCGTTATCGCTTCAGTAGTGATGTGGTGATCGACCTGATTGGCTACCGGCGCCACGGACACAGCGAAGTGGACGATCCCACAATTACTCAGCCGCTGCTCTATAAGAAGATCAACGAACATTCGCCGCTGTTTGAGACTTACGCGGAAAAACACAAGATCGATACCAGTGAGATGTCTGCGCGTTTCCGTGAGGGCATTGACGCGGCTTACGATAAAGCCGCGAAGATGGAAAAATCCCCGGTGCTGCGCAAACTGCCTTCTTACTGGGACAAATACCAAGGTGGCCGTTACAACTCGTCTCTTGAGGTGCCGACGGCGGT
>DATEJX010000230.1:0-6343 GCA_035277785.1 Candidatus Angelobacter sp. | reverse complement strand
GAAGTGATCCTTACACTGGGATGGCCACTGACCACCAAAGAATACGGCGGCTCTTGGACGTACGGAGCGAAAGACAATCTGGTCTCGCTCGGCTACGTTACCGGTCTCGATTACGCTGATCCACGGCTTGATCCGCAGCGCGTGTTGCAGCAATGGAAGAAGCATCCTTACATTGCGAAATTGCTGGAAGGCGGAAAGATGATCCGCTACGGCGCAAAGTCGATGCCCTATGGTGGGTGGTTCTCCATGCCGCAGCTTGCAGGAAATGGATGGATGATTGTGGGCGACTCGGCAGGGCTCCTGAACTCACAGCGGCTCAAGGGTATTCATCTGGCCATCAAGAGCGGCATGCTGGCAGCGGAAACGGCGTTTGAAGCGCTGGTGGCCAATAACTTCACGGCCGAGCAGCTAAAGAACTACAAAGATAAGGTCGATGCCAGCTGGATCAGGGATGAGCTCTGGGAGGTTCGCAACTTCCATCAGGCATTTGAAAATGGACTGGTGCACGGGTTGCTGCATACGGCACTGCAGCAGATCACCGGAGGCCGCGGGCTGCATGCAGTGTACACAACGCACGCGGGACACAGACGCATGAAGCACCTGGACCAGTTACCATCTGACGGCGGCGAAGAAGCGCGCCTGCTTGGTAAAGCCAAAGGCGACGGCAAACTGACATTCGACAAACTGACTGACCTCTATCACTCTGGCACCAAGCATGAAGAAGATCAGCCATCGCATCTGGTGATTCATGACACAAACATCTGCAACACGCGATGTGTCACCGAGTTCGGCAATCCCTGCCAACACTTCTGTCCGGCCAATGTCTATGAGATGGAAGAAGCCGCTGACGCGCCTAAGGGTAAACAGATCCATCTGAACCCATCAAACTGCGTCCACTGCAAGACCTGCGACATCATGGACCCGTACGAGATCATCACGTGGGTTCCGCCGGAGGGTGGCGGCGGGCCGAATTATGACGGGATGTAAGAAGCAGTCCTCCCAACTTTTAATTTTGGTAGTTATCTGCGCGAATGTGATGTTTGCGCAAACAGCCCGCGAGCGCTGTTTGCGCGGCAGCACCGCAATCCATAAGCAATTTAAGAACTTCTCCGTTGCCATCGAACCGTTCCATGACACTACAGATGGTGATATGTGCAAGGCGGTAGTTCGAAACGCGAGAAAAACCGTATTCACCACGTACGACTGGGGACTGGAAATCACGCTGCTGGGTGAGGACGTAAATAGCGATGGCTACCCTGATTTGGTTTTGGAAGGCTACTCAGGCGGGGCACATTGCTGCTGGACGTACTACATCGTGTCACTCGGGCCGTCGCCTCGGCCAATAAGAGAGATCGAGAACGAACGCGGAATAGCCTTTGTCCGGGACAGCAGCGGCAGAATTGAAATCCGAACGAACGATGGAAAATTCGACTACCTCTTCCTCTCTCATGCAGAGAGCCCTTTCCCGGCGGTCTATCTTAGACTTGTCGGAACCCACTTTATTGATGTGGGCCACGAGCATATCGCCGATTATGAACATGGGATTGCCGAAGCTAAACGTGAATTGAGCCCTGCAGAGCTGCATCAATTTCGCTCCGCCGCGAACGCGGACGACCTCTACGGAAATGATCCGAACCGCAGCGCAGCAACGAAGGTTCTGCAGATCGTCTACGCATATCTCTACAGCGGCAGGCAGGCGCAAGCACATCAGGCTCTTACTGAGATGTGGCCGGCTTTCGATCAGGAAGCAGCCTGGAAGAAGATTTTAGAAGCGCGCCAGAAAGGAATTCTCAGATATACGAGCGGTAAGTAATCATCAGCCGCCTTGAACACAGCCGAGGCGGCTGTGCCACCGGGTTTTTGAGATGATTTGTCGCGAATCAGCCCTGCATCGTCCATAATGCCAGCGATGGAAATCCGATCTCTAACGGAACATGATGCCGGCGCCTGGTGGCAACTGCGACTGGTTGCGTTGAAAGATGAGCCGCATTCGTTTGCTGAATCGGCCGAGGAGCACGAAAAACGCAGCCTTGAGCAGGCAGAAGATTTTTTTCGCGCGCTCAACGCGGAAGACTTTATCATCGGTGCATTTGAAAATTCCGACCTCGCCGGCATGGCTGGTTTCTATCGTGAGAAGCACACCAAATTCCGCCACAAGGGCACCATCTGGGGTGTTTATGTCCGGCGAGAATCGCGCGGCAAAGGAACCGCCAGAGCGATTCTGAATGAGGTCGTCCGGCGCGCACGAATGATTAATGGGCTGGAGCAGGTTTTGCTGGTGGTGGCTGCGACACAGGAAAAGCCGCGCAGGTTATACGAATCGCTTGGGTTCAGTAAGTACGGTGTGGAACCGCGCTCGCTCAAGGTCGGCGGTGAATACATCGATGACGAGCTGATGATTCTCTATCTCCGGGTTCAATGACATGAGACAGGACAAAAAGCGTCTTTGGCTTGCGCCGCTCATCTATAATGAAGGCTAAGGTTCCGATCGCACTTCTTAAGGCCTGAGGAATACCCGGCCGGTGTGACGGTTCTTTGCAGATTGCAAGGACAAGGGTCCGGCGGGAAACGGCTGGGCCTCCCGTGGCTGCCGGCGGCAGGCACTTGGAAAGGAACCGGAGACGCCGCGAGGCGTGTCCTTTTCCCTTCCGATATTGTTTGCAATCGAGAAAAAACTGAGGCTCGGACTTTGGAAAGATATTCGTGAGAACTCCCTGAAGCTGCATGGCAGGGGATACATTCTCGGGATCCTTCGACTCGTCCTCACTCCTGCGTCGCTCGGACTCGCTCAGGATGACAGTACGCGAAGGGCTTTGCCGGGTGGAAGATTTCGAGCTGTTCAATTTTGGTCGCTCCAAAGATGGATCGTCTTCGCGACAAACACGGGCGCTACATCACTGACGTGCGGGTAAGCATTACCGACCGCTGCAACTACCGCTGCGTCTATTGCCGCACAGGAAACCAGGGCGCGCAATACGCGGAGCTGCCGTTTGCTGATTATCTGCGCGCAGTGCGGTTGCTTGTGGGACTGGGGATTGAGAAAGTCCGGCTGACGGGCGGCGAGCCTCTGCTCCGCAACGGGCTGGTGGACTTTGTTCGCGATGTGGCCGCTCTGCGAACTCTGGACGGCAAACAACCTGACATCGCCATCACTACAAACGGACATTTGCTGGCCGATTTGGCCGAGCCGCTCAAGGAGGCTGGGCTCCGCCGCGCGACGGTGAGCATGGACGCTGTTGATCCCGCGAAGTTCGCCCGCATCACTCGCGTGCCCAAAGGCTATGACAAGGTGCTGGCCGGGATTCGGGCGGCCAAGCGGGCTGGCCTGGAGCCAGTGAAGGTGAATGCAGTCCTGCTGCGCGGATTCAATGAAGACCAGATTGTGGAGTTTGCACACTTCTCACGTGAAGAAGGCGTGGTGGTGCGCTTCATCGAGTTCATGCCGCTGGAAGAAGACCGCGTCTGGTCGCCCGACGTGGTGGTCACCATGGATGAGATCCTGGAGAAGCTGAACCAGTTCCGCCCCGTGCGTGAACTGCCTCCAAATGCGCTTAGCGAGACGGCCAAACGCTTCACGTTCGATGACGGCAAAGGTGAGATCGGGATCATCGCGCCGGTGTCGCATCCTTTCTGCGGACATTGCTCGCGCATTCGTCTTACCTCAGACGGCAAGCTGCGTACCTGCCTGTTTTCCCTTTTTGATCATGATCTGGCGGGACGCATGCGCCAGGGCGCAACGGACGAAGAGCTGACTGATTACGTTCGTTCAGTGGTCGACCAGAAAGAGGCGCGCCATCATATTGGGGAGCAAGGGTTTATCAAACCTTCGCGCAGCATGGTACACATTGGCGGGTAAATCCCGGATTGCTAAGTAGTTAACAATCCGGGTACAATCCGCCACAATCCTCCTCCCGGTAAGTCCCTGATCCAGCAACATTTTGAGTCCAAGAGGGTTTTGCTGAAAGGGGACCGGCTGAACAGGATTCTCTGATGACGCTTGTAGTGGAAGTTGCCGGCAAAACCGACATCGGATGTGTGCGCACGAATAACGAAGACAACTTCGGTTATGACTCGCGCTACGGCATCTTTGTGGTTTGTGACGGCATGGGCGGCCAGGCTGCGGGCGAAGTGGCCAGCAAAATGGCTGTGGACATTCTGCTCAAGTATTTTCGTGATGCCGGGCAGAACGGTCATCACGCCAACGGCAGGCCAGCGCAGTCTCTTTCCACTGAAGCCAAATCACTGGAAAACGCAATCCAGCTGGCCAACCGCACCATCCATGAAGCCGGCGTGGGGCAGATGGGCCGTTTGGGAATGGGATCGACGATTGTCGCGGCGCTGGTGCGCGGGCACTCACTGACCATTGGTCACGTGGGCGACAGCCGGATTTATCTCGTCCGGCAGGGCGTGATGCAGCAGCTCACGCAGGACCATTCGCTGGTGATGGAGCAGGTGCGGCTGGGCTACCTGACACAGGAACAGGCAGAAAAATCAGAACTGCAGAACGTGATCCTGCGCGCGCTGGGCGCGGACATGGAAGTGGAAGCAGATGTGGAAGACCTGGTGGCGATGCCGGGCGACACGCTGCTGATGACCTCCGATGGACTCACGCGCCACGTTCGCGATGAAGAGATCCTAACTATTATTAATTGCTGTAGCCGGCTGGAAGAAGCCTGCAGCGGCCTGATCCAGACGGCGAAGGAGCGCGGAGGCGATGACAACATCACCTGCCTGCTGCTCAGAGTGGTGGAGCGCCCCTGGTATAAAAATCTTCTCCGCAAATTTGTTCCCGGAGGTCCGGAATGGCAAAACTCTATCTGAAGTTTGAAAACTCAGTGCTCAAAGAGATCACGATGAACCAGGCGCCCACTACCATTGGACGTCTTCCGGACAACACCGTCCAGATTGATAATCTTGCCGTCTCCGGGCACCACGCCAGGATTACGTGGGACAAAGACCATTACGAGATTGAAGACCTCGGCTCGCTCAACGGCACGTATGTGAATAACGAACGTGTGGGCAAGGCCAAGCTGCGCCATTGCGACATGGTGAAGATTGGCAAGCATGAGCTGGAATTCAAGAACGAAGGACCGGCGGTGTTCTCAGCCATAGCGGCCAAGACTGGCCCATCGGTGGCCAAGCTGGAGGCCACGGTCATGCTGGACACCCGGCAGGCGCAGGACATGCATGCAGGCAAACCGTTCTATGCACCAGCAGCCATGGCCGCAGCCGCCACTCCGGCCAAAGAGCGCATCGGCATGCTGAGCGTAATTGAAGGCAAGACTGACCAGGAAAAGTACATCCTGACCAGCAAGATGAACATGATTGGCAAGTCGCAAATGGCATCCATCAAGCTGAAAGGATTTTTTGCGCCCACGTCGGCCGCCCTGATCAGCAAGCGCGACAACAAATATTTCATTGCGCCGGAACACAAGGTGAAACTGAAGATCAACGGCGAAGAAGTTCTAAGCCAGCGTGAGCTTGCTCCAGGA
The DNA here is from genome assembly GCA_035277785.1 of Candidatus Angelobacter sp. Lineage (GTDB taxonomy): Bacteria > Acidobacteriota > Terriglobia > Terriglobales > Acidobacteriaceae > Angelobacter. Next base: position 851 of record DATEJX010000230.1, on the reverse strand, counting down.
GATGTGATCGAGATCGGCAAGATGAAGGCAGCGTTCAGCTTCCAGGATTAGCGAAAACCAAGACCTTTGAAACACAAAGGAACTCAGGAAGCAGAGGAAGCTTACGGTTTCCCTGATATTCACACGTGCAGATACGAATTGCCAACAATGCCAAAATTGCCAAAGAATTCAAATTGAAAAGGCAAAACCAGGTCTATCCTGCAATCTGAGACGCTCCCGGTCCAGGCTGGGGAGCTTTTGCGGTACCGCTGTAATTAATAAATCTCTCGAAAACTTCATTGCTGAGCAGACGTCCGCGTGCCGTCAATTGAACGTTGTCATTCGTCATTCTCAGAAGGCCTTCGGCCTGAAGTTCATCAACAACTGGCGCATAAGCCTCTGCGGGTTCGCCAAACTGGGAACGGAGTTGAGCAAGATCAACGCCGCGGTTCAGACGCAAACCGAGAAAGAAGCTCTCTTCCAGCGCTTGAGCGCGGCTCACGCGGGATGCCGTGGTGCAAGGAGCTTTCAAGAACTCATCGTAATTGTCTGTCGTGGCGAAGCGAAGGCTTTCAGTGTCGTCGGCGCGTGATGCGTCGGTTGCAGGGAGCATGGAGTGCGCGTCCACGCCGAAGCCAAGGTAGGGCTGGCGCGTCCAGTACTTCAGATTGTGGCGCGACTCAAAGCCTTTGCGGGCAAAGTTTGAGATCTCATACTGCCGGATTCCGGCGGCGTTCAGACGCTCGCAAGCTGTCTCGTAGAACTCGGCGGTCAGGTCTTCTTCAGGAACTTCGTGCGCATGGTAGCGCGTGCCGCCGGCGATCAACTCCCGTCCCAGCCGTGAGTCCTCGTCCACTTCAAGCATGTACACG
>DATEJX010000229.1:0-9900 GCA_035277785.1 Candidatus Angelobacter sp. | reverse complement strand
GCGATGACGCGGGCAAAGCCACCCTGCGCCGCCTTGGCGAGTAGAAAGACTGAGTTATAAAGATTGCTTTTGCCGGAAGCGTTGGGGCCGGTCAAGACGTTGATTTGACGCAGCCTCAGCCTGACATCGCGGACTGACCGGTAACCGGTGACGTGCACTTCTCGTATAGGCACGGGGGATGCTCACTTCTTCAACCGCGCTAAATTTCGGCGGCGTAATGCCTGCATTGTAAGCTAGTTTTTGGGCTGCTGGCCATTATCATTTCGAATTCTTGTCTCTTTTATCGATGGTTCAGCGACAAGCGGCGTCATGGCCGCCTTGCCGTGCTTTGCCGCTTGAGGAGGTTTTGTTCTCCGCCTAACCTGCGTGGCGAGGAGACACAGCCATGATCAGGAAACTTCTTGTAATTACCCTTTCACTATCACTACTGGCCTCTCAAGCTGCAGCGCAGCAGGGCGGGCAGCAGGCGCCGGCAGTAACGAAATCCCGCAAGCTCAAGCTGCATCGCCACACCGGATTAAAGTTCAACCTGGTCCAGTCTCTCAGTTCGGCAACTGCAAAACCGGGCGATGACGTGCCGCTTAAACTGGCAGACCCGCTGGTCATCGACGGGGTCACCGTCCTGCAAGCCGGTGAGGTGGTTAACGCTAAAGTGGTCAAAGTGAGGAAGGCTCGGTCGAGTTGCAAAAACGGAGAAGTTCAATGGGAACTTGAACATTTGACGATGCCGGACTCCACAGCGGTACAAACCAGAATCAAGTTTGCCGCGCCTGGTCCTGATGTGAAGGTGCCGGCCAGGTTTGTTCCGTGGAAGGAGGCATTGGGCGTGAATAACTGGTGGGAAGCAGTCCTTCTTGTGCCCGAATATGCTCTGATCGCCATTGTCTATGCCCCTCTTCTGGCGCTGGCGCCCATCGGCCTCCTCACTCTGATCGGAAATGATTGCTCGTTTCCTGGAATCGAATTTCAACTTCCCGCAGGATCAACCGTGGGAGTGGAAATCAGGGAAAACCATACCGTTCGCTACTAAGAAGGCAGCGCAAAATGAATCCGCGCGGGTTTTGGAAGCGTTATGCGTGCCCTGAGCTCTGCAATTTTTGCGGCGGGGTCTGTCCCGGCTTCAGAAGCCCGATCTGCATCAGCAGATTGACCGTCAACGCGCCTGCGCCCTGGAATTTCCAGTCACAATTTTCAAACGTGGTGTTTTCCCAGATGTAAGAGCCGCCATTGTAAAAGATGGAGCATTCGCGCAGGACGCAGTTCACGAACCAGCACTCCTCCAGCTGAAATACCTGTTTTGTGAACGTCCGGCCTTCATATCGGGTGATCGCCATGCTGCCTCCGAATTCGTCAGTAATCGTATAATAGAAAGATTCAGCCACAAGCCTGGGGCTTCCAGTGGGGCAGTACCCTTGTGGGAATGGCTGTGTTTCCAAGATGTCCATCTCTCCTAATGAAAGCATAGTTGTTCGCGGTGCGCGGGTGCACAACCTCAAAAACATCGATTTTGAGGTCCCGCACAATGCCATGACCGTGGTGACCGGCGTCTCCGGCTCTGGTAAATCTTCACTGGCCTTTGACACGATTTATGCCGAGGGCCAGCGGCGTTACGTGGAGTCGCTCTCGGCCTACGCGCGCCAGTTCCTGGAGCGGATTGAGAAGCCGGACGTCGACATGATCGACGGCATCGCACCGGCCATTGCCATCCGGCAGAAGAACACCACGCGCAATCCTCGCTCCACCGTGGCCACGGCGACTGAGATCTATGACTACCTGCGCCTGCTCTATGCCCGGGTGGGCCGCACGTTCTGCCGCAACTGCGGGCAGGAGGTGAAGAAAGATACGGTGGATGAGATTGCCCAGAGCATCCTGGGCATGGGCGAGGGCACACGGCTCAATATCCTTTTCCCGGTGAGGCAAGCGGCGCCAACGGCAGAAAAGAAAAAAGCTCGCGGGCGAAAAGTGAAAGCTGAAGCCACGGCTGCCGCAGAGGCCGCCAGCACGGCGCTGCGCGAGCGGCTGTTTGATTTGCGTAAGAAAGGTTTTGGCCGGCTCTTCCAAAACGGGCAGGTATTTGAGTTCGCCACTCCTGAGTCATTGCTGGACATTGATTTCAGCCAGGCACTCTATGTTTTGGTGGACCGGATTGCCATCGCCGCTGACCAGCGATCACGCATTGTGGACGCGGTGGAGCAGGCATTCCGCGAGTCGGGTGAGGTGCTTTTCCTGACGGCCCCGCGCGAAGGAGAACAGGCACAGCAACGGCGCTTTTCCGGCAAATTCGAATGCAAGAATTGCCACACTGCCTACCAGGAACCTGAGCCCAGGCTGTTTTCATTCAACAATCCGTTTGGTGCTTGCCCGCGATGCCAGGGCTTCGGCAACACCATTGATTTCGATATCAACCTGGTGATTCCTGATCCCACCAAAACGCTGGCCGAAGGGGCGATTGATCCCTGGACGAAGCCCAAGTACCGCACTCTGCACACCGAATTGCGCAAGTTCGCCAAGCAAAAGGGCATTCCCATTGATGTGTCCTGGCACGACCTGGACCGCGACCAGCAGCAGATGGTGATGGAAGGTGAAGGCAAGTTTCCCGGTATTCAGGGCTTTTTTGCCTGGCTGGAGCGGAAGAAGTACAAGCTGCACGTGAGGGTTTTCCTCAGCCGCTATCGCGGCTATGCGCAATGTCCTGACTGCGGCGGTGGCCGGCTGCGCACCGAGGCCCTTCAAGTAAAAATTGAAGGAAAGAATATCTGCCAGGCAACATCGCTTACAGTGGAGCAGGCTGCACAATTCTTCCGAAACTTGAAGTTATCTCCGGAAAAGATGGAAATTGCTGGAAAGATCCTGGAACAGATTCAGGAGCGCCTGAAGTTCCTGAACGATGTGGGGCTCGAGTACCTGACGCTGGACCGGCTGGCGTCAACGCTTTCCGGCGGCGAAGCGCAGAGGATCCAGCTCGCGACATCACTCGGTTCGCGGCTGGTGGGCGCGCTTTATGTATTGGATGAACCTTCCATCGGGCTGCACAGCCGCGACACGGCCAGGCTGGTCAACATCCTGCACGAACTGCGCAACCTTGGAAACACCATCCTCGTGGTCGAACATGATCCCGATGTAATGCGTGCTTCTGACCGTATTCTGGATCTTGGCCCAGGCGCGGGCGAAAACGGCGGGCGCGTAATGGCTGCCGCTCCTTATGAGGACCTGAAGAAGCTCAGCGGATCGCTGACTGGGCGCTATTTGAATCAGGAGTTGCGCATCCAGATTCCACCAATGCGGCGTACACCGGGCGTGCCGATCATCCGGATTGAAGGCGCGCGCGCGCATAACCTGAAAAGTATCAATGTTGAAATTCCACTGGGGCTGTTGGTGGCCGTGACCGGGGTTTCAGGATCGGGCAAATCCACGCTGGTGCATGATGTGCTCTATCAAGCGCTTGCCGCCGAGAAAGGAATCACCGCAGGTCCGGGGCCGTCCGCGGGCGGGTTCAAACGAATTAGTGGCGGACAGTTTGTGGCTGACGTGGTGCTGGTGGACCAGTCGCCTATTGGACGCACGCCGCGGTCGAACCCGGTGACCTACATCAAGGCGTTTGATTCCATCCGTGATGTGTTTGCGTCCGTAGCTGAAGCCGCCAAACGGGGCTATACGGCAGGACATTTTTCCTTCAATATTCCGGGCGGACGTTGCGAGACCTGCCAGGGCGACGGCACCGTAACAGTGGAAATGCAGTTTTTGGCTGATGTAGAACTGGTGTGCGAAGACTGCAAAGGAACTCGCTACAAACCGGGTGTGCTGGAAGTACGCTACAAGGGCAAGAATATACATGAGGTGCTGAGCCTCACCGTGCGCGAGGCCATGCAATTTTTCTCCGGACATCCGAAGATCACGGACAAATTGCGTGTTCTGGAGGAGGTTGGACTCGGCTATCTTCGGCTGGGACAATCGGCCACCACACTGAGCGGGGGCGAAGCACAGCGCATGAAGCTGGCAGCCCATCTGGTGCCGGCGGGACGTCCGCGTAACTTTGAGCCGGAGACAGAAGAAGAGAAGGAAGCGCGCAAGCGGGCGCGCGCGGGTAAAGGCACGTTGTACATCTTTGACGAGCCGACTACCGGTTTGCACTTTGACGACGTGAGCAAACTGCTGGCAGCGTTTCGCAAGCTGATTGAAGCGGGCGGGTCCGTGCTGGTGATTGAACACAATATGGACGTCATCAAGACTGCGGACTGGGTGCTGGATTTGGGACCGGAGGGCGGCGACCGGGGCGGCGAAGTAGTGGTCAGCGGGCCGCCGGAAGCCGTGGCAAATTGCGCGAAATCGTATACCGGTAAGTGGCTGGCGCGCATCTTACAAAGCGAGAACTCACACGGGAATGGGCATTACTAGCAGCATCGGAGCGCTGTGGCTGGCGCTGCTGTGCACGGTTGCGGGACAGCAGCCGACGGCCAGGGTGTCGTCTGATCAGACGCAGCGTTCTTCAGCAGCGCAGGAACTTGCGGAAGCTGAGGGACTGCTGCAGCAACAGCAGTACGCAGCGGCTGCGGAAAAACTTCAGGCCGTTGTGGCGCGCAGCGCCAGCAATCCACAGGCATGGTTCGACCTGGGCTTTGCCCAAAGCCATCTCAACAAATCTCAAGACGCGGCGGCCGCGTACAAGAAGGCGGTGGAACTGGCGCCCAAGTGGTTTGAGGCCAACCTGAATCTTGGCATCGCACTGGCGAAATCTGGCGATGCCGCGGATGCAGTGCCGGTACTGAAACATACTCTGGAGTTGAAACCCTCCTCGGGCGGAGATCAGGCTTTGGGACGCGCATGGCTGTCACTTGCTCAAGTCGAAGAGCAGACGTCTCCTGCGGACGCGATTGCAGCTTATGATCGCGCGGCAGCGCTGCTACCGAAAGATTCCGATGTTCTCGTCAGCGCGGGAATGGTGCTGGAGAAAACCGGAGACCTCGCCGGCGCGGAGCAGCGCTTCCAAAGGGCCGCGGAGATGGGGAATGCTCAGGGCATGTCGCGGCTCATTAACGTCCTGGGAAAACAGAAGCGCTACGCTGATGCCGCAGCGTGGCTGCAGAAATATGTAGCGCAGAATCCGCAGGATGGGAACGCGCGCGTGCAATTGGCCAGGCTGCTGGCTTCGCAAAACAAAATGGCGGACGCCATTGCCGTGCTGCAGCCTGTGAGTGGAGCAGGTGCAGATCCGGCAGTCAGTCGTGAGCTGGCTGAACTCTATCTTGAAAACAAGCAATATGTGCAGGCGGCTCCACTGTACCAGCAAGCGCTCTCGGGCAATCCTAATGATCCGGAGCTGCACTTTGGGCTGGGGCTCGCTCAGATGCACCAGTTGAAATATGCTGAGGCAGAACAACAGTTTCTGCAGGCAGTGAAGCTCAAACCGGACTACGCCGAAGCCTATGACAATCTGGCTTACGCCGCGCGCGAGAACAAGGATTATGTGCTCGCCATCAAGGCACTGGATGCGCGCAGCAAATTTCTGCCGGAAGATGCCAAGACCTATTTCATCCGGGCCACTTCGTATGACAGCCTTCGCATGGTAAAGGAAGCCATGGCCAATTATAAAAAGTTTCTGGAAGTAGCTGGAGGGAAGTATCCTGATCAGGAATTCCAGGCGCGGCATAGATTGAAGGCGCTGCAACCAGACTGATGCGTAACTTTTTCTACCTCGTCATTGTACTCGCGCTCTCGCTTTCAGCGTTGGCGGAGAAGAAGACCGTTGATCAGCTCAGGGCGGAAGCGGAAAAGAGCAGCGGCGGTCACCAGGCTGAGCTCTATGCCGAATTGACGGAACGTCTGGTGGAGGTGGCCGACCAGCAGTTCACCGCCGGTGACTCCGTCAAAGGCCAGGGTACGGTACAAGACATCCTGGAGAATGCAACCCGGGCGCGTGATGTCGCGGTCAGTTCGCAAAAGAAGATGAAACAGGTTGAAATCCATCTGCGGCAAGCCCAGCGACTGTTAGAGAACGTGCGGCGCACGCTGGCGGCGGTGGACCGGCCTCCGCTGGAGGCAGTGGAGAAAAAGCTGGCGGATTACCGGCAAGACCTGCTCAACGAGATGTTCGCGCCGAAAAAGAGAAAAATACTATGAGCGCGGCAAAGAAACTTGCTCTCACTGTTCTGCTGCTGACTGCCACTCTGGCGCTGGCGCGGAAGCGTGACCCGCTGACGGACGCCGAAGCCGACCAGTTGCGACAGGTCGCCCTGGAGCCGCAGAAACGTCTCCAGCTTTACATTAAGTTTACCCAGGCCCGGCTCGACAGCATTGATCAGGCGCGGAGCGATCCCAAGCAAGCGCAGGGACGCGGGACCACCATTCATGATTTGCTTGAAGATTTCACCTCACTGATCGATGAGATTAACGACAACCTTGATCAGTATGAAGGCCGCCCGCTGGATAAAGACCAGATGAAAGAGTTCCATAAAGGAGTCAAAGAGGTGATCACAGCGGAGGAGCGCTTTCGCGCACGATTGCGTACCCTGCGGCACGATATCGATACCGACCCGCAGACAAAAACCGAATCGCGTGATTACGTCTTTGTACTGCAGGATGCGGAGGACGCCCTGAAGTCCAGCCTGGAAATGGCGCAGGACTATGCTAAAGAAAAGGATGAAGGGAAGCCTGAAGGCAAACAGAAATAGTATTGTGACGGGAGTTTTTTGCGCCTTGCAGTTCCTTTGCCATTATTCCGGAAACACCAGCATTGAATCCGAGACTTTCCAATCTCTTTGAGCAGGTTTACCGTGAGCTGCGTCCGCGCGCTCCTCTGCCTGAGTTTGAGGTACGCTTCTTCCCTTTCAGCAATCTGAACAACACCATACGACTGCGGCAGGGACGCGTGCTGGTACGGCTATCTGATCTGCTGGAAGGCGCACCTGAGCCGGTGCTTCATGCAATACTTCACATCCTGATCGCCAAGCTATACAGAAAAGAGATTGATGAAGCGCATGCGGCGCGCTACCGCAAGTTCGCAGGCACACAGGCAATCACAGAAAAGATGCGATTGATCCGCCAGATGCGCGGACGCAAGCGCATTGCCGGAGCTTCCGGCGAGCACTATCATCTGGAAGAGATCTTTGAGGACCTTAACCGGCGCTTCTTTCACGGGCTGATGGGCCGTCCGCAGATGACGTGGAGTAACGGCCATTCCCGGTACAGCCTTGGACATTACGATCCCGCACACAACACAATCGTGGTCAGCAAGATTTTTGACCAGCCACACGTGCCGCGGTACGCCATTGAATACCTGGTCTATCACGAGATGCTGCACCTTCGGCATCCGGTGAAGATGCGCGGCAGCCGGCGGTGTGTGCATTCCAAGGCATTTCAGGAAGAGGAAAAATTGTTTCCGCAGCTAGCCGAGGCGAAGAAATTCTTAAAGGGCTTGTAGCCCCAGGTCAGCCGGCGATCTTGAGTTCCTGCAAAACAGGACGGCCCAGAGCAGCGAGTTGATCAGACGTCGCATTAACCTGAACTAGCTGCACGGCGCTGGTGGCCAGGCGGAGCTTATAAGACTGTTCGCCGGTCATGTAGTCACAGTCGAGGCCGTCAGCAAGTGAAAGCCGACTGACTTCGTAAATCAGGGAGAGAGCAGGAGAGTGCTTGCTCAACTCCGGAGCAAACCAGCAGGTATAAAAGCGGCGCACTCCGGGATCATGTAGCGTGACAAGAGCAGCGCCCAGGCGACAATCGTTCTCAAGGGTAAATATCTGGATACGTTGTGACTGAAGAAGCGCAGCCTCAACCATGAATTCTCGCCGCAAAGGGTCGCGAAAGAGGCTCTGGGGGTCCTGTTCAGCCTTGAGTTCATAGATGGTGCGCAGAAGCTGCGAATGGGCGCCATTCCAAGCCTTGAATTCGTAGCCGAGTCGCTGCATGCGTCGAAGATTGCGGGCGAGACGCAGGTGCATTTCCGAGAAGGTATCTGGCGAAAGCTGGCTGTGGCGGATCCCGGGAGCCACAGTGAACCGGCTTAGAGTCAATTCAGCCGCAAGCTCTTCGCAATCACTATGCCGCATGGCCGTGATGCGCAGAGGCTGCTTCATGTCTGCCAGACGCGCCAGGGCGAAGCGGAGGACTTCTTCATCGCCGGCAAAAAGAAAACTACGATAGTCAAAAAGCTCTTCCCCCAGCAGCCCTATTTCGGTTCTGCCGTTGCTATGGCGCCGCACAGCCGGGATGATGGCCTCGCCAAAAGACGCATGGGCGTAAATAACATGAGGCGCTTCCCTGTCGGCGAACATGCGAGCAGCCAGCAGGTTCCAATCAAAATCCTGGAAAATAGTGTGATGGTCGCGCCTAAGCCGCTCCCAGACAGGCTGGAGGCGCCAGATTTCTTGCGCCGAAGGCAGGATTTGCAGTTGCAGCACGTTGTTTAGACGCTATGGCGCAAGAAGAAGATGTGCGGGAGCAGTTTGCACCAAATCGGGAATACTTCTTCAAGCCTTTGGTTTTCAATTTATTGACTCTGGTTTTTGGGCTGCGTACAATTCTAATTGAAAATGAAATTGAAATTCATTTTCAAAATCACAGATCATGTTTGACGCACTTATAGTCACCCTGCGGGAAGGCGTGGAAGCGGCCCTGATTGTCGGCATCACGCTGGTCTATCTTTCCAAGATTGGCCGGCCTGACCTGCGCAAAACCGTGTATGCCGCCTTGATCGCCGCCTTTCTGGGCAGCGTGGCCGGTGCGGTGGCCCTCTCCTACCTTCCCATCAACCAGGATGCCTTTGAAGGCTGGGTCATGCTGATTGCCGCCGTCCTGGTGGTGGGCATGATCATTTTCATGATGCGAACGGCGCGCAAGCTGAAAGGCGAGATCGAGTCCAAAGTGGGTTCGCTGGCCGGCGGCGGTTCGAAGTGGGGACTGTTCAGCTTTGTCTTTCTGATGGTCTTCCGCGAAGGCATTGAGACGGTGGCCATCCTTGCCGGCGTATCGTTCAATTCCACGGAGCTGATGAGTTTTCTTGGCACGCTGCTGGGTGTGGCGCTGGCGGTAGTGTTCGGCGTGATGTTTGTGAAAGGCAGCGTGCGGATCGATCTGCGGAAGTTTTTCCGGGTGACCACGGTGATCCTGCTGTTTGTGGCGGCACAACTGATTATTTCAGGGTTCCATGAGCTGTCAGAGACAGGCACTCTTCCTTCCAGCAAGCGGGAGATGGCGCTGGTGGGACCCATCGTGCGCAACGACTACTTCTTCCCTGTCACCATGCTGGCGCTGGTGGCGCTGATGGTGCTGCTGGAGTATGGACGGAGACGGCCAGCCGCTGAGCAGGCAGCGTCCACTAAGGCTGAGGAGCGCAAGCAACAGTGGACGGCGCGACGGGAAAAGCTCTGGGCCAATCTGGTGGTGGGCTCGGCGTTTGTGTTCATTTTTATGGTGACGGCGGAGTTTATCTACCAGAAGAGTGTCACGGCGCTCTCACCGGCTTCCGAAGTGATATTTGACAGCACAGGAACGGCCACCATCCCAACCAAGAATCTGGGGCTGGGCGATCTGCTGCGCTACAGCGCTGACGTGGACGGAACCAAGGTGCGTTTTCTGCTCTACCGCAAACCGGATGGCAAGGTTGCGTCAGTCGTTGATGCATGCCAAATCTGCGGATCCGTAGGCTTTTACAAGAACGCGAGCGGGCTGGTTTGCAAGAACTGTGCTGCTCCCGTGAACCCGCAGAGCGTGGGACAGCCCGGAGGCTGCAATCCCATTCCCCTGCATTCAACTGAGCAAGGCGATGCAGTGGTGATCCACATCACTGATCTCAGGCCGCAGCTCGCGCAATTCTCTCATTGAAATGTTCCTCCGCCTGCTCTTTGAGTCATTCCGGCGACAGAAACGGCGCAAAAGCGTGGCCCTGCTGGCCATTGCGCTGGG
>DATEJX010000228.1:0-3407 GCA_035277785.1 Candidatus Angelobacter sp. | reverse complement strand
TCCCGCTGGTAATGATGGCCCAGGATCACAGCACGGCCGCCTAATTCCCGTTTCGCCTCGGCAACACGCTCGTCCATCGTGCGATCTGGAAGTACAAGGTAATTGTCGAGCGAACAACTCGGTGCCCGCTCAATGGCTGGTACAAATGCAGTCGACATGTTTTTTCCGCCTTCAGTTCCTTCCGGAACGGGGATGTTGAAAGCATCCGCAGGCTCCAGTGGATTCGCTGCACGGTTTTGTGCCCAACCCACGGGGTTGTTGAAGCCCGCAGTCCTACTATTACTTCGATTACTCCAGACCCAGTCCGGACGCAAAAAGATCCGTCCACACCGGTAGGAGCAACTTCTTATTGTGACATTTCCAGCAACTCCAAGGCAATTACTGCTCCGTTCGCTAATGGTCCAGTTTGTACCAAACACCGCCCCTTCGCTTAAATTTCGTCGAACTTGGCAATGCTGGCAATGCTGGCAATCTTTGTCACTCGTACCTCAACGCCACCAGCGGATCAACGCGAGTTGCGCGCCGCGCCGGAATCAGGCATGCCCCCAACGCAACGACTGCAAGAAGAAGGATGACTGAGAATAATGTGAAAGGGTCACCCGGCTTAACTCCGTAAAGGAAAGTCATGAGAAGGCGGGTTGTGCCGAACGAAACGCCAGTCCCAAATACTGCACCCACGCCCGCGACCAATATGGCTTCCGCCATCACCAGCCGGATCACGTTGCCGGCTTGAGCTCCGATCGCCATCCTGATTCCGATCTCTCGCGTACGGCGTGTCACGGTATACGAAAGCAAGCCATACAGCCCCATGCACGCCAGCAGCAGAGCCAGCAGCCCAAAAAAACTGGAGAGTTCAGCCACCATGCGATCATCCGCCAACTGGCGATCGATTTCGCCTTTCTGAGTATCCATGCCGACCATGGCCAGATTGTCATCAACACTGTTGACGGTCTTGCGTACGATGGGGATCAGCGACGCAGGATCAACGGAAGTGCGCAACTCGAAGCACGCATAGTTGTCTGGCGTCGCTTGATAGATGGTCGGTCTCATGTCCCTGCGCAGGCTGTTGTATTTCGTATTCCCTACAACACCCACAATTTGCCATCCGGGGAAAGCTGGAAACGGCCCCTTAGAGAGCGAATCGCCAAAAATTTCTCCTAGCGGGTTCTGGTTGGGAAAGTAAGCCTGCACAAACGCATGGTTCACCAGCACAGGTGTTTGCGCCGTGACGGCTTGCAAAGGTGAGGTCCGCATGCCAGCCTCAAACTCCGCAGCCGTCAGGTCCCGCCCAGCCAGCAGGGGAATGCGCAGCGTGGCAAAGAAGTTAGGGCCGACTTCCATGAAGTCGACTGTCACCTGATCTTTGGAGTCAACCGGCGTGCCCGGCCGATGAAAGCTGGTGCTCCAAACGGCTCTTGAAAGGAGCGCCGACGAAGAGTAACCGACAGAGATCACTCCCGGCACTGAAGACAATTTTTCCTGCAATTCATGATACACACGCCGGACCTGGTCTCCTCGATACCCTTCCAGTCTGGGGTTCAGGTTAAACAGCAGCAGATTGTTCGTATCAAATCCAGGATTCACCTTCCTGAGATTGCCGAGCGTGCGCACCAGCAAGCCGGCAGTCACCAGGACCAGAACAGCCAACGCCACTTGCAAAGCCACCAGCAGGTTGCCCATGCTGAAACGGCGTCGCCGCAAACCTGCGGCTCCGGACTTGTCAGCCGCTTTGAGGGAAGGCGTCAGATCTACCCGAAGCCCATGAAACGCGGGCGCCAGGCCAAAGATTACGCCTGTGAGTACAGCTGCGCCTGCGGTAAACGCCAGCACGCGCCAATCAAGGTGGGGTGAAAATGCAGGCAATGTTTCCGCGCCGGAGAAAAGAAATTTCATCAACAGGCGCGAGCCCCACACCGCCATCAGCAACCCCAATGCCCCGCCCATCAGAGATAACGTGAGGCTTTCCACCAGAAGCTGCGAGAGCAGCCTTAACCGTTTGGCGCCCAATGCCAGGCGCACGGCCATTTCTCGTTCCCGACTGGCCGCTCGCGCCAGGAGAAGCCCGGCAACGTTCGCGCAGGCAATCAGCAAAATAACGCCGACGCACATCATCAGCACATAGACTGGCCGTAATACCAGGTCGTAACGGCCTCGCAGTTCTTTCTGTGCTGCCACAAGTTTGAGATGGGGATCGTCTTCCGCTTTGAAAATCATCGGTTTCGAATGCAAAATGGCGTTGCGAAATATAACGTCGGCTGCCGCTTCCGCTTGCGAAACCGGGACACCGGGCTTGAGGCGCCCCAGAATTACGTACGCGAAGAAATCCATCCCCGTCTGTCCGGGGAACCAGCGCGCGACAATGTCTTTTTCCTGGGCGAGCGGGATCCACAAATCAAATTGGTTGGCCATCGAGAGGTCAGTAAAGCCGGGCTCGGTAACTCCGATGATGGTGAACGGCTTGTTGTTCAGGCGGACAGTCTTGCCCAGGACCGAACGCGAACCGCCAAAGTCGCTTTGCCAGAATTTGAAGTTGAGCACCGCGACCGGTGGTGCTCCCCGTTGATCATCGCCCGCTGACAGCAGCCGTCCTATGGCAGGATTCACTCCCAGCGTCTCAAAATAGCCACCGGAAACAAACTCGCTACGCACACGCTTGGCTGGACCATTACCTCCCAGGTCCGTCTGTCCAAATTGGGTAAACACGGCGAGGCTGGCAAAGAAATTAGTATGGGTCTTGAGTTCTTGCAGCATGGGCAAGGGCAGGGCACAACCAGAGGGGTGCGCCTTGTCCATCAGGTGTTCGTCGCAATCCGCGAAACCCTCCAGTCCTTCTGTGGTGGGCTCCTCGCGGGCCTCCCACTTCAAGACGACCAGTCCGTCGGGATTGTGCACCGGTAGAGAGCGAAATAACACGGCGTCTATGATGCTGACAATCGCCGTGTTCATGCCGATGCCCAGCGCCAGAGTGAGCACAGCCACAGTCGTAAATGCCGGGCTCTTGCGCAGCACGCGGAGCGCATAACGCGTGTCTTTGACCAAGACATCTACAAAGCGCATCCAGCTCACGTGCCGCACAGCTTCTTTTGTCTGCTGCACTCCGCCAAACGCGATCAGTGCCTGCCGTCGCGCTTCTTCTGGCCCTATACCGGACGCGATGTTCTTCTCTACTTCATGCTCAAGATGAAAGGCCAACTCATCTCGCAGGTCAGAATCCGGGCGCCTGCGGCCCAGCGCTGCCCACAGCCGATCAAGCATCGTCATGGCTACTCGTACCTCAACGCCACCAGCGGATCAACGCGCGTTGCGCGCCGTGCCGGAACATAGCTGGCCAGTACCGCAATCAGTGTCATGCCCGCCCACGCGAGAACAAATGAAACTACATCAATACTGGCAACACCATAAAAGAG
>DATEJX010000227.1:0-10197 GCA_035277785.1 Candidatus Angelobacter sp. | reverse complement strand
GTGGTGGAGAGGCTGCTGCTGTTTGCCGAAGGAGACATTATCACCGCAGACACCGTTCACTCCGCCCTGCCGTCGCCTTCAGGAACTGGCGGCAACTCGAACTTCGTTGCCGGTTCAGGAGCACTCGCGGATCGGGTTGAGAAGTTTGAGCGCCAGGTAATTCTCGATGAAATCAAGCGCAACAATCACCACATCACCAACACGGCCAAGGCGCTCGGCCTCGAGCGAAGCCACTTGTACAAGAAATGCCAGCAGCTGGGGATTGATTTGCAGGAGCTGAAAACCAGCAAATAGCAAATGGCAATTAGCATTTGGCTTTTGGCGCTTTGCCGTGCGCGTTCAGGAAACAAGCTTGTAGCTGCTAACCATAAGGATAGGGATCCTTCCCTGCGCCTGGCATTACAGAAACGGCCAATTGCTAATTGCCAATTACTAATTGCTGGCTCTCACACCTTATTGTGGTCGTAATATTTCCCGATGATCACGCCCACTTCTACGGCCGAGTCGGGCGTGAGGTCGACAAATTCAAAGCCGACCAGGCCGGCTTCGGCAAAGCGAACCCGCGCGCTGACCTCGACGCGGATATCTTCCGCCGGCTCATGAATGGTGAATTCATGCACTTTACTGTCGCGTTCGTAGGATTTGTCCGGCTCCATGGCAAAGCCTCCGCGCGCCAGTTGGCGCAGGATGCCGGCTTTGCGGCCCTTTTTGTCGAGGACAACAATTTGCGCTTCCGGGCGGATCTCAATCCGCTCAAAGCGACGCTTCTCTTCAGTGGTGGGGATGGTGGGCATCTGCTTGATCATGCTAATCGTTTTCGAGCCTGTCTTTGACCTTACGGCACCTGTTCACCAAAGGCGCTCACCGGATCAATATCCACAGGAACGTCTTTGATACCTGCCAGGGCCGATTTCAGGTCTTCTGGCATGGAATCATACTTGGTAAACCACTGTTCTGCACGGTTCCGATCGCCCGTGGCCTCAATTTCCAGCAGTTCCTTGGCCAGTGAGGCAATAGCGCCGGGCATTTTTGCATAGTCGATGGCGTATCTTCCGGTCTTGGCATCGCGAGTAATGGCGCCCTGTTCACTCAGGTAATTGAACTCCATCATCTCCGCGCGACCGTGGGCTTCCGCCACACCGAACCGCACCGTGCGAAAAATTCCAGCTACATAGGATGCATAAACCTCTGGTGCGCGTTCCTTCTGAAGCACACCTTTATCCATGAGCCAGTCCAGGGCGAACAGCCCCACCATGTCCGCCTTGGCCTCTTCCAGGCCTGAGTAAGCCGGCCCAATGGAGGCGCGGATGTCCTGTTGACCCGTTGGGGTACGGGCAAAAGCTGGTCCAAGGCCGTGACAGATCTCATGCATCAGAACGGCGGCTAAATAGCCGTCCATGGAGGCAATATTGGCCTGGTCCTCACGCAGCAGCAGTTTGCCAATGGGCAACACGACGAAATTTACCCGGGCATCCATGAAGTTCTTGAAGAAAATCTTTTTCGTGCCCTTTTCCTGGTGGATACGCGCGTCATTGGGTAGATTGTCTGCTACCGCCTGGTAGCCATGCCGCAAGTCGCCTGCGCGGAACGGCGTATCCATTACTTCCATGGGCGTACTCTTGCCCTGCATGTTGGGCTTGTCCTGGGGGTCGAGCGGCAGCGCCTCCTGGATCTGGGGAACATACTTCATGAACATGTCGAGCTTGGCGCTGTCAGATTCATTTCTGATCATGACGGCCGCGCCGTACGAGGTCTTCACCCCGAGCACGTCGTCAAGATAGGTCTCATAGGGCGCGAAGATGATGTCAAATTTCGGGTTCTGAAGATCCAGCCAGGCGATATCACTCTTGTAGTAATCGTCAGTCAGCAGAGCATCGGCCCGCAGGCGCAGGAAGTTGGCAAACGCCGGGTCAGGACTGAGCGCAGCGGCCTCGCGCAGGGCTTTGCCCGCAGCCGCCAGCCAGGTCCGGTACTCGATGTGGTACGGTACCGTGATCAACTGCGTCCCACGGCGTTTGACCACGGTGAACGGGTTGTAGATGGCTGCCTTCTGCTCCGGATGCTTGGCGACATACGCCTCGATTTCCTGACGCGTAATTCCAGGAGGATACAGCGCGCGCCCGGGAGAGAACTTATCCGTTCCCACAAACGGCTTGTTGTTCTCCAGCAGGTCATAGCGACTGCCGTTAATGGTGAGGAAACGACGCAGCTTCTGGTTCTGTACCTGGTTGCAACCGCTGATGCGCTTCAACAATGCAAGGCCCTGAGGATCGCTCTGACGCCAGTAGATGGCCTCAAGATAGCGGGCCGCCTCCACCAGTTTGTAAACCATCTGCTGCTCTTTTTCGTTCAGGCCCACCACGCTGAAAGGCATGGACACCAGCTTGAACTTGGTCACCTGGGCAGCAAGATCTTCATTAATGGGCTCGTGGATTTCACATTTATCGGCGGTCTTGGGAGGAGGAGCAGCCCGGCGTCCGGCCTGGGCAAACGAAGACGATGAGAAGGCCAAAAAAGCAAGAAGTATGAAGGGAAAACCTGCAATTTTCATTGCAGCGATTGTAACAACAATTCTTGGCTGGAGAGAGTTACGTACGTCTGGCACAGAGCCGCAACAACCGCAGGATGGACAATGTCGAAATTGCCATAATTGTCAAAATCGCCGAAATTGGAAACCAGCCGTGCGTTTATCATAATTCACGCGATGCCCAATTCCGTTCCAGTTCCCCAGACGCTTCTCATCGACGCTGACGATACGCTCTGGGAGAACAACGTCTATTTCGAACAGGCAATCGCTGG
Organism: Candidatus Angelobacter sp.; assembly: GCA_035277785.1. Classification (GTDB taxonomy): domain Bacteria; phylum Acidobacteriota; class Terriglobia; order Terriglobales; family Acidobacteriaceae; genus Angelobacter. Next base: position 7,398 of record DATEJX010000227.1, on the reverse strand, counting down.
ATTCATCGAGCGGCTGAACCACCAGCACATGTCCTCGCAGGAGGTGCGCCTGTTTCTGAACGAGGTGGAGCGTGAAACCATCATGGAGCGGGGCTACGGTTCACACAGCTTTGCCCATTCTCTGGTGAAATGCTTTGAGCGCCTCACGGAAGGCCCCGTAACACCGGCGCTGCATGAGTTCATCTGGGGTTTCGCTCACAAGGTTTCAAGTTACCCGATTGAGTTGATCCAGGGCGTCCCTGAGACACTTTCCTATCTCAACAGCCGGCAACATCACCTGATTGTGATGACCAAGGGTGACATTACGGAACAAGCAGGCAAGGTGGAGCGCTCCGGAATCAAAGACTATTTTGCCGCAGTGGAAATTGTGGCGGAGAAAAATGCACCCACGTACCGCCAGATTGTGGCCAAGTACGAACTTGATCCAGAAACCACGTGGATGGTGGGAAACAGCCCGCGCTCAGACATTAATCCCGCACTGGCAGCCGGCATCAATGCCGTTTTCGTTCCTCATGACATGACATGGATCCTCGAACATGAGACTGTAGATTCCCCGCCCGACGGCGTCCGTCTGCTGGAGGTGGAATGTTTTGGCGATTTGTGCAGCCATTTTTGAGAGCCTGGATCGTCTGCGCAGATCGGCGCTCGCGGCTGGCTGACAGCCACTCGTTGACGGCCATGGTTCTCAGAAAGGCCCATACCCCTGTATCCGATGCCCTCACCAACTGAGTACAAATGACACGCTCGGGATCCATCTCAGCATCCTAAGTTGCTGAATTTCTTGACTCTCCGTTTTGGCATGAACTGTGCATTGATCACCAGTCGTGATGACGCGGCTTTCTGCCCAGTTACTTTAGGCATGGAACCAGAAGTCATTGCCGAATCGTCTGCGAATGGCAAGAATGCGCAGCAAAGAAACACTTGAGGAGAGAAATGAAAGTATCGCTGAAAACACTCGCCTTCGTTGCCATCCTGGCCGCGTGCAATCCAGTTTTTTCGCAGGTGGATACCCAGAAGGGTTTCACCGAATTTGAAACGTTTCAGGGTTCGGTGAACTCTGATAACCGCATTTTCAAAATTGATTCAACCGTGGGCTGGGATTTCAACAAGCATTTTGGAATCTACGGCGGCGTGCCGTTTTATTTCGCCAGCGTGCCTTCCAGCACCACAGCCACCGGAACTGCCACGCCAAGCACCAGCAACAACGGCATTGGCGATGCATATCTGGGAATGTCCTTCAGGGCAAGCAATCCAAAGCTTGATTACGCTGGAGCGCTGAACGCTTCCGCTCCCACCGGCAGCACGTCCAAAGGCCTGAGCACCGGACGGGCCGGCGTGGACTTTACTAATCGCTTTTCGCACTCATTCGGCCGCTTTACTCCTTTTTTTGAAGGCGGTCTGAGCAACACGGTTCCAGACGCCGCTTTCTCCACGCGGCCATTCACTTCACTGGGCGCGATCACACACCTGGAAGAAGGAGCGGACTACGAGATCGTGAAGCACACGTATGTTGGCTTCTCCGGCTATGAGATTGTGCCTTTCGGCAACCAGAAGATTTTCAGCAAGCTGGTGGACCAGGGCGGCCAGGGCGGTCAGGGCAAGAACCCGTTTGACAACAATGCCCAGACGTCCGGAACCGGAATCACCCGCGAAAATGGATTCAATGCGTGGGTCGGCTTTGAGCCGAATTCGTTGTGGCGTGCGGAAATCGGTTTTAGCCGCAGTGCCACTTTTGACCTGAACAGCCTTGCCTTCAATCTGCGTTTCAACGTGGGCAAGATGCTGCGTTCGAAAAAGAGTTCGTAAGGGAGGGTACACACCATGAAACTGAAATTCACACTCAGCCTGGCGGCACTGTTCGCGTTCCTGGCCGTGCCGGTCTTTGCCCAGCACGGAGACGGTGGCGGCCACGGTGGCGGCAGCATGCACGGTGGCGACAGCATGCATGGAAGTTCTCATGATTCTGACAGCCACGGCGACCATGGCAAGGATATGGACAACGATGGTGACCACGGGTCAAAGCACGGCGGGCATGGCCATCTGAGCGCTGCTCAGAAGCTGGCCAATAACCCGCAGCTCTCAGCCAAGCTGCAGGCCCTGTTACCTCCGGGAACCGATCTGCAGACCGCGGCAGCCGGGTTCAAAAACCTGGGGCAATTTGTTGCCGCCGTCCACGTTTCCAAAAACCTGGGCATTCCGTTTGACCAGCTGAAAACCGCCATGACGGGCAATCCGCCCATGAGCCTGGGTAAAGCCATCCAGACGCTAGATCCCAGCGCCAACGCCAAAGCTGCCGTGAAGACCGCAGAAAAAGAGGCGCATCAGGACTTTGAAAGCACTGAACACGACAAGGACAAGCACGATGCCCACAACGCCACCGCCACCCATGATGCCGATGGCGACGACACCGGCGACAAATAGTTTTTCTAACCCGCTAGCTCTTCTCGATGCGCGGCCTCTTGATTCAGAAGAGGCCGCTTTTTTGCTACTACGGCGCCATTCGCATTCCGGTAGCAGATTCCAGCACGTGCACAGGCGCAGCATTCGGGCTTACCAACACCTCGGCAGGAATGATAAAGGTCTGCTCCAGAGCGTACTTGCCTGACATAACGGCGTGAGGAACACCGTCTGTGTACACCATCCAGAAACAGCCTGGCGAGAACTTCAGTTCGAACTTGGGCGAGTTCTGCTGAAAATCATTGTTTTCTTTCAGCCAATCGTGCAGGTAGAGCATGTATTCGTCGTAAGGGGACCGGTCGGCTACAGGAAGCCCCAGCCTGGAAGCAACGCTGGCAGCGGCGGTTCCAATGGCGCCTCGACGCGGGGGATTCAACCGGTTTGTGCTGGCCAGCCGCGGAAAAAATTCATGGAACGGCTGGCCCACATTCCAGACGCGCGAGGCGGAGGGATTAATATTTAGAAAAATGCGCAGGATACGCGCGCCTTTGGTCGGCCTCGTCGGAAAAGCATCAACATGCAGCAGATCATTGCGTTTATGCAGCGGCAGGTCGCGCCCCTGCTCCTCCAGCGGGCGATAACTGGCATAGTCCAGCGTGTATTTTCCCGCGTAGGGCGAAAGAAATCTGGTGACAAACCCAGTGACCTGCTGAGAGAAGTTGCGCATGATCGCGTGCAGGCGCTCACGGTCTTGTCCTGAGGCATCGTCACCCTTCATCAGGTCAGAGGCAGGCCGGTAGGAAACGTTCTTGTGAAAGCGAGAGCCGGACTGCTTCTGGGATAGCAGGAAATCGACGTCTGCTTTAGGGAAATCGAGCGGCGCAGAGCGCGAAAAAAGCACCTTGCCCTGCTCCAGTTGCTCGCAATACCAGCGGCCCTGCTCCGGCGCAAAGGCCGTGACTTCCACCATTGCAGAAGAAGGATTTGTGACCATGGGGTAATCATACCTGCCTTTATTCCTTTAGAAAAACCCGCTGACGTACTGTGATTTCTAAGGGCATTTCCTGATAAAACCGGGTTTAGGGCAGCCAAACGAAGCCTAAAATGGATGTAACCTTAAAGACAGTGGTTTCTCTATTCTATGTACGCGGAGGTAAGCAGTGACGACCAGCCCAATGATCGCTGCGGCGGCCCAGTCAGAGCTCAAAGATGAAGAAGTGGTAGCCCGGGTATTGTCGGGTGAAACCGCCCTTTTTGAGATCCTGATGCGGCGCTACAACCAGCGTCTTTACCGTGTTTCCCGGGTGATTTTGCGGGACGATGCGGAAGCAGAAGACGTGATGCAGGATGCTTATGTCCGCGCTTATGAACATTTGCATCAGTTTGCCGGAAAGGCGGCTTTCTCCACCTGGCTTACGCGGATTGCCATCCACGAAGCCCTGGCCCGCAAACGTCGTCGCGGGCGCCAGGAAGAACTTGATGCTTTGCCGATGAACGGAGAGTCCATGTCCATCATGAAATCTTCAGCCCCTAACCCGGAAGACTCCACTGCCACCTCCCAGGCGCGGGAACTGCTGGAACAGGCCATTGAGCGCCTGCCTGAAACCTATCGCACGGTTGTGGTGCTGCGCGAGGTGGAAGAGATGAGTGTGGCGGAAACGGCCACCAGCCTGGGAGTCACAGAAGCTGTGGTAAAAACGCGCCTGCATCGCGCCCATGCCATGCTGCGCAAAGAGCTTTACTCCCGCGCCAAAGACCGCGCTACAGATCTCTACCAGTTCCACGCTGTGCGTTGTGACCGCGTGGTGAAGGCAGTATTTGAAAGAATCCAGGCCGGCAATACACCCGCAAAATCGCTCCCGATTAATTAGCTCCTTTTGTTCTTCTTATGGCCGGCGGCTTCGCGCCGGCCAATTTGTTTTTTTAGAAATTTCTCATCGCGCACAATTCCCGCCAGATTGCCAGCGAGTTACGGAAGGCACTTATCCCATTGCCGCAGGATGAAGACTGAGGTATAAGAATCCGGCAGCTTTCCTTTAAGTAAATCAGTTTGGGGGTCTGGATGCAGTTTTTGCGCCTGAGTTTGAGATTCTCTGTCTTCCTGTTTTTATGTGCAGCCACACAATTGCTTGCCTACGATGACTGGCTGCCAATCACGCCTGAAGACCAGAAGATTACCTCTGCCTCGGCCAACGGAGCGGATGCGATCATTCTCTACCACGAGGAAGTCTCTGACGATAACGCCCGTCACCGCAACATCTACCTGCGCATCAAGATACTCTCAGAAAAAGGGAAAAATCAGGCCAACGTAGAAATTCCTTACGATGCAACCTATATCGGCATCAGCGATGTCCGGGCCCGCACCGTGGCGCCCGACGGAACAGTGACCCCATTCACGGGCAAGATATTCAATAGCACGGTGGTCAAGGGAGCCGGCATTAAATTCCAGGCAAAAACTTTCACCCTTGCGAATGTTCAGGTAGGTAGCATCATCGAGTGGAAATACACAGAGTTCTGGGATGACTTTTTGCGTGCGCCCCACTGGACCGTGCAAGAGGATCTCCCCCAGAAGCACGCGAAATTCGCATTCATCCCAATTTCCCTGAAAGGCATTGGGGAATATATCGCGGACGAGCACGGCGGAGTTGATGACCGCGTATTCTATTCGTTTCTGGGATTGCCGGAATCAACCGCGATCAAGAGCCTACCCACCGGCCGCATGGAACTGGAGTTAAACGATATTCCTGCATTCCAGCCAGAACCCTTTTCTCCTCCGCAAGACGTGCTTAAGTGGCGCGTGAATTTTTATTACGGCACTGACAAGATGAGGAAGCCGCAGGAATTCTGGAAGGAAGAAGGCAAATACTGGAGCAAGGACGTTGACAAATTCATCGGCCACCCGGATTCCGCTGTGTTGCGCGAAATCATCGCTCCATCTGACTCCCCGGAGCAAAAGCTGCGCAAAATTTACGCCTATGTCCAAAAAATCAAGAACCTGAACTACCTGCACGAGAAGGGCGGACTGGAAGAAATCCTGCATACCGAGAGCAAGGAAAAGCGCTCCGTCGAAACCGTGCTGCGCAAGCAGGAAGGCTATCGTGACGAGATCACAAGGACCTTCGTTGGTCTGGCGCGAGCCGCCGGTCTTGAAGCCTATGAAATGCGGGTGGCGGATCGTGATCAGGTCTTCTTTCAGCCCAATGTTCCTAATTTCCTGCAGCTAACCTCTGAGCTGGCGATTGCCAAGGTGAACGGGAAGGAAGTATTTCTTGATCCTGGAACTCCCTACTGTCCTTTCGGGCTCTTGCCGTGGCGGCATACCTCAACCCAGGGCCTTCGCCAGATGCCCGGAGGAGGAGGCGAAATTGCCGCAACCCCAGCGGCCAGCTATAAAGACGCGATCAGCAAGCGAGTGGCAAGGCTCAAGGTGAATCCGGATGGCGCCGCGCACGGCCAGATCGCCATTGCATGGACAGGAGTGGAAGCCCTGGAACATCGGCTGAGCGGGTTCAAAACCGATGAGGCGGGGAGGAAGAAGGAGCTCGAAGACGAAATGCGCTCCATGCTGTCACCGGGAGCAGCAGTGGAACAATTGCAAGCCACGGGATGGGACACTCCAGAAGCACAGCTCTCAGCAACCTTCAAGGTTGATATTCCCTCATTTGCCAGCAGCACCGGAAAACGTCTGCTTGTTCCCAGCAACCTGTTCCAGGGCGCCCAGACGCAGCCCTTTGCTCACGGTGACCGTAAACAGCCGGTTTACTTCGACTATCCCTATTACGCCGTTGACGATGTGAAGATCAGTTTCCCCCCGGGTATGCGGGTGGAAAATCTGCCCCAGAACCAGCCGCTAAAAACCGATTTCTCCTTCTACCGGGTCCAGCGGAGCAGTGACAATACCAGCTTTAGCGTGAACAGAGATTTTGCCATCGGTGGCATTGCCTTTGTGCAGCAGGACTATCCGCAGCTGAAAAAGTTCTTTGAGGGTGTGAGTACAGATGACTCTGAATCCGTGGTGCTGACCGGAGCGCAGTAGCTATTGCTCCGCGAGGACTTTCTTTAGCTGGGCGATCATTTGCTTGACGGAAGGAGCCAGGCTTCCATTGGGATCCAGCCGAAGACATTCCTGAAACTCATGGAGCGCGGCCTGGGGATCGTCATTCTGAACATAGATGTTGCCCATCAACGCGTGCGGACCGGCATAGTCTGGGTTTAATGCGATGGCCCGCTGCGCATGCGGAGCGGCGAGGTCCCACTTTCCCGTAGCAGCCAGTGTGCGGGCGAGCTCATAATGTGCCTCGGCCAACGCCGGATTTAGGTCCAGACTGCGCTCCAGGGCCTTTTGAGCCCCCACATAATCGTGCTGTTCGTTGAGGGCCGAGCCCACTCCCAGGAAAGCCTTGGCATTCCCCGGTTCAACCTTGGTAGCCTCTTCAAACGCCCACTGCGCATCACTCCAGTGTTGCAACTGCATTTGTGCCAGCCCCAGCAACATATATCCCTGCCCGTACCAGGGATCGATCTTGATCACCTTTTTGAATTCGTCGACCGCCTTGGTGGGGTCATGGAACTTGAACAGAAGCCGCTCCCCGGTCGCCATGGTGGCGTCGCGTTGCGGAGAGGGTTTGGGCTTGTGGATCTCCGGCGCTGGTGAAGGAGACGGTTTGGGCGCGCTCGATAAAGAGCTGCTGGATCCCGACTGGGCGTAGCAGGCCACTCCGAGAGAGGACACGAATAAAACCAGGACAGGAAGTATGCCGCTTTGCATTGAAGACTATTCTAGCTGAGAGGGAGCTCTGGATGTTTTTGGGTGTTGCATTCGGACCAGAAGCGCCAGAAAGTATTTCATAAGGTGGTTGTTTGAGCAGTGACTTTCAAATGTGTGGCTTGAAATCTCCTGTCCGCTTGCGTAGAGGTAATACGATGACCATCACGATTACCGCCGCAAGCAGAGCTGCATAAGTAGCAACGCCTTTAGTCGTGGTCGGCGTCCACCTAAAC
>DATEJX010000226.1:0-5525 GCA_035277785.1 Candidatus Angelobacter sp. | reverse complement strand
ATAGTCCTGTGCTGGCAATGAGAAACAAAAATCGCAAGAGTTCGTGAATTGCGAACTCCGTAGTTTTAAGAGTTCCGGTAAGAACTAAGACCCAAGCAGGTTCAATTGAAGTTACAACGTGTGCAGGTACGCGAGTACGTCGTCAATCTCCTGCTGTGACATCTGGTTGCCGAAAGCAGGCATCATGTTCCGGCCCTGGACAATGGACTGGATTACGTGTTCATCCGTAGCAGTCAAACCACTGGGAAGATACTGCTTTTTTAGCACGCCCTTGAGACCGGGTCCTTTGTTGCCGTGACTGGAGTAGGCAGGATGGCAGCCCTGACAATAGATGTTGTAAGCGCGGCGTCCTTGTGCCTGCTGCGCGTTCAAGCCGAGTTCGGCGTCGGACATCTTTTCCTGGTCCTTGCCACATCCGGCAAGCAGTACGATCAGAACGTAGGAAACCAGAGCGAGTATGGACGCTTTCAGCATGAAATGACTATTATGTCTGTAGCGTAGCGATTTGCAAATCTTTGCTCGCTGACCTTTCACTGCAATGGCAATCAAGATCAAGCGCGCTTATGACAAGCCTGCCCTCTCTGATGGAAAGCGCGTCCTGGTTGATCGTTTGTGGCCGCGCGGCATGAAGAAAGAAGAAGCCCACATTGATCAATGGCTTAAGAATCTTGCGCCTTCTGACACCCTACGAAAGTGGTACCACTCCACTGACAACTGGCCAGTGTTCAAGAAGCGCTACTTCAAAGAGCTCTCCACGCCTGAAGCCAGTGAAGATCTGATGAAGCTGTATCAGTTGATGGATGATTCTGACGAGGTCACGCTCATCTACTCCTCAAAAAATACCGAGCGCAACAATGCCGTGGCGCTCAAGGAACTGCTGGATGGAATGAAGAAGCCGCCTTCCAGCAGCGGACCAGCCAGAGCCGCTGCCATGCCGGGCCGCGTTGCCAAACGCCGTTCCGGTTAAGCGACCATGATTCTTCGACCGCTTGATTCGCCGGCGCAGCCTGCATCAGAAACAGAACTCATTCCTGCGTGGCGAGCTGTGGAGCGCTTGCAGCGGACGCCTTGCGAAAGCTGCTGGATGATTACGCAACCTTCCCACGCTGCTCTGGCGGGCGACATTGCCGCAGCGTTGCGTGATCCGCGCATTCCCAAACTTGAGGCCGACTTGGTCCGCGCCATTGCGCTGCATGATGCCGGCTGGGGCATGCCTGATGCACAGGCAGTCATGCGAAGCCGAGCCGCACAACAGAATGCACCCAATTCGTTTCTTGAGGTTTCAGTTCCTGAGTTCCTGGTTGCATGGACGCAATCCATTGAAGTTGCTCTCTCCGCGTCTCCTGCGGGCGGCTACATGGTAAGCAGACATTTCTGGCGATTGGCTGAGCACCGCGTCAACACGGCAGAAGATACACAAACTGATCGCAAACGCTTGCAGGATTTTCTGGGCTTTGAAACCGAACGGCAGAGAAAACTCAGCGCCAAACAGAACCGCTCAAGCAACGAACTCGAAGCACTAGCTGATGTGCTGCAGTTCTGTGATCTCATTTCGTTGTATTTGTGCAGCGGCGCGCAAGAAAAGGTTGAATTTCCTGAATACTTCGGCGCCAGAGTGAAGCTCACTCCAGCGAGCAATGGCTTTCGTCTCGACCCGCCTATCATTCCGGCCGGAACGCAATTCTCTGTAGCGGCCCTGCGGCATCCCGCGATCAAGGGAGAATCTGGCCGGCAAATCAGCTTTCAAGTTTCGTAAGCAAGCGGTTGCTGATCAACTCAACTTCACTTCATCTTCATGCCAGCCATGTCGCCGTGGTCGTGGTGTTCGTGATCACCCTGCGCAGGTTTGTCTTTAAGCTGCCGCTCCACGGACCAGATTTCATCCGTCGTCTTCTCCCAGGGATAAACGTGCACCATCCATCCAAAGATGTGGGGCATAAAGGTGCCGCCCGCTGCTTCGCATTCTTCACGCGTGGTGATGGAGCCGTTCAGGCCGAAGCGCGGATGCTTCCCCAACATCTCATAGCCATGGCCCTGCGGCGGCCGGCACATGTTCACGTGCTGGTGCCATTGGGCCACGCTAAGCGGGACTCGCTCGTTGAGCTGCGCTTCAGTGAAGTTCACCGGGGCTGTATACATGGCGCCGATCAGTTTGTAATCATTGCCATGCTTTTCATAGAGCAATGACGTCGGCTTTGTTGGATCGAACTCGAACGCCGCGCCCATGGCATAAAGATAATTGGTGAAGTGGTACATCTTCTGGGGAACGTTGGGCAGGAAGATTTTGTAGCCGTCAGCCAGGGCATTGTTGTAGTCGCGATATTTTTCCAGCGCCGGACGGACAACGTCCACTACCTTCTCCGCCCGTTCACGGTCTCCCGGTTGCGGATCACGCAGAGTGCTCATGTGCATATGGCCGTCCATGTGCTCGTGATGGTGGTGGCTCATGGCCTGCGTGGTCGCATTCAGATCGCCCTGAGCGGCCGCGGGTTCCTGTGCCTGCAAGTAAACTCCCATCATGGCGCACACTGCCAGAATCAGTAGATGTCTCATCAGTCTTTCCCCCGGGTGATGTTGGCCCAGAATAACCAAACCCGCCGGCAACCCAAAAGTTACTAATGGATAGCTGAGACGGCTTACTCCGGTCTGGATGAGGAAACTTTATCAAGAATCCAGGGTTAGAATGTGCCGAAAAAGGGGGAACCTGATGCCGAACCATCTTCACCGGATTTTGACGCTTGCAGCCGCAACGGCCATGCTGTTGCCCGTCGGGCTGCGCGCCCAGCAAGCTGACCAGCAGCAGCCGGACAAGAACCAATCACAAACCCAAAATGACGACGCGACAGCGCAGTCGGACCATCCGCATCGTGGCCGTGGGATGCGTGGCATGCGTGGCGGACAAGGCATGGGTGCCCTCGCGCAAAAGCTCAACCTTACCGACGACCAGAAACAGCAGTTTCACCAGATTCACCAGCAGATGATGAAGCAGGCCAGGACCATCCACAAAGACAGCTCGCTCAGCGACGAACAGAAGCGCGACAAGATGCAGCAGTTGCGCAAGCAGTCGCACCAGCAGATGTTCAGCATCCTGACGCCGGAACAGAAAGACCAGCTCAAACAGCTTCGCGAGCAGCGCCAGAAGGAAATGCAGGAGAAAAACAAAGGCAAGAGCTCTGGTGACCAGGCTTCTCTCAAATCGGCCTTCAGCAGCGCAGCCGATGACGATGATCCGTTTGCGGGCATGACCGGCGATGACGATGATGGACCCGGCATGTGAAGCTGCTAAAGCACGTGAATACTCGGATCTTCGGAGCAGCTGAATACCTGAAACAGCCACTTTTGGCTATACTCTTGCTCCATGTCTTCCTACATTGACTGGGTCCGCAGCGTCTGCCTGGCTCAGCCGCATACAACCGAGAAGATCCAGTGGGTGCATGATCTGCTCTTCTGCATTGGCGGGAGGATGTACTGCGTGGTTAACCTTGAACCCGCACTGAGCCCGACCAAAATCGCGTTCAAGTGCACGCCAGAGCGCTTTGCCGAACTGGTGGAGATTGAAGGTATCATCCCTGCTCCTTACATGGCGCGCAACCACTGGGTGGCCTTTACCAAGATGGACGCTTTGCGCCAACACGAAATCAAGGAGTTGATCCACCACTCCTACCAACTTGTACTTGAAAAATTGCCGAAGAAGCTGCAAATGGAATTGGCGAGCAGCAAGCCCAAGCGATCCGGTAAAGCAAAAAAGAAGGCCAGCCGAGCTACTGCGAAATAAATTTCTCCGCCGCTGCTTTGCCTGACTTGATGCAGTCAGGAATGCCTACTCCATGAAACGAATTGCCGATCATCTGCAACCCAGGCATGCCTGCCAAAATTTTCTCCATCTCGGCTACGCGTTCCAGATGTCCAGTGGAATACTGTGGCAAGGCGCAATCCCAGCGATAAATGTGCGCGAAGAGCGGAGTTTCCGTCACGTGCAGTATTTCCTTTATCTCAGCCAGCATGGTGGAAAGCAGCCAGTGGTCGGTTTGGGCGATAAGGTCCGGCACGCGCGAGCTGGAAACAAAGCAGCGCAGCAGAGAAGCTCTTTCCGGTGCGCGAAAGGGAAACTTCCGGTGCACAAAGGTACAGGCAAGCATCTTGCCGCCTTCCGTGCGCGGGATCAGAAATCCATGGCCGGCAGGAAGAGAAATGGGCCGGTCATAGCCAAGCACAACAGCCGCTGAAGAACTGTACTTGATATGTCTCAGCCCACTCACCAGCGCTTGATCAACCTCACGCAGAAGCGTGGCCGATGACTGAGCAGGCGTTGCCAGTATGACCGCATCAAAGGGCTCGCTGCGCGATTCGGTCTTCACTATCCAGCCTGATCCGCAGCGCTCAATCTCGGTCACCGTCTGGCCCAGGCGCACGTGGTCCATGGCCAGCGCTGCTGCGGCAGCATTCACCATCTCCTGCATTCCGTTCCTGAGGGAAGTAAACAGCGGTTGCGAGGGAGCAGCCGACTTGGTTCTCGACTTTTTTGCTTTCAGGGTTGCGCGCACCAGGCTGCCTGATTCGCGCTCCATCTCGGCAAAGCGCGGCAGTACTGCGCGCACGCTCATCTGGTCCGCATCGCCTCCGTAGACTCCTGCCAGCAGAGGTTCTGCCACGCGGTCTACCATCTCCTGGCCAAAGTGTCGTCGCACAAAATCAGCAACTGATTCATCGCCATTGTGACTTCCCGCAGCGGAAAACCACTCTTTCGCCATTCCCAGCTTGGTTGACCAGGAAAACAGGGGCGTAGTGGCCATGGGCAGGATGCGTGTAGGCACCATGAATTCCAGACCTTCGGGCAGAGGTAGTAGCCTGCCTTTCACGACTATGTAAGTCTTGCGGTCGGCATCATTGGAACTGATCAGTTGATCGGCGATGCCCAAGTCGCGACAAAAGTCCGCGCCCGCGGGTTTCATGGTCAGGAAAGAATCTGGCCCGGCTTCCAGCACATATCCATCGCACTGCTCGGAGCGGATAACTCCGCCAAGCCGCCCTGATTTTTCCAGCAGAACCCAATCCAACGCTGCGCCATCGCGGCGCGCGCGCTCCAGATAAAAGGCGGTGGCAAGGCCGGCAATGCCGCCTCCGACGATGGCAATGCGCTTCATCGTGATGGCGAGAGCGCTCCTGCTGCAACTCCCAGCCGGCTTGAGGCCAGGCTGGCCAGAGCGGCAATAAACGTGGGCGAATCATTCAGCGACTCAGGCCGCCAGAGTTTCATTCCTTCGTCGGTGGCAAACTGCCGGAATCCGATATCAATGTCGTACAGAACCTCCACGTGATCGCAGACAAATCCAATGGGCGCGATCACAACGCCTTTGTGGCCCTGCTTTTTGGATTCCAAAATAGCCGATTCCACCGTTGGTCCAAGCCATGGCCCGCCGGACATTCCCTGACTTTGAAACGCAAATTGCCGCAAATCATTGGTGACGCCAGGAATTTGTTCTGCTACCAGGCGCGCCGTTTCTTTGGCCTGCTGCTCATACGGA
>DATEJX010000225.1:0-27740 GCA_035277785.1 Candidatus Angelobacter sp. | reverse complement strand
TTCTTTTATATGTGAGTCTTTATTGCTATTTCATCCTTCCTATTTAATCTGGATTCAATGGACCAGCAGCACGTACACATTATTGGAATTTGCGGCACCGCCATGGCGTCACTGGCAGGATTGCTGAAGCAAAGAGGCTTGAAAGTCACGGGATCGGATGCGGCGGCGTATCCGCCGATGTCGGATTTCCTGGCCGCCATGTCCATTCCTGTCGCGCAGCCGTACGCAGAAACCAATCTTAAGCCACGCCCGGACTGGGTCATTGTCGGCAATGCGATTTCACGAGGCAATGTGGAATTGGAGCACGTACTCGATCAGCGCATTTCTTTCCGCTCCATGCCGGATACGCTCTACGACTTTTTTCTGCGCACGCGCGAACCTATCGTGATCGCCGGCACGCACGGAAAGACCACGACCACATCCATGCTGGCGTGGATTTTTCAGCATGCGGGAAAAGATCCATCATTTCTGGTAGGCGGGATTGCAGAAAATTTTGGCAGCAGCTTTGCGCTGCGCCAGGGTAAGCATTTCATCATTGAGGGTGACGAGTACGATACGGCGTTCTTCGACAAGGGCCCCAAGTTTCTGCATTACTTTCCGCAGGCTGTCATTCTGACATCTGTCGAATTTGACCATGCTGATATTTATAAAGATCTTGAAGCGGTAAAGATTGCGTTTAAGCGGCTGGTCAATTTGGTTCCTCGAAAAGGCAAGATCGTTGCCTATGATGCCGATGCCAATGTAGATGAGTGCCTGGCCAAAGCATTTACGCCGGTGGAGCGCTACGGTTTACGCGAGGATTCATTCTGGCGCATTACAAGCTTGCAGTTTGATCAGGACCTGACCACGTGGCAGGTATTGCGTGAAGGGCAGCCATGGCAGACTTTTGAGTTCGCGCTCGCCGGTGAGTACAACGTGTTGAACGCGACAGCCGCGGCGGCAATGGCGTCGCATTACGGAATTGAACCTGCTGTAATCGCGGAAGCGTTGAAGGCATTCAAGAGCGTAAAACGGCGTCTTGAAATCAGGGCTGAGGTGGACGGCATTACGGTAATCGACGATTTCGCCCACCATCCCACGGCAATTGCAGCCACCTTGAAAGCACTTCGTACCCGTTATCCCGCGGCGCGGCTCTGGGCGATATTTGAACCACGTTCTAACACGCTGCGTAGAAAAGTGCTGCAGAAAGATCTCATCGCCAGCCTTTCCATGGCTGATCAGGTGGTGATCACCAGCATTTTCAAGCCTGAAGCAGTTCCGGAAAACGAACGCCTCACCACTTCATCCGTGGTCAACGGAATCAAGAAAAATGGCAAGCCTGCCCGCGAAATGCCGGACGCAGACGCCATTGTGGAGTCTATCTCGCCGGAACTGCAGAGCGGCGACGTGGTGGCCATTCTTTCCAACGGCGGATTCGGTGGAATTTATGAGAAGCTTCCGCGCAAGCTGGAGGAGTTGCGCGGCGCCGCGCAGACATGATTCGAACAGCGGTTGGGGCGGTCCGCACATTCCTTGCGCTTCTCTTCCTGGTCGTTCTGGTGCCACCAGCAGCATTCATTGCGTTTCCCTGGACATTCATCACCGGCAGAGTCGGGTTTCTTTATTTCGTCGGCATGGGGCTGGCGCATTGGTCTGCGCGCATTGCCGGAGCAAAGATCAAGCTGGTGGGATTCGAAAAGATCGATCCTGCGGGAACATACATCTTCATGTCCAACCACGTTTCCAACCTGGATCCTCCGGTCCTGGTTCCGTTGATTCCACGGCGTACGTCAGTTCTAGCGAAGAAAGAAATCTGGCGAATTCCAATACTGGGGAAGGCACTGGACTTGGCCGAGATTGTACCGGTGGAGCGCCGCAATCGTGACGCAGCCCTGCAGAGCATAAAACGGGCCGGCGAAGTAATGCGGCACGGGATTAACATGACAATCTATCCGGAAGGTACCCGCTCGCCGGACGGCCGTCTGCTTCCGTTCAAAAAAGGGCCGTTTCACCTCGCGGCGGAGACCGGGTTTCCCATTGTCCCAGTAACAATCCTGGGCACGGAAGAGATGCTGCCCAAAGGACGTATCCTTGCGAAGAGCGGAACGGCGACGCTGGTCTTTCACTCGCCGATTGATCCAAAGCAGTTTTCTACCAGAGAAGAGCTGATGGAGGCAGTGCGCCAGACGATCAATAGCGCACTGCCTGCCGAGCGAAGATAGTTTTTTGCCGCGAATTACGCGAATAAACACGAATCAACAAATTTCGCTTCTTTCGCGTTGATTCGCGGCTCGTTCCTTTAACTCACACCACCTTCATCTCCTCTTTCAACTGTCCAGAGAAGAGGCTTTTGGGAATCATGGCGTGCACCCCGCGGACGATGTCCACTACCTGGGTGACGCGGAAGCTTACGGCGATGCTGCAGAGAGCGTAAGCATCGAGTTCGGTGATTTTGGCGCGCGAAGAGACAAACTTGATGGCATTCCGCGCGGCCAACTGCATGGCATTGTTCAAGTCTTTGTCGAGCCCAAGCAAGAACCAGTGGGTAGGCGTCTCCGCGATGGGCCAGGCAAAGTTCTTCTGCTTGTGCAGGAAAACCTGGATCCGCATCTCTTTCATACGGGTTTCGAGCGCGGTGAGGCAGATTTCTCCATCGCCCTGGACGGCATGGGAATCTCCCGTGTAAATCAGAGCGCCTGCTTTCCATACAGGAATGAACATGGTTGAGCCTTCTGCCATGTCGCGAAGGTCAGTGTTACCGGCGTGCGGGCCGGGAGGTACGGAACTGGTAACGCCAGGGCTGAGCGGCGGGAAGTAACCGTCAGGCGGCGCCAGTCCAAGTGTCCCCTGAAAAGGTTGCAGCGGAACATGGATGTTGGGCGCAAACTCGGCACTCATCTTTTTTAGGTCGAGGTCCATATACTTGACCTGCCCTTGCGCAAAATCAGAAGGAAGCAATCCAGTGTTAAGCGCGCCAGGGTTATTGAACACGGCGCCCCAGTTATCAGGTTGAAGACGCTTGTAGCGGACCTCCAGCACGTCTCCTGGTTCGGCGCCTTTAACCGCTACAGGACCAATAATGGAGTGAGGGCCCTTGCCCGGATTGTCCTTTCTCCACTGGGCCAACTTGTCTACAGAAACACCCGGCTCCA
Organism: Candidatus Angelobacter sp.; assembly: GCA_035277785.1. Lineage (GTDB taxonomy): Bacteria > Acidobacteriota > Terriglobia > Terriglobales > Acidobacteriaceae > Angelobacter. The sequence continues at coordinate 24,609 of DATEJX010000225.1, read as the reverse complement.
TTTGGTTGAGGAAGTGCGACCAGGTATTGGGATAACTGATAGTATCGCCGGAATCGACGGTTATGATCGGCGGGAGATTGGTGTCATAGACGCCGAGATGGACGGTGTCTTTGTTGGATTCGACAGCGTGCACATGACCTTCATCTTCCTTTTTTGTACTGCCTGGTTTCACGCCCTTCTTTTGCATACCGGAAGGCTCACCTTCGGCAGCAGCGTAAGCGAGTTTGCTGAACATTGGGCCGATCGCAGCCAGCGCACCCATAAAGCTGCTGGCGCGGAGAAGTGTACGACGGCCGCGGCCACGCGCCGTCAGGTAGCCGTCAAGATTTTCCTGATTGAGTTCATCCATGCGTAACAGGCGGTCAGAACTACGGTGGGATACAGCAGCGTCTTTAATGTCTTCACGAATGATTCCGGTTCCCTTTTCGTCGCCGCATCCGAACAGGTTCCCGCAGTCGTGGTGGTGATGAGTTGCCGGTAGATGTGGATCGTGGGCAGAGTGATCTGACATCGCTTCCCTCCTGGTGAAGTCGCGGATTGGACTCCTGGCATAAAGAAACCTGTGGCCCCAGAATTCGCGGCGAATTTTACTCTCAAAACAGACTGGTTGGACAATAAAAGGATCGGAATGGGACGTTATCCTGATTATGGCTGTGAAACGCTGCTCTGAGCAGATGCGGCATTCTGGGTCAATTGCACGGTAACCGAGCCTTCATCGTTTTTGTGCAGCGCCGGGCCGGTGTAGGTGTGGTTATGACCGTCAGCATCAGTAAATTGAACGTTTAACGGGCCGGTGCCGAGAGGCTTGATGGCGTACTGGTAGGTTGCTCCAGACTCGAGTTTGTCTACGCCAAAGGTCGCAGTGGGATAATCCACAACGATGATGGAAAGCGGCTTCTGGCTGGTGTTGATGAGCTTTATGTTAACTACGCGGGAGCGGCAGCCCACAAGCACGGTAAGGGTAACAAACAGTAAGGTACGCGTGGCGGCTTTCATTTTTTTTCAATCACCCGTGCGCTCAGCACAACACCGTTACGGTTGTCATGCAGTTTCAGCGGAAAGACCAGGATGTTCCAGTTCCAGCGACGATGTTTCCTGCTGGGGAGGTGAGGCAGGCCGCGAAAGCTGCGGTCCACGTAGGTCTCGCGTGTGTCGGCAACAGTGCGAATAATGTCTTTCCACTCGCCGCCCAACTCGGGAAACTCGTCAAAGCGGTTCTTGCTGATAAACCATGTCCGTTTCTTATCGTACAGGCGGGCGAAATATTCGTTGACGTACTGCCAGTTGCCGTCGCGATCGAGCACTTCCAGGACCACATCATCTCCCATGGCCATGGCGATGCGTGAGTAGAAAAAATCACGGGCATCCACGACCACCGGTTTGCCGCGGCGCTTGGCTTCGAATGAACGCAACGCACCCAGGAGATCATCCACTGAACTGTAACCCTTGAGCAGATGCATGTCTTCCACGCCGCCGAATTTGCGCTCCAGTGTCGCGGAAAGAATGATGATGGGCACCTCGGGGCGTTTGTCACGCAATGACTGTGCGACTTCTGTACCAAATTTCCCAGCGCCGAGGTGGTAGTCGAGAACCGCGATATCAATCTTTTCGAGGTAGGTTTCCGCCTCTTCTACCGAGGCGGAAGTTACCGCTTCATACCCGTGACTGCGCAGAATCGCAGCCCGCAAAATGAGGTTGTCATGACGATCATCGAGGAGAAGGACACGGATCGGTTTCTTCCCTTCGGTTTTGCTTCCGTCCATCAGCCCTCGTCCTTCTTTTGCCGGCTGGTCAGCTCGCGCACTGCGCGAGCAAGCTCAGGCAAGCGATTAAAGACTGCTACACTGCGAAGCCACTGTTTGTTATCGAAACCCGGAAAGCCGCTGATCACTGACCCGGCGGGAATATCACCATGCGTTCCGCTCTGTGCTGTAATGACGACGCCGTCACCCACCTTGCAATGGCCGGCGACGCCAACCTGTCCGGCCAGGATTACATTTTTGCCGAGCTCAGTTGAACCGGCAAGACCAACCTGGGCGCAGAGCAAAGAATTTTCTCCAACGATGCAGTTGTGCCCGACCTGAACCAGATTATCGATCTTAGTATTGCGCCCGATGCGGGTTTCGCCCATGCTGCCGCGGTCGACACATGAGTTCGCCTGAATTTCAACATTGTCTTCAATCACCACTTTGCCGGACTGCGGAACCTTATACCAGTTTCCCCGATCGTCTTTGGCAAATCCAAAACCATCGCTTCCGATAACAACGCCGTTGTGCAGCAGGACATTGTTGCCGATTTCAGAGTGCTCGCGGACAGAGACATGCGCGTGAGCAAAAAAGTTGTTGCCAATGGTCACACCACGGTAAATAACAACGTGTGATAGAAGCGTACAACTCTCGCCGATGGTCACGTCGCGCTCAATGACAACGTAAGGGCCAATCGATGCGTTGGCTCCGATGCGGGCAGAAGCATCGACAACAGCGGTCGGGTGAATGCCCGCGGCGTACTGTGGTGGACGATGGAACAGTTCTGCGGCACGGGCATAAGCAAAATGCGGATTGCGTGTGCGCAGGAGAGCTTTTCCCACCTCAGGAAATTTTTCATCCACGATGATCGCGGAAGCCTGCGTAGTGCGGGCGGCAGGAGCATACTTTGGATTGGCAATAAAGGTGACGGTTCCCGGCGCGGCGGATTCAATGGGCGCCACTCCGGTTACCTCGAAGTCCGACTCAGCGGGCTCCAGCCCTGCGCCAATTTTTGCAGCAAGTTCCTTGAGTTTCATCGACAATCCTGCACAATCCCGAACCCGTGATTGTAATTTGTATACGGGGAAGTGTCAGGGCCAAAAGGTCATTGCTCGGTGAACAAGCGCTCCTGGCGGGCATCCTCCGGTTTCTCGGCTTTGCGGCGGGCATCCGGACGGCCGATCACGGCAAGGACGTTCATCTCCTCCAGTGCACTCTTGGGCACAAACACGCGTTGCACATTGCCACGCGTGTCAGGAGGGGTAATGAGATAGCCGTCAGGAGAAAGCTGGACCAGATCGTTGGGCATCATGCCTTCAAGAATGTCATTGTCCACGAATTTGATCCGCACCCAGAGGCCCTCCGTGCGCGGACGGGTGGTGAAGGTTTTGCGCCCCGGAGTGGCGGGATCGTTGAAATCTCGCACGAAATCCACACTTTTGATTTCATTGAGGTCGATCAGCACGACCTTGCCGGACTGGTTCAACAGCTCGAGCTTGCCCTCCACGATGAAGTTGGGAGAGACGTATCCGCGCAGGGAATCGCGCCCGGCTTTGCGAACAATCACTTTTTTATGCGTTGACGGCATCTTCCAAGCACTGATTCTCGCATGATTGGCGGGCATCAAAGATGCCACCCCGGCTTTCCAAGCGGCAGGGTAGCCAAAAGGTTAACGTTTATGATAGTCTTTCGAGTTTGTGCAGGTTCCTGCTGTAGCCGTCTAAGTCTTGTATACAGTGCAACTTACGCAGAACCAGGAGAGGGCTTGGCCAGTTTGGGAGGTTCCCAGGCTGGTTGAAGTGTGTCCGTAAGCTGATGCCAGATTTCATTTACCTGATGGAGACCCGGCTTACACCGGATCAGCAGCGTGCTCTCACGCTGGTGACCGAGGTGGCGCGCGCGCACGAGATGAACGTTTTTCTAACCGGCGGCGCGGTGCGTGACATCATCAGCGGATTTATCATCCGCGATCTTGATTTCTCAGTACAGGGCAACGCGCTCAAACTGCAAAAGGAATTCGAAAAGGCCGGAGCCGTAGTGGAAGGGACGGACGAAAATACGCGTTCGCTGATGTTGCTGCTGCCCGGCAATGTGCGCGCGGAAGTCACGAGCACGCGATCTGAGCGGTATGAGAAGCCCGGCAAGCCACCCGAGATCACTCCCGGCACCATTTATGACGACATGCGGCGGCGTGATTTCACGGTTAACGCCATGGCGCTCTCGCTCAATCCCGGATCGCGCGGGCTGCTGACCGATCCCTTTAATGGTATGGCGGACATTGAGGCCAAGGCGCTGCGAATTTTGCAGAATTATGCCTTCTTTGAAGACCCGTCGCGGCTGATCCGCGCCACGCGACTGGCCACCCGTTTCCATTGGACTCTGGAAGAGCGTACCCAGGCCCGTTACGATGCGGCCAAAGAAAACAACTACATCGAGAACATCTCAGATCGGACCATGGGGCACGAAATTGAACAACTGGCGCATGAGGACCAGCCGATCGAGGTGCTAAAGGCACTGGAAAAAGAAGGCTGGCTCAAGGTGCTTGTCCCGCATCTTTCGGTGGCAAAAGTTGACGCCCCCGGATTGAACCAGATGGCCAAGGTGAAGCAGCAGCTTCAGGACCTGGGACTCAACCCGGACGCCAGCCCTATTGTGATGTACTACCTGACCAAGAAGCTGGGGGACAAAGACATTTCAGGCATGCAGCGCCAGATCCCGAACAAAGGATTTGTCGAGCGCTGGCGCAATCTGGAAGACGACGCCAAAGATTTCGCAAAGCGACTGATGGCGAAAGATCTGGTAACTCCATCAGCAACGTGGAAGTTCCTGATGGGAAGCCGTCCGGAAACGGTGCTGTTTACAGCGATCACGTCTCGTCCGGCCGCTGTGGAGCAAAAGCTTAAGAATTTCCTCACCAAATGGCCGCTGCTCAAGCAGAAACTGCCCTTCCCGGAAATGCCGGAGATGCGCATCACCCCGGAGCTTCCGGACTACAAAAAGATCATGGAAGAAGCTTTCCTTTTGCTGCTGGACGGAAAGCTGCGTACTCACAATGAGATTGTGAAGTTCCTCACCCCGTACTCTCCACCGGAACCTCCGCCCCCGCCACCGCCTCCGCGTCGTGGCCGCGCGGCCAAGAAGGAGGCTGCTCCTGTCCTTGGACCTGATGGACAGCCCCTGCCAGTGGCGCCGAAAAAGAGAGGACGCAAGCCCAAGAACGCAGCTGGCACAATTTCTGGGGCAGTAGCAGCGGGGGATTCTGTCGCGCCTGCGCCAGTTCCTGCAGCGGCAAAGCCCGCAGCAAAAGGGACAGCCGCGCCGGCAACAGCAGCCACAGCAAGTACCACTCCTGCAAAAACAGCAGCTCAAAAACCTGCTGCTCAAAAAGAAAAGCCCACACCTGCGAAAGCCAGTGGCAAGAAAGCTGCGCCAGCCAAGGCACCAAACAAGAGTGTCCAAAAGAAAGCTGCACCGAAAAAAGGCAAACGCAAGTAAAAGCTTTCTAATTCAATCCGCATTTTCAAATGGAATTTGCAGCAGCCTATATTTCCGCTGCACTCGACGGCTCTAATAGACAAAGGCACAAAAGAGCAGAATCTTGTCGAGTGAATTCCCATCGCGTGTACAAAATCGCCATAGATTGATTGAGGCCTATTGCCCATCCTGCGGAGTGTTTATCGCTGCGAGTCCTAACGAACAAATCCTGGCAATTCTGGAGGAAATGCATGTGTGCCCGCCCAATACCTGTGATCCGGACCACGCAGCAAGCTTTGGACGGTCACGGATTATTAAGTATGCGAGATAAGATAGTTGTTGAATGATTTAACTGTTCGTCAGTTTCGATCATCTCTTAAATTCACCAGAAATGTTTTGCTTTGACTATCTCTTCCTTCAACAAGGTCACCATTGGCTTGATAGATCCCCAATCTCAATGTTCTCTTAATTAGACTATCTGAATGAAAACCAACGCCGTGCGGCTGCTGGAAAGCCTGGGCATAAGCTACGAATTGCGGGAGTATGCTGTGGATCCGGAAGACCTGGCGGCAGAATCTGTGGCCGCCAAGATCGGAATGCCGGCCGACCAGGTGTTCAAAACCTTGTTAGCGCGGGGCGACCGCAACGGACCGTGCTTTGCGGTAGTTCCGGCCAACGCTGAACTCGATTTGAAGGCGCTGGCAGCAAGTTCCGGAAATCGCAAGATAGAACTTGTTCCGTTGAAAGAGGTACAGCCGCTGACAGGTTATATCCGTGGCGGGGTCACTGTGCTGGGAGCAAAGAAAGCTTTTCCTGTCTATGCGGATCAGACCATCGAGCTCTGGGACAAGATTTCCATTTCCGCCGGCGTGCGCGGTACGCAGATCATTCTTCAACCGGCAGATTACCTTCGCGTAACCGGTGCGGTCGTCGAAGATATTGCCAGAAGCAAAGAAAACCCTGCTGTTAATCAGGATTAAGAACAATATTGTGCATTCGTAAGTAGAAAAAGAGGTAGTGCGCTGTTTCTGCTCACAGTACAACTTGTTCTGCCCAGTTGTACTGAATAGTGGCTGTTGATTGCTTCGGGGGAGGTTATCTTGCCTGTTCTTGCCTGGACACCGCGCCTAAAGGTCCGCGAAAAAACTGGTAGCTCTGTAAACGAATACCGCATCAAAGCGGGCCGGGTAGAAGTGCGCGCACTGGATCTGAACGGAGAACCTTATCCGGGATACAGCGAATGGATCACGGTTACGTCCGAGGAAATAAGGCTCCACTTTGTGAAACAGACGCTCGTGGCGAAATGGTTGAAGAAGACGCTTGCGCAGAGTGTACGGCGGCCAGATGTTCAGCAAGAACATGTGGGCTGAGGGGCGGCCCACACGGCGCAGCAGTCTGCTTTGTAAACTTCGCCTTAGCTGATGAAACGTCCTTCATCAGCTTCAGCTGAGATCTGGTAACCGATTCCTCGCGCCGTATGGATCAGGCGCTTGCTGAAACCAGAGTCCACCTTGATCCGCAGGTAGTTAATGTACACATCAACAATATTAGTAAGGCCTTGAAAGCCGAGGTTCCAAACGTGCTCCACAATCATGGTGCGAGTGACAGTGCGGCCGGCATTGCGCATGAGATATTCAAGCACCGCGTATTCACGCTGGGTGAGCTTGATCAGCTTACCGGCCCGGGTCACCAGGCGTCGCACGCGATCAAGCTGCAGATCATCCACATTTAGCGTATCCAGCAATTCCTGGGGACGGCGAAGAAGAGCATGCAGGCGCGCCCGCAGTTCGTCAAACGAAAAAGGCTTGGCCAGGAAATCATCTGCTCCCGTTTGCAGGGCCAATACGCGGTCCGAAATTTCATTGCGTGCACTGAGAAATAGAATCCGCGTCTCACTGCCGGATTTGCGCAGCTTGCGCAGAACGGTCAATCCATCAAGTTTGGGCAGAACCCGGTCGAGCACCAGCGCGTCATAATCAACTTCGAGCGCCAGTTGCAGGCCCTCTTCTCCGTTTGTGGCCAAATCAACAGCGTAGTGTTCTGCTTCAAGACCTTTGATGAGAGTCCTGGACAGGCGAGGATCATCTTCAACAATGAGAATCCGCACACTTCACCTCCAGCGATTCGAATCATGCGTCACAGCCTCAGTCCAAAAACTGTTTAGCGAGCTGGATGATTTACGATCCCTGGGTTGGGCCCGGAAGTTGGGAAGCTGGCGCAGCTTTGAGAAGGTCTTCCCTGCGTAAAGGTTCTCATTAAAGCGATGCGCGGTCGGTGACCTGGATCACATGGCAGGCGTGACTGGAGTCACACCAAGCTTCATCAGCAGACAACGAAAGCGGATGATGCAACCCGTGGGCATGCTGCTGAAATCAGTTGTCCTCATGCAGGAAGTAAGGAAAGCTTGTGACGCCGAAACGAGAATCGGCCGCCACGACGGACAAAGTAAAATGTTAGCCCTATGCACATTCGCGATCCCCGCTCTCTTCTTGTGGCAGTCCTTGCACTTGGTATAACCATTCCTTTTCTGCGTCCGATGAATACGGCAGCCATGACGTTATCTCCGCCAGCGGCCAATGTTCCGTGTTCACTCCTGACCCAGGCCGACGCCGAAGCGGCACTGGGCAAAGGCGCAACCATGGCTTCAACTCACAACCCCAGAACGGGAATGGATGAGTGCCGGTTGAAGCCGGCTAAGGAGGGTAAGATTCACGAGATCATTGTGGTGGTGCTCTCCGCCCAGGGCTGGGACATGGTGAAGAAGAGCATGGTGGACGGCAAGGAAGTGAAAGACGTGCGTGGGCTGGGCGATGACGCCTTTGCCGGACGGTTCATTGGGTACAACGTGCGCAAAGGCCAGCGATACGTTAAGGTGTTTGGTCCGCTTACTAACGATGCGGCTGCCAACGATAAAGCAACGCATTATCTGGCGGAAAAAGCGGCGGCGCGCCTATAGCAGCGCGAACAAGCAGCAAGCCGGGTGCGAGGTGGTCATGGCGAAAAGATCAGAAGCAGGCAAACAGCAGGTGACGATAGGCCGGTTTGAGATTGAACGCGATGGCCATATTGCTTCTTTGGAATATAACCTCGCCGGCAACGTGCTTCAACTGATTCACACGGAGGTGCCAAAGGAGATGGAGGGAATGGGCCTGGCTTCTGAGCTGGCACACGAAGCACTGGAATGGGCGCGCGCGAACGGAAAACGCGTTGACGTGGTCTGTGAGTTCGTGGCCGCCTATCTCAAGAAGCATCCGGAATACGCGGACCTGGTGCTTCGCTGAAGCGCCCGGCACCTATCACCAAAGCTATCCGGAACGAGCAGGCGGCCGTTGCAGCCACGCTTTGCGGATCTCTTCTGCCTGCGCATCGAGGCTGGTCTTCTGGACGGCAGGAACGAGCTTCGGCTGCGAACTCGCAGCGCGGGGATAGATGGGCTGGCTGGGTGACTTGATTTTGCTGGACATCAGTTTTCTTCGATGCAAGTTTCTGGTTCCACGGACCAGAAATTTTCTTACCTAAGTTTTTGCGCTGGCAAGGTTGGCGGTCAGGGGCAGGCAGGTACCGGGACCCCCGACATTCCCAAAAGGAAACTAGAAGTTTAGCGCTCTCTTAAATTCGTTGTACAATCCTTCCATTCGACCCCCTTGAATTTCTTTTTGGAGGCAGTCTCAATGAGACATGCGATTGGATCTCGTTTACTGATCCTTGCCATTCTCGCCGCGCTGCTGCCGGTTTATGCGCACGCAAAACCAAAGAAAAAAACCTACAACAACTCTGCGGAACAACTGTTTACGGCTGCTCTGCGTACCGCCCGCGAACGGCACGTGGTGACCTACGTAGATGAGAAGCAGCTGATGTTTGCTTTCGAAACCGGGCGGTCTTTTACATCAGAAGGATTTGTAGCCAATGCCTCCGTGGAGCCGGAAGGTGACAGCAAGGCAACGCTCATTATCAACGTGCAAAACAAGAAAGGCATGTCATGGGGCGCAGGTGACCGCATGGCAGACAAGTTCTATCAGCAAGTGGCTGATGAACTGGCGGGTGATCCGAAACAAGCCTCTTCGGTGAAACCGCAGGAGAAAGCTATTCCCGTACCTGAGGCCAAGGCCGTCCCCAATGAACCTTCCATGACCAAGTCAGATAAAGCGGCGCCAGCCCCGGCAACAGAAAGTGATAAAGGCAAAATCATGGTCACGTCAGTACCGGAAGGCGCCGAGGTTTACGTGGATGACGATCTGGTAGGTAATGCCCCGGCAACGCTAAGGCTAGCCCCCGGCAAGCATACTGTAAAGGTGTCACAGCAGGGATTCAAAGCCTGGAGCAAACAATTGGCAGTTTATGCCGGATCAGAAACCAACCTGAAAGCGACATTGGAAAAAGAATAAAGCTTTGCACCGGCAATGGCTCTAACAGCAGCTTAAAGCTGAACCAGCTCAAAGAAGACACCAGTACCTCATCCGAACCAGCGCCGCCGAACTCAGTTCCGCGGCGCTGATTGTTTGAAAGCCCAGTCGTATTCAATCAAAGTCGTTCGTGTGTATGCTTCTCCAGAGAACGACCTGTTCAAGCAAAACACAGAGAAGCTCCCCGATTGATGTACACGCCCCAATATTGCTGACGCTACCTCTGCCCGCACATACAACAGGTACTCCAGGAAAATCTGAAACTACTAAACAGAAAAAGCATTCGGAGTTGTGGCATCTTGCAGTTTGAGCGGTCATGTCCGCTGAACCGCGAGTTCATGTTCAATGTGTGGTGGTCCGGTTGTACTACCGATACGGGAATCCTGGCCCTGTTCAGCGCATAATCAGCTGCAGTCTATGGTGCGGACGCGAAGTCGATTCTGGGGGGGGAGAAGCATGCATAAATCACGATGGATATTACTTTCGATCATCATGATTTCTCTGGCGGCTCCGCGCATTGCCAAGGCGCAGGACGGAACCGCTAACCTGTACGATCAGATTCAGAACAAGTACAGCGAACGGGAACCGGACAAGCCGATCACCACTCATCAGCAGGATAAAACCGAGGCCAAGAACAATGAGGGGCATCGCAAACACTGGTGGTCACTGCCGCACTTCCATCACAAGAGGAAAGACGAGAAATCAGCAAGTCAGCTAAAAGGACAGCCGAGGCGGAACACAGTTACCGTAAGTTCGCAGGCTGTGAGCAAACCCGCCGCTCAAAAACACATAGCCGGTCAGAAGCACGTAGCAAAAAACAGTGCGCCGGCAGAAAGATCGAGCCATAAAACTCTGACGGCTGCAAAACCGACACACAGGACTGTTGCGAAGAGCAAAACCAGCACCGTCGCGGCAGCCAAAGTACACAAGAAAACCGTCGCCAGTAGCGGCCATGCCAAAGAGGTACACCAGAATTGTTCGTCCGCCGCGGCCAAAAAAGACGGATGCCAAAACGTGCGGAGGCACACCGGCAAGACGGCTACACGCTCGTCTTAACCCTAAACCCGCTCAGAGCAATGAGAACGATATAGCAGGGAAGCGGGCTCAGGTATCACGGTTTTGATCGGTGTCTCTGCTGCCTTTCGTGGGCACGAAATATCTGCTTGAGTTTGCGCTTATGCTCCATGCGGCTTACGGCATCATCCTTCCGCTCAAGAAAGGCCAACTCGCGCTGCAATTTTCTGTAATTGGCCATGCGACCTGGATCCAGTTCTGCGCGGACCGCGCAACCTGGCTCGGACGTGTGGGTGCAATCCCGAAAGCGGCAATTGCCGGCCAGTAATTGAATATCATCAAAGCTCGTGTCAAGTTGTTCAGGATCAGCCCAGAGGTGCAACTCGCGCAAGCCAGGCAGATCCATCAGCAACCAGCCGCCCGGCATCAGGAACAGTTCTCGGCGCGTGGTTGTGTGGCGCCCACGCTGGTCGTTTCTGCGCACCGGATATGTACGTTGCCGTTCTTCAGCCAGTAGCGCATTCAGCAGGGTAGACTTTCCCACGCCGGAAGAACCGACGAGCGCTCCGGTTTCTCCGGCAGCGAGAAACGCGGCAATGGAATCAATGCCGCGGCCATTCAAAGCGCTTAGCGGCACAACCGGTGTTCCGACGCTCAGCTGCCTGGTTTCAGCCACAATGGGATGAAGATGAGCCTCATCAACCAGATCAGCTTTGTTCAGAAGAATCAGCGGCCTTACAGCGCTCTGTGACGCGAGCACCAGGTAGCGTTCAAGGCGGCGCGGGTTGTAGTCGCGATCCAGGCTGCTCACGATGAATAACACATCGATGTTCGCGGCCAGGATCTGCTCCCTGATTTCTTTTCCTGGATGCTTGCGCGAGATCTTTGTCCTGCGCGGCAAAATCCGAGTAATAACAGGTGAATCCTGCCGAAGTACAACCCAGTCGCCCACGAAAGGCCATTCTGTAGAAGAATGCCGCAAGCGTCCGCTGACTGTGGCTTCGATTTCCGTCTCGGCCGTCCAGACCAGAAAATGTTCCCGGCTGGCAGCGGCAACTCGTCCGGCAACTGCATCTTGTGGCAGATGCCGGGCAAAAAAATCATTCCAACCAAATTGTTCCAAACGCATGAAAAAGATTCCTCTCTTTGTGGAAGGAGAAAAGACACACCTCACGCTCACCACCGGGCGGAGGCAATGTTAAGAGAGGTTTAGACAGTGACTGTCAGCGGCAACTCCGTAGTGCGAAGCAATCTTAGCATCCTGCGCGTTCACTAAAAAATCGCGCAAGAATGCGCCGCATGGGATGAGAAAACGTTTTCACACCCTCGAATGGCTGCATCGGCAACTAATTTCTAAAAACCAGCGAGCGTTCGACCCAATTGAGAGCTATCATTTTTCTCAATCGTAAACGTCGACTAACCAAGGAGCTCACGATGAAAACTTTTCTGGTTGTACTCCTCCTCCTGAATGCCGCGTTTGCATTCAGTCAAACGAAAAAGAATTCCAGTGCTGACCCATGGGCCGGCACCTATAAATTGGATACAAGCAAATCCAAGTTCAGCGGCCCGGCTCCGAAAGAGGAAACGGTTACGGTGGATGCCGCCAGCAAAGACTCAGTCAAGTACACCATCAAGGGGACGGGCTCGGACGACAAGCCCTACACTGTCAGCTATGACGGCAAGGTGGGAACTCCATCTGCGCAGACCGCGGACGGCAAGGAGGTGGCCCAGATCACCTACCAAATGCCCTCATCGCATCAGTTCACTTCTGAAACAAAAGGCGCCGATGGCAGTTCTGGTAAAGCAACCATCACACTCTCCAAGGATAACAAGACAATCACGGTTCGCGAGCACAGTAAAGATGCGAGTGGCGCTGCCCACGAGCAAACCACCGTCTACATGCGCCAGTAAACTCCCCGATCAGCAACGCGGTCTGCATGACCGGTTCCGAACGCACATTTAGCTGCGCCTCCTGGAGTTGGCGGCGCAGCGCTCATTCGGCGGGGAAAAAACTTCAACGAAGCAATGGACACGCTGCTCAACAAACTGAAGCAGGTCATGTCAATCTAAAATGAATCACCGCGCAGCCCATCTGAGCCGGCCCTGGGCAAACGTTCGAAATACCACTGTCAATCCAGCAACTCCTTCACGATGGCCTCGACGTGAATCACAGTGGTGTCAAGAAACTGAATATCAGTGTGCCCCGAATTGCGCAGCAAAAGTGGGAGCTCGGTTCCGGCGAGCACCAGCGCTTCTATGCCTTCTTTGGCTTTCATCCGATCGGCAATGCGCAGAATCTCAGTTCTGGTTTCCGGCAGGAAACAGTTATTCAGCAGTTCACTGATGTACTTTCCGTGAATAAATTCCTGCTCTGACTGCTTTGGCCGAATCAGCTCGATCCGGGCTCGGTGGAACTCTTCAGGGTAAAAGGCCGCCCGCATGGTAAATCCAGTTCCAAAGAGGCCCACTTTCTTGAGCCCGAGCGCCTTTGCGTGATCCGCAGTGCAACGCACAATGCTCAGCAGAGGAATTGCTGACCGGCACTGAACCTCATCGAATACCAGATGCGGAGTGTTGGCTGCCATGAAACCGAAGTCGGCGCCCGCACGCGTCAGCGATTTAACGCCGGCCGCAAGATAATCAGCCAGATCATCCAGCCTGCCAGTGTCCAGCATGGCGATGCCTTTATCGACGTCAAGACTGTTGATGATCAGGTGTGGATACCCGCCATCCGGTTTATGGGCGCGATAACGGCTAATGATAGAGCTGTAGTAGTCAATCGTCGACGGCGGCCCAAGCCCGCCAATCATCCCTGCAGTTCGCATATGGGCGAAGAGATGCTTGAGCAGCCGTACAGGATTCAAGATCGCGGCTTTGGATTGAAGCCGGGCCCTGCTGCTGGCTCAGGACTTCGGAACGTGTAATCTTTGTTTTCGCAAAGGCGTGGGGCGCCGATGAGTCTTGAATGGAATAAAAAACCTGGGGCGCCCGGCACTCCTTCGCGGACTCAACCTCCATTTGCAGCAGACCGCTTTTCACCTGCTGACATGAATGGCCTAGGCTACCTCTTCCCTGGGTTCATCGTGGATAGCCGCCCTGACCTTTTCCGCAAGTTCAGCGGGGATCTCCGTCATTCCATGATCGGAGCGGGCGTGCTCAGCGCATTTCTGCATGATTTCCTGCTCGGTTTCACCCCGAGCCTCAAAATCACAGTCCATACCAACATCTCTGCAACTGATGATCTTGGTCATATTGGGCTCTCCTTTCGCCGAGAAGTATAGACTCAGTGAGCGCTCTGGTTCCATTCACGTCATCCAAAGCACGCGTTCAGAATTGAATCCGCAAACGGATAAAGTGAATGTTGCCCAACTAGTACCGCGTTCGAAAAAATTGAGAGACAATCCCGCTCCTAGCCTCGTGCTCTCATGGGTGATCCGTTGCATGCTTGTTTAACGTATTCCACCTCGCCCGCTCTTAGCTGCGCCTTCTGAAGTTGGCGGCGCAGCGCTCATTCAGCTTCTCGCCTTATCAACAGCTTTTCTGCAGGCTACGGCTCCTCGAAAATCTCGATAGCATTATTTTCCAGGTCGCGTATTTCAAAGTAGCGGGTACCCTGACGATCGGTCTGAATGACATCGGCGCTTACACCGCACGCAATCAGCCACTCCCTGGCTTTTTGCGCATTCCCCGTTGCCAGCATCGGCCTTTCGAAAGGGGTATCGGTTGGCGTTCCCAGGGAAATTGTGAGCCCGGAGTCAGATGATTGCAGCGCGACTTCGCCATCCTCCATCTCGAGCAGTGATCCTGAGCCCAGCTTGAACTTGTCCCTGTACCACGCAATGGCTGAATCCCGATCGCGCACCATTACATGCATTGAGCCGGAGAACATGCGCATAGCGGATATTGAACCGCCGGGCCCTGCGGCTGTCAACGTCGCCCGCAGGCTTTCCAGGTGCTCTCGCGCAGTTGAATGTCAGCGACCCGTGCTTCTCCCTTCTACTGCCTTTGCGACCTTTTCGCCCCTTCGTGGTGCAGGGGCGTGACTGTCTGCCTTTGAGGGCTAAAACCCCAAAGTTCGCGAAGAAAACGATTGTGAGTTGAATAAATTCGGGGTAAACTCGATTCGCTTCTTAGAGCTTTAGGAACGTCTTCCCGCGGTCACATTAAGAGTTTTTAATAATTCTTTCGGCTTTATCTCCTGTTCGTAGCACGTTTTGGGGAACTTTTGCACCACAAGGATAACCGATGAAAATACCACTTGGTAAAGCAGGGGCGGCAGTTGCGATTCTCTTGCTTGCTCTGAGTTTTACTCCACTGTTGGCCCAGTCGCAGCACGTTGATAACCCGGGCCAGACCCCAATGCAAGTGAATGATGAAATCGTCCCACGGCACACTGTTCTGGCTCCTCAGCTGACGGTGGGAACCGCCACCAGAACCGTTGTCGAAAATGGACGCGTCATACAAGCGGCGTCAACTCCGTTGACGACGTGGAACGGTACGTTCGTTTCCGGCGGTACGACCTTCAGCTTCAACATGGTAGGGACCGCCCCTTCCACCGGCACTTCGACGACTGTTCAGGCCTTCATCATTCCCATCAAGCTGGTAGTCGGCACCCACACGTTTGATCCCCAGACGGTGTTGTCCAACGGCAACACGGTGGTAGTGAACACGGTGGCATCCCCGGTCTTCTCCTCCTTAGTGGATTTCACCTCGGGCGGAGTGGACATGGGCGCGACCCAATATGTTGACGCGTACCAGCGCGCCAACTTCTGGGGCACCGTTTCCGCTCATACCGGATATCACGTGCTTCTTGGCGGCCCCACACTGGAGCCCCAGGTGACATTGACTCCTCCCAAGCGCAGCGGGACCACCGGAACGCCCTTTGGACACCTTGCCGCCGAGGTGGACATCAATTATTTCAACTCGCAGATCCAGACCATCATGAAGAACACTGCGGCCATCCAGCCCAACACGCTTCCCATCTTCGTGCTTTACGACACGTATCTCACCCAGAACCACTCGTGCTGCATCGGCGGCTATCACAGCGCGTTTGGACTTACCAGTGCTCCGCAGTCCTACGCGGTCTTCTCGTATGTGGATCATCCTGGCGACTTCTCCCAGGACGTCTCCGCTCTGTCGCACGAGATCGGCGAATGGATGGATGATCCGCTGGTAGTGAACAACGGAAACAGCACGCCCTGCGGCACCCTTGAGAATGGTGATCCCCTGGAAAACACCGCTAATTTCGGTGGCTTCCCGTATACGCTCGGCGGGTTCACATATAACCTCCAGGATCTGACCACTATGCCCTACTTCGGAGCGCCTCCGAGTACATCAGTGAACAACGAGTTCACCTTCCAGGGCCAGCATTTGACTGTTTGCCAGAACGGCAGCTAAACAATCGCTTATTTCCAACCTTCAAGCCCGCGTTGCAACGCGGGCTTTTTTGGTGTCTGATCGGGGAAAAAAGCCAGCTGTGGTTGGCTTCTTTGAAACGACACCGTTCGGTTTACTTTGTTCTCTTGCCGGATTTGGCAGCGCCAGCCGCTCTTCGCCCGCTCGATTGGCTACCTTGCCGGATGCCGCCGGTGGTTCCTAAAGTACCTTTGACTTGCGATTGAACCTGCAGCATACTCACGGCAAACCTCCCCAATAGCATCGTCGAACGACACAGCGAGAATGCCCGCTGAGCAGTGGCAAGTATGACTTGCCTGCAAAGCAGACGCAGCGTATTCCGCAGTGGCTGTGCCCCCTCCGACGCTAAGTTCCATTCATCCAAGGAGAATGAAAGATGAGACTGCATATTTTCGCGGGCCTGGGTACCCTGGTGTTGCTGGCCGGATGCGTGGCTCCGCAACCTCGATACAACGCTCACCGCAGGCAAGCTCCGGCTCCATGCGAACCGGTTGTCGCGCCCATCCGCAACGCCAGGCTGATCATTATGGTCAACTACAACTACGCCTATAACGCACAAGATCCGGCGGCCGGCCGCAGCTGGCACAAGGGCGACATCCTTGATTACCTCAACCAGATGGGACGCGCGGACGGCAACAGTTTTGCCGAACCCAACGGCCAGCCTGTGAATTTTTACCTGACCTACACGATCAATAATGACGGGCAGGAACATTTCACAGGGTCAGTGAATCTTTCCGGCTGGGGCAGGGGGAATATCACAACCCTGTATTCGGGCCAGTATCCGTACGCCAGCACGCCTCAGTTGACAAGCGACCTCACGGATAAGGCATACGCCTTTATCCATGGCGGATGGCACGATTCACGTCCGAACTGCCCACAGTAGCGCTTTGAGAAGGGCTAAATGCCGAGAAGCCGGAGGCCGATGCCCCGGAGGCGCGGCCTTTCTTTGTGCGCAAGCCTGCATGTTACCTTCACGGGGCGAGCCCGGGAGCTTACTTCTTTTTGTTGGCGGACTTGTCAGTGCCGGCGCCCTGGCCAAGCCCGATTTGGCGTGGGGTGGAGCGAAGCGGAGTGTTTTATTGGAGCTTACTATCCGTCACCAGGCTCACCTCTGACTCGGTGGCCATTACCAGTTCGCGGCCAACTCGAGTCTCATATTGGATGATGGGCCCGCTACGCCATCCCTTCTCAATCGTGCCGACGCCGTACTTCGTCCGAATTTTCTGTCCGGCGCGATAGCGAAAAGCCTGCGCTGCATCCGACGACTCGAATGTCTGTAAAGGATATTTCCAGTGGAGGTGGAACGGGCCCACACCGTGCACCTGCACCGTGGCAGGCTCCGTCGATTCGCCGAAGATGGTTGTTCCCTTGGGGAAAAAAGCATAGCCACCCTGCCCGAGGCAGTGCAGTCTAGCTCGATCGAATTCCGGTCCAGTACCAAGGCAAACATTCCCGGCCAGAACCGTAATGTGCTCGTCGACAGGATGCGTATGCGGTGGAATGAATCCGCCGCGCAGCTCACGGATGCGCATCACAAATTCCTGGCCTTCCTTCTCAACGTCTCCCTGAATCACGACGGCATCTTCACTCAGCGGCACAAACGGCACGTATTTCGTTCCCGCGGTGTCACCGCTCCCTTTCGTAAAGGGGCCGAACGTGAGAATGATGAGGCCCACCAACAAGCCGCTTGATACCTTCATCGCAGTACCTCCGTTTCAATGGATTGTGCCAGAAAATGGGTATTCTGCAATCTCGCATCTGTCCGGAATCGCTACACGGATGTTGATCCTCTCCGCGCCCTCTGCGCACTCCGCGGTAAATCTCTTGCCTATCTGCTCCGCCGTGTCCTGTGTGATTAAAGCGGCTGTACGTCCTTTTGCGGTCTTCGCGCCCTTTGCTGTAGATGTTCCTCTTTTCCTATCACGATATCCCGCTTGAATTCCTCAGCCAGACAATCTAAAGTGTGTCCAACTTTTGGAGGCTCGAACCGTGCTCAAGTCCATTGCCGATGTCATCGGCTGCTATCTGCTCTCGATTGTCCTTGTGCTGGCAACCGACCCGCTGCTCTCGCGTCTTTTCCCCGGCGATTTCGTCAGCGGTCGCATGCCATCCAACGCGGCACTCATCACCAGCACTGCGTTGTTCGTGGTGATCTCGATTTTCTGCGCGTGGCTCTGCGCCCGCTTTGCTCCGGGCCGCGCCGCGCACCATGTGCTCTGGTTCTGTATCCTGGGAGAAGTGATGGGAATCGCCGCCACTATTATCAACTGGAGCAAAGGCTTTCCACACTGGTACTTGCTGTCATGGCTGGTCGCATGGCCCATTGCCTGCTGGATTGCTTTGCAGCTTCCCGGCCGCAACAAAGCTGCAGGGTCTGACCAGGCGAGAGTGGCTGCGGGAAGATAACAGAGGGCATTAGGCTGTTCGCTAACACCCACTTGTTGTGAAACCGCTGCTGGTGAACTTCGCGTCTGCCCCCGAATTTCCCGTCACTTCACTACCGGCAGCACGATATGTGATGCCATGTCTGACGAGCAGTACACGCGCTGGGTTGCAGTCACGTAATCTGCAGTAGTCGCCTGGTAAATGCTGGGAACGAACTTCTGCGGGTTGCGATCAATCACCGGAAACCATGTGGACTGTACCTGCACCATGATGCGGTGCCCTTTCAGGAAGACATGGTCGTGGTCGCGCAACGGGATTTGCCATTCCTCCGGCTGATTCGGCCGGAGAGCCTGCGGATGCTCATAGCTCTTGTTGTAGCGGCCGCGCCGAACTTCCATGGCGATAGGCAGTTCATATCCATTCAATGACTGTGCGTACTCGCCCGGCTTGGGGCCTGCATCGGCATCCCACGTGTTCTTTTGCGCATAATCTGGATACACATCAATCAGCTTGACGATGAAATCACTGTCCGTTCCTGACGTTGCAGCAAACAGATCCGCGAGCAGCCGCCCCGTAACCGTGAGATCGTGATCGAGAGGCGCGCTGATGTAGCTCAGTACGTCTGGGCGATGCTCTACGAAGCGCTGGTCGGCTACTTCCCACAGCCGCCAATCGCCTCCCGGGTAGGTAGGCGAGATGGGGCGCTGCCGGTAAGGAACGGGATTTGCCGGATCGGAGATGTACTCGCGATACCCCTTTCCGGTCCGTGTCTCCTGAGGAGCGCTGAAAGAAAGCGTTCCATCACACTGTAAATAGAGATTCGTTGCTTTGGCCTCGTGCGGTGGCCATGCAGCATAAGTGTGCCACGTGTTCGAGCCGGTTTGGAACATGCTGGCCTGCCATCGGAATTTTTCGCCTGTGCCGTGGAGATAGTAGCGGAAGAACGGCGCCTCGATGTTATCGCGAAACTCTCGCGCCGTTTCGTGTCCGCCCAGCGGAATCAGTCCGATGCTGTCGCCTTTGGGCACGTGCCACCCACCGTGAAACCACGGTCCGGCAACCATAAAGTTGTCATGCTCAGGATCTTTCTCCTCGGCATGGCGAAAGATCTCCCACGGACCCCACGGGTCCTCCTGGTCCCAGAATCCGGCCACGTTCAGGTTGGGAACCGTGGAAGCATGCAACTGGTCGACCCATGCTTCCTTCTTCCAGAAAGCGTCGTAATCGGGGTGGGCGACTGTGTCATTCCAGTATGGAATGGAGCCGTGCAGGTACTTGCTATTGATGTTGGAGATAGGCCCAAGATCGAGATACCACTGGTATGTGTCGTAGGTCTCGAACTCGAAATGAGTGTTCTTGTTCTTGTCCGCCTGTTCCAGCACCGAATACTCAAACGCGTAACTCTCGCGTAAAGCGCCGTACCGGTGATCGTCATCATTCATCCACTGATCGGCCGGCGAGGCCTGTTCACTGATCGCCTTCAATGCCGGATGAGGATGAAGCAGCGTCAGCGCCGTGGTAAGGCCATCATAGGAAACCCCGTACATACCTACCTTGCCGTTGTTCCCCGGGACATTCTTCACCAGCCAGTCAATCGTGTCGTATGCGTCCGTGGTCTCGTTGGTGGACTTGGGATCCTGCAAATTGACATAAGACGACAAAAGGAATGTCCCTTCCGATTTGAAGCGGCCACGAAGATTCTGAATAACGAAGATGTAACCGTCCTGAACCATCGTTGAATACGGCGGGCTCATCTCCGGGGCCTTATCCGGGACTCCATAGGGCGTGCGCCGGAGCATGATAGGCAACGGGCCCTTCTGCTCCAGCGGAGTGAGAATCACCGTCTGCAGGCGAACGCCGTCGCGCATCGGCACCATCACTTCCTCGTATTTGAAAGGTGACTTGTTGGTGGCCGTTTGGGCGCAACTGCTGGCAATCAGCAACAGAACTAGACAGGGGTGTAGACGCATGACGGCGAATTATACTCCAGAGCTTTTTGCTACCAGAGTGCCCCGGAAATCGGGGAGAAATCGCGCACCGTCCCCGAATTTTCCGGTTTGCCAGTTTTACTCCTTAGTTAGCCTTTGAAGGGATGGGTACCCCTCCCTGTCAACCCCGAAAAATATGGACTTACACGATTCAACCCCGGCGTTGATTTGGCCGAACTTCCCGCCCTTTTCCCTCGCCACAATCACCAACTTTTACTATCTGGTTAACTCCACCTAGACCGGCTAAGTGCTAATGGCTAATTGCTAATGGCTTAATTGTCAAAGATCGCGGCCACCACAGCCCATTACTCAGAATAGGCTACCGGTAAATCAGCCTATCATACCACCTTTTGTTCGCCAAGTCAAGCAAAATTTTCTGGCCCAAAGCCGGCGTCTCAAAACATCTTTTTCCCCGCTGGGCTACCCGGCAAAAGATACGAAAGCGTGTGTCACCTGTCCAAATTGTAGAATAGCAGCCTTCACCGAAGGCAGAGCGCGATGGCAGAAACGAAGAACCGAGTCTTGTATCAACTCAAGCTGACGTTGCAAGATGTTCATCCACCCATCTGGCGTCGCCTTCAAGTCTGGGACGACACAACTCTGCCGCAACTCCACCTCATCCTGCAGGTCGTCATGGGATGGGAAAACTATCATCTGCACGAGTTCCACATTGGGCGGCGCGTCTATGCTGTGCCCGACCCCGATGACAATCTGAGTGAGCGCCGCCTTTTTGACGAGCGCCGGCAACCATTGCGGATGGTGGTTCAGCAGGTCGGGACGTCATTCGAGTACCTGTACGACTTCGGCGATGGCTGGCGACATGAACTGTTGCTGGAGGCTGTCGTACTCCCTGACCCGAAGCAACATTATCCCCGCTGCCTGGCCGGAGAACGCGCCGGACCGCCCGAAGACGTGGGTGGGGCCTTGGGATACGCCAACTACCTGGAAGCGATCTCGGACTCCAGTCATAGAGAGCACGAGAATATGCTCGCATGGCGTGGCCCCTTCGACTCTGAGTCGTTTTCGCTCGCCGCCATCAACCGCCGACTGCAAAGAAAATCTCTTTAGCATCACCATCGTTCATCCATATCGATTCCACTCCCCCTCTGTCATCCTGAGCGACGCCGAGGAAGCGCACGCGACCAAGGCGGAGTCGAAGGATCCCGAGAGCGTGTCCTTTCGCTATGCAGCTTCAGGGAGTTTTGACCAGGACTGTTTAGGTTCTTACTTCGTTTTGTTGCCGGATTTTGGCACCGGTACTCTCTCCGCGCCCTCTGCGCACTCTGTGGTAAATCCCTTGCCTCTGTGCTCCGTAGCCTGCCCTGAGCGGAGCCGAACGGGTATCCTCTGTGGTTAAGAAGGTACGGTAACGAGTGTGGCAGAATGCTTCCATGCCACTACCTTATCCAAATAGCTTGCGCCACCGCATTGTGAATGCTCTGGAGGCGGGAGAGCACTTCCATGACGTGGTGAAACGATTTCGCGTCGGCCCCGCTTACGTCTACAGAGTCCGGGCTCAATATCGCAAAACCGGCAGCAAAGATCGCCGGCCCCAGTCTCATCACGGACCACTGGGCAGCGTAGCTGAACCTCTGAAGAAAAAAATCGTTGCCATTCTCCAGAAGCGCCCGCAAACCACATCCCAGGAAATACAGAGCATGTTGCAGCGCCACAATGTCATGCTCAGTCGTAGCCGGGTGACCCAGATTATGGTCAGCCTGGGGTTTACCAGAGCAAAGAGAAAAGCCATGCTTGCCGCGGCGAATCGAAAGCCCCGTGGCAAAAAAGCTTTTCGTAAAAAAGCGTATCCGCGTGACCGGGGCAAAGCTCAAGGCTTGGGTACCAGGTGATTCCTGAAGGAAAGAAGCCTGAAAGGGGTGCGCCGCCTGCCTACTCTGCGGAAAATCCGTGTATAGCGAAATTACTGCTGGCCCTCAACAGCCGGAACCGGCTCCGGGCGGATTCTAACTTCGCCGCTTGTACCAGGCTGAAGTGGACAGGGACCGTGCAGTGCGAGCATCCGGGAAAGACTTTTCCTCTGAGGAGGGTGACTTGCGCAGGCAACACGTGCCGCGTGTGAATGGGGTGGTAAATGCCGCTTCGCGGGATTTCCTGTCCGGTGGTGAATACGCTGCTGGTTTTCTGCCTTGCCATAAAGGCCCTCTATTCTCTTATTCTCTTTTCGTAAACGGCGGGTCCGAGCCGGCGCTACAGTGATGCGCTATTTCCGCAATCGCCAGGTACCTGTTAAGGACGCTGGCGGCAATCAGCGCGCCGCAACGCTCGCAGTACGATTCGATAAGACACGCGTTTGCGCGACTGGGTATATGCCGGAATCTCCTGCCCTGAGTTGGTTGCATGGAATCCAGCCTATTCCAACCCGTATTCCAGAGGCTGTTCACTATTGCTCCAGGCGCCATTTTGGCCGCGGGGCTGTCTTTTTTCTCTACTCACGGACGGGAGCAACGGCCCAACACTTTTCAATGCTGACGGATGTTTCTCTCCCGGCCTGCGGCAGCCAATGACGCTTTCCGTCTTGGCTGGGTGTTGGACTGCTGACTGCTTCCCAATGGAAGGGAACAATCGTTTTCCTGGAAGCGAGCGATCGTTTCCCGCGATTGCAAGATCTGGCTGGAGGGGTATGGTCCCCTCGATATCGCTCGAGGTTCTTTTGCGATCAGGAAGCGCCTGCGACCACCTTCCCCTTTGGGAAAGGCGGCCTGGCAAGCTTGCTTTTTTCTTTTACGCGGCGACAGGTTTGCGGAGATCACTGAGGGTCGAGTGCAGGACCTCCGTTGTCTCCAGCTTCGGCGTGCCATCGATTACGCTGGACACCATCTTGAGCACATCTTTGTACGTGTTGCTCTCATAGGTCTCAGCGTTTTTCTGGTTGTCCCAGAAACTGATCGAAAGTACGTCTCGGCTGCCGGGAATGGCCAGCGCGATTTCATCTTTGAATCCATGCTGTTTGCGAAGCACGGGAACGATTTCATTCTCAAGGATGCTGGTAAATTGGCCCAGCGTGTCGGGCTTCAAATGGACTGAAAGTTTGCGTACAAACATGTTCGAACCTCCTCAGGTTGTCGTGGTTAGGCTAAGGTTTGGAAAAGATTCAGATGAGCTGACTTAGATCAGGGGATCTGAGAAGGGAGGAAGAATGCTCGCTCTATTTCCATACTACGCTCATTTGTTGCCCAGCGCGGAAAAAAGCAGCGTTCCGCAAAAAACAAATCAGCAACCAGCAATCGACAATAAACCCTGCATATCCAACATCATGAGTTTTTCGCTCCGCTCGCCTCTCCGCGCCCTCTGCGCACTCTGCGGTAAATCCCTTGCCTCCGTGCTCCGTAGCCTGCCCTGGCCAGAGTCGAACGGGTGCCCTTTGCGGTGAAACGATGGGTGAGGTCTTTTGCGACCTTCGCGCCCGTTGCGGTAAATGCCTTGGCTTGTGCTTTTTCCGATCGCCTCGATCACCGAACGCGGTAACGCCCTCGAAGGCCCGCGTGGGCTCACTTTAAAAAATTAACCATAGAGGCATCGCTTCCCCACGAAGCGAAGGTGAGTGCGAACAGCGTGCGGTTCATCGCGGATACTAGCTAAAGCAATGTCGTCTTTAAAGCTAACCAAACGCTTTACTTTATTCGTTTCTTCAATTGGGGTACCAATTTGCCTTGACAGCAAAAATCATCCTCAACTATATACGAATGAATGGTGAAGCTTCGGCACGCTGAAGCCGCCATGAAGCACTCAATGATCGGCAAACAGGCAATCAGCCGCAGCGAAAAAGAATCTTTATCCGGCTAGCTGCTGATTGCCCGTTGCTAATGACTCAGAGCGGACGCGCTGGTGCTACGAACACCGAAACGCGCCCTAACCGCAGTTCACCTGCTCGAGGCAGGCAAACCATGGCTATCTCACAAGTTATACGTTCGCGTCACTCTGCGCAATCCCGCGCACCCCAACCCGCTTCTCCTGGGACGCCCAACCCACCTGCGCTGTCTCCAATCAACGTCTCAGATTCCTTGCCCAAAAAAGAGCCCCACAGCAGGTTTGAATGCATGGGAAAGCGGACCACTTCAATAACCCTTAAGATGAGCGCCGAAGATTACGCGCACTTTCTGAAGGCCGCCGACGCGCTCTGGCCGGGGGCTTTATTGTCGCGCTCCGGCATTGTTTTGGGATTAG
>DATEJX010000224.1:0-7026 GCA_035277785.1 Candidatus Angelobacter sp. | reverse complement strand
CCCCACTTCCTGCATGATGGGTGCAAAGCGTGCAATCGCGCCTGTGCGCAGGTAATCACCATAAGCAAACCCACCGGGAACGATGATGGCGTCACAGTTTTCCAGGTCGTGGGACTCATGCCAAAGAAAAGTGGCCCGCTGCCCGGTCGCGGCGATGGCCGCGTGATAGCTGTCCTGATCGCAGTTGGAGCCAGGGAAAATGACGACGCCAAACTTCATAAGTTCATTTAACCACAAAGGGCACGAAGGAGCAGCGCGAAAAGTAGCGCCATTCTTCTGCTTCGATAAACTATCCTGAACAATCTTTTTATGCGAACCAACGAACCGACGTTTAGGGTTACGCGCGAGATAACGTATCGCGGCAAGAAGATACCAATTCAGGCAGAATGCAGTGCGTGTGCGGACGCACAGTTCACAATAAACATTGATAAGAGAAAAACGTATCATGAACCCGATCGCGAACGTTATCTGTCAACTCTGAAGCGCCGGTTTGATGCACATCTCAAGTTGATTCACGGGCCTGACTCGAAGGATGATTGACGCCCCATTTTCATGAATTGATTTGATACGCTCTTTGTATTCCTTCGTCCGCTTTGTGGTTAAACTTAATCCATGGATTGGCGCGATTGGCGCTCACACGCGCGCACCACTGGCTCGGCGCTGAAGAACTGGTTCATCGCCCAGTGCCAGGATTCGCTGGCCGTCGCGATTCTCTGGCTGGTCGGGCTGTGGGTCATCGGAATACCCTGGGCGCCGGTTTGGGCCATTCTGGCAGGACTACTGCAATTCATTCCCAACTTCGGGGGCCCAATCGCGGTGATTATTCCAGCCATTATCGGCGCATTCAGCGCTGACCACATGCGCTTCTTTTATGTCCTGATCCTGTTCGCGGTGATCATGGTAATAGACGGGCTGCTGCTCCAGCCTTATCTGATGAAGCGAACGGCGAAGGTGCCGTTCTGGGCTTCTCTATTTACACCAATTCTTGTAGCTCTGCTGATACCGTTCTGGTGGGCGATTTTCCTAGCGCCGCCGATATTGGCGGTGATTTTTGCCTTTCGTCAGAAGCGCACAGAAGCTCGCTAGAGTTCTGCCTTTTATCAGGGCTCCTCGACCCCATGAGTTGCATGCGAACCGCCGATAACGCTGCGAACCACCAGAGAACAGCCGAGGCCCACCACAATCAATGCCAGCAATCCGATGGGGATGAGCATGAATTCAGCGACCAATTTTCCAACGGCATCCAGACCACTTCCCTTTGATCCGAGCGTGCCCGCAACGGAGAAGGCCAGACCAATGCAGCCGACAACAACCAGGAAAAATCCACGAAGGAAGAACCCAAGCCGCTGACCGGGTGTCAACGGCCCTGTATCCCACCAGTTCTGGCGCAGGAAGAGCCACTGACGGCGCAAGAGGCTGGTGGAACGTGGAACCGGTTCCTCCACTGCGTCTTCCTGTTCTGTTTCGTCAGCCATGAGGGAATGATACCAACGTGGCCGTGCTATAATCTACTTTGTTTTCATGCGTTTCGTAACGCCCTGCCGGGCTTCCCTGCGGCTCGCTTAAATCAAATTCTGCTGAGGTTATCACCATGTCTGGCCACTCAAAATGGGCCACAATCAAGCACAAAAAGGGCGCGCTGGATGCCAAGCGCGGCAAGATTTTTACTCGCCTGATCAAGGAAATCACCATGGCCGCCAAGAGCGGCGGAGGCGATGCTGAAGGCAATCCGCGCCTGCGCACCGCCATTGCTGCTGCCAAGGCAGAGAACATGCCCGCCGACAATATCAAGCGAGCGGTCCAGCGCGGCACAGGTGAACTTCCCGGCGCAACCTATGAAGAAATCCAGTTTGAAGGCTACGGCCCGGGTGGAGTCGCACTACTCGTGAACGTCACCACTGACAACCGCAACCGCACCGTGAGTGAAATCCGCCACATGTTTACCAAGGGTGGAGGAAACCTCGGTGAGAGCGGCTCGGTGGCATGGATGTTCCATAAGAAGGGCGAAATAATCGTCCCCAAAGCTGCAGCCAAGGAAGACGATCTGATGGGCATTGTGCTGGAAAACGGCGGCGAAGACCTGAGCGACGATGGCGATACCTGGGTAATCACCACCGATCCAAATGCTTTCGAAGGAGTGCTCAACGCCATCAAGACGGCCAATCTTGAAGTGGTCCACTCTGAAGTGGGCATGATCCCGCAGAATTACATCAAGCTGGAAGGCGCCGCTGCCAACCAGATGATTCGCCTGCTGGAAGCAATTGAAGACCACGACGACGTGCAGAACGTTTATTCCAATTTCGACGTAGACCAGAAACAGCTCGAGGAAGTGGCAGGATAATTTTTCAGTAACTTGATAGAGGTGGCCTGCGGGCCACCTTTTGTTTTTAGGTCAAAGATGCCACTGACCAACCATCGGCCGTGCGCCGCAAAATGGTGTCGGATATCAGATATCCGCCAGATTCCATGACTCTGGCAATGGACGCTTTTACCTGCTTGATGCCTTCATTGGAATGGCTGTCTGTGAAAAGGAGAACATCCCGGCTCGGCACTGCTGCCAGAACGTCGCCAGAGATCTGCTGCTTCAATTCTGCCCATAGCTCGTCAAACAAAAGCAGACTTGCAACGTAATCACCTCCGGCTGTCAGCATGTATGCAGGCCCCTCACCGTGCTGTTCAACGGGAGGCAGAATCCGCCGGAGATTGTTAATAGCCAGGTTCTTCAGGTTGCCCGAATCCAAACCGAGCTCCTTAACATGTGATTTTTGCAGCGTCTTCATGGAATCTGCGCTATCGATTGCGTAGATGATCCAAAGATCCCCCACCAGATGCTCGCTGGCAAATGGGACTTCCTCCTGGGTGCGATCGGCATAAATATGGAAATATCCCTCATCCTTAATGGTGGGAACAATACAACTGCGATCCGGCAGCCCTTCATGACTGGAGAGGGTAGTGACGAGGGCGCGCAAAAAGCGCTCCACCTGGACTACTCGAGCTTCGGCATCGTCCCGGCATTGCCTCCACATGTTCTCAAGAAACACTGTAGCCGGCTCTCGCCCTTTCCGGACAATACTCAATTGATCAAAAGAGTCACCCGATTGAACCTCTAATTCGGGAAACATCTGGCACACCGCGTCTCTGCAGATGTGGCAGAACTCTTCCTTGGTCAAAGCCCTCTTCGCCAATGCCGCTTTCCAATTCGTCTTTATGGAACGCGGTTGCGGATTGAAGAATTTAGTGAACCAGTTCTGCAGCATGGGCTCACATTTAATCAGAAGCAAAATGAAATTCAATAAGAGGATTCATTGAGAATCAGGACTCTCCTGGGACGGCACCAGGGGTCCGCTCTGCCAACTCATCCACGTAGAAGGAGTCTCTGCGGGCGTGCTCGCATACCCTGCAGGGCTGACATTAGCTGGCGGGATAAAGAAGCTTGTACAGTACGGCGTTGCGCATGATGGCCTGCACGTACTCGCGCGTCTCAGTGAACGGAATGGATTCCACGAATTCTTCCACGCTCTTGAAATTTCCTTCTTTGCGCCACTGGTCCACGCGGTCTTCGCCGGCGTTGTAGGCTGCCAGGGCATATTCCACCTGGCCATCATAATGGTCCACCATTTGTTTGAAATATCGTGTGCCCAGCCGCAGGTTCATGTCGGCTGAGAGCAACTGATCGTTGGAGAAATGGTGGACCTTCATCTCCTTCGCCAATCCTCTCCCCACACCCGGAAGAAGCTGCATCAAACCCATGGCATTCGCCGGAGAGATTGCCTGCGGATTGAATTCCGACTCCTGCCGAATCAACGACGCCACCAGGTAGGGATCCAGATGGTTGGCCTGCGCGTCACGTTTCAACTCATCCCAGTAAGGACGTGGAAACAGACTTTCCCAGACCGGACGCGGGATCTGGCTGATCTCGGCGGAAAAGTAGCCCGGAACAGCCCGTTTGAGGGCTTCGATGGCGCGGATATAGCTCCCTGAATCGCTGAAAATGTCCGCTAAGGTTTTTGCCATCCACGGCGCAGTTGCAGTGCCGGCAGCCTGGAGTTCTTTTACCGCAAAATCGTACAGGGCCGCATTGGCCAGAAGCTTTGCCTTTTCCGCGCGCAGGTCGTCGGCCGGCGGGTTCCAGTCCTTTGGCGGAGCCGCCAGCGGTGGCAGTTTGTCGAGCACGTCTGGATCGCCGACGTCTTCCACACCGATCTTTGCCAGCCGCTCTCGGCCCAGATTAGCGTAGTAAAAATAGCGGTAGTTCTCTGACAATTTCTCGTAATAAGCTCGGGCAACGGGTTTGTCGCCTTCTTCTTCAGCAATGCGTCCGCGCCAGTAAATGGCCGCCGAAACTTCAGCCGAAGACGGATAAAAGGCAAGTTGTTCCTCCAGAAGCCGCTTGGCTTCGTCCTTCTTGCCCATTCGATAGGTCAGCCACGCCGTCTTCCAGTGAGCATAGGGAGAAAACCTTCCGTTCTGCTGGCGCTCATAAATTTCTGCGTAGTACTTTGCTCCCGTATCGAAGTCGCCCTTGAGCAGATACATGTTGCCTGACGAAAGCAGGGCCTGCTGGAACCAAAAGCTCTCCGGAGCAAGTGAACGCAGCTGAGAAACAAAATCATTGTGCTTGTCTTTGTCGTCTTTGTCGCGCGCGATTTCTGCCAGAAAGTAAAGCGCCTCGGCTTTGGCGGCATCAGGCGCTGACTGGTTCTGGATCACGGTCTCAAAGAGACGTTCAGCATCATCGCGCTTGCGCGCCCGATAAAGGGCAGACGCAAACTGCGTCTGGATGAGCGGCATCTGTTCTGGAGGCGCTTGCTCGGTAAGGGAGCTCAGCTCGGAAGCGGCATCGCCATATCGCCGTGCCTTCATCAACAGTTCGGCTCGAGTGTAGCGTTGTTCAAAAGTACCCGAAGGCGGCGCCTCGCCTCGGCTCTGCAGCGCCATCGCTGCCAGCGGAGCCTGGTCGCTGGTAGGCATCTCGAAGTAAATTCTTCGCAGTGTCTCCGTGGCCTGGTCTTTCATCCCTTCGGCCTGGTAGGCGCCCGCCAGGGCATACTCTACATCTGCACTCACCGGCGTACGATGCTTCTCAAGAAAAGTCACTGCCTCCCCTGACTTGCCTGTGCCCACCAGGGCGTTGCCATAGAGCAACACAACATCGTGAAGGTGAACGGAGTCAGGATGTCTCTGCTCAAAACCATCCAGAATTTTCACCACTTCAGCAGAATTGTTTTCTCCCTGCCATGCGCTGGCTCCCAGCCACTCCAGGTAATCGCCGAGCACTGGCTCGAGCGGCTGAGCCTTTTTCCACGAATCACGCGCCTTGACGTAGTCCTTATCGAGATAGTGGGCATAACCCAGCACCACCCATGCTAGAGGCGCGGCGTCGTCTTTCCGATGACGGTGAGCATATTCCTCCACTCCCGCATACGCCTGGGGCGAGCGGTTTTCCAGAAGCTGCTGCGCCATTGGCTTCAGGTCGGCTGAAGCCACAAACGCGCGCTTCATGTGTCGAAGACGCGCACGTTCTTTAGCCGTTATTACGTGCTTTTTGCTGGGCGAGGCCTGCTTCTTCTTGTGTGAGGTCTGCGCGAAAAGAGCGGACGGGGCCAGCAAGGCCGCCAAACAAACCAGAGATAACAACCTTCGAACCGCCACAAATTCCTTCGTCAACGCGGAAATCCAGCTCCCATCAGGGAAACGTCATTGTCCGCGAGTATACGTATTAATTCCTGATTGAAATAATTGGCTGAAGCCACTGCACTCTCACCATAACGTTTGTCGTACGTGGCTCGGCTTTTTTCAATGTCATCGCGCAAGGGCGTATAGAGGTCCTGGTTCTTCTTGCCCTGCGCCACTTTGGCCTGGTTGTAGAGCAAGATCTCTTCGACCAGCAGCTTGGCAAACCTCCTGGCCTTTTTATGCAGGTCAGCCTCATCTGCGGAAGAAAAAGCTGCAGGCGCGGGCGCTGGGGCTGGCGTCGCGGGTACTGGTGCAGCCGCCGGCATGGCGGCGCTTGCAACAGCACTCGCTACCACGGGCGGCGCTGATTCATACTCCTGAACCGGAGCCAGCGCGGAGTCGCCTTTGCGTGTTCCTGTTTCCAGGCACAAAGCAGCGAATCGAGTCAGCACGCTGAGAGCCGAGGCATCAAATGCGCCGTCAGCTTCTGTTCCTCCGTCCGCGTAGATCAACGCAGCCGCCTTGTCCTTGACCACAAGCGGCAGGACCAGGCACGAATCTTCAGCAGGAGACTTCACTGCGGCGAGAAAGCCAGCGTCAAAGTCAGACGATCTTCCTGCCGCGGGCACCCGCCCGCCGATCGCATCGGTCATCAGGCCGCGTCCCGCGCTCAGATTCGTTCCCCTGAGCAGTTCGTTATTCTCAAAGCCGGTTCCCTGCCATCCGGTGACCGTACCGCCTTTCACCACGAATAACGCCACACGCGCAGCGAACTTGGAGCATCCATCCAGCAGGTAACGGAGAATTTCCGCCTGACTGTTCCCTTCCTGGATCTGAGTAGCTGCGGCGCTTAGCAATGCAGTCGGAGAAGGATCCTTACTCTGCGCGACCGCTTCTACTGCCTCCGTGGCACGAGCCACAATGTCATCCCGCAAGCCCGGCAGCGCTGCTTCCAGCCCTTGCGCGACGGCCTGCTCGATGATTGACCGGATGTCAGACGGACGTGGCATTTTTCACTTTTTTTTCGGTATTAGCCGCGATTATATGTTGTACTGCGTTCCTGTCAACCTGTGAGGTTACTGAAGTAAGCACCCTCTAGTATCTTAGTAGTGACTCGGGCCGGAGCGCCATATCTCGCTGCCATTGCGGCCCCAAAGCCGGAGGTGGCATTTTGATAAAACCCCGATTCACCACGCTGGTTCCGCTTCTGCTGGCTTCTCTTCTTCTGCAGGGCCAGACCACCCGTAAGCGCACTACCGCGGGCGCTGTTGTCCCCAGTCCGCAGCAGATTGCTGAGACCATCCAGCACCTGGAAAGCGAGCTCCGCATTGCTACGATGAAAGGCGATGC
>DATEJX010000223.1:0-3792 GCA_035277785.1 Candidatus Angelobacter sp. | reverse complement strand
GCCTCATCAATGCCTTCCAGCGTATAGCTGAGAGATTGGTTCTGGGTTTCCTCGATATCCGCAAGCTGTTCCGTCAGAACGCCGACTTTGGAAAAATCTTTAAGTTTGAGCGTCACACTGGTCGTCACATGGTAGGCAATGACCTTGTGCTTGGGATTTTTCCAGTCATAGACCGGCTGGACAGCGTAAAAGCCAATCTGGGCAGCCTTGGGATCGATGCCATTCTTTCGCAAGATGCCCCTGACTTGCTCAGCTGCCGCCGCCACCTTGTCATAGGCAGCGCGCGAAGTCTCTTGCTGCGAAGAAATGTCCAGACGCAGCACCGCTGTATCTGGAGTGGCTTCAAATTTCCCATCCGCGCCGGCAAAAATTGTGTTGGATTGCGCGGTTGTCATCGGCGCATTTTGTGGCCAGGCAATAGTCGACACCAGTGCCAGGACAACTATAAGTCCATATTTCATGGTCAGCCTCTGCAGATACTAACACCCGCAAGGCCGCCGAAGTTCCGTACCACCAGCGCGATCCATCGAAACATTTGACCGCGGCTCTCAAGCGATATAGGCTTACTGCCTGCAGTTATTTAAGCTCGGAGGAAAGTCGTGCGCAAAAGTACCGCTATTTTGTTTTTATGGATCCTGGCGCTGGTGGTCCAGCAATCTGGCACCGCGTGGGCGCAGAGCGAAAAGAAGGAAGCCCCGCCCGAACCCAAATTCAAAGTGGGCGATACAGCGCCCGATTTCACTTTGCTTGACCAGAACCGCAAGCCGGTAAAGTTAAGTGATTACCGCGGCAAGAAGAACGTGGCGCTGGCATTTATCGTCTTCGCCTTCACCGGTGGTTGAACCCGCGAAATGCAGGCTTACCAGCAGAATCTGCAGAAGCTGGAAGCCTCAGACACCCAGGTACTGGGTGTAAGCATGGATAGCACGTTCAGCAACGCCGCCTTCGCAGACAAGATTGGAGTCAATTTCCCCTTGTTGAGCGACTGGGGCGGAGACGTAACCAAAGAATACGGAATCTACAATCCGCAATATAAAGCTGCCCGTCGGGTAACTTTCCTCATCGACAAAGAAGGCAAGATCGTGGAGATGCAAAGGGACAGCGAGGCTGTTGATCCCACTGCCGTGGTTACATCCTGCGAGCGCAGGAAATTAAAAGGCTAGTGGCGACTTCGAGCGAAGTTGTGGCCCGCCGCGACGTATCGTCCCGGCGGGTTCTTCTTTTGCTCTCACTGGCGGAACTCCTGGCCATGTCACTGTGGTTTACGGGGACTGCGGTTCTTCCTCAAATCACCGCGCTGTGGCACTCAGGCATTGCACTGGGCTCATGGCTGACCATTGCTGTACAGGTCGGATTTGCTTTGGGCGCCATCACCTTTGCCCTGTTCAACATCTCTGACGTTTTCAGTCCTATCCCTGTTTTTGTGTTTTCTGCGTTGGCTGCATCAGCAGCCAATGCCGCGTTCGCGTTCACTGCACAGCAACCGCTAACGGCAATCCTTCTCCGTGGCGCCACCGGATTCTTTCTTGCTGGAGTTTATCCCGTAGGAATGAAAATCATGGCTGGATGGTTCCAGCGTGGCCGCGGGCTGGCTCTGGGCGTGATGATTGGCGCGTTGACCGTCGGCTCCGCGGTGCCGCACGGAGTGAATTCCATTGGAGGTATCGCCTGGCGCGGCGTGATACTTCTGGGCAGTCTGCAAGGCGCAATCGGCGGGCTGATTGTGGCATTGGCCGTGCGTCAGGGCCCATTCGCGATGCCAAAGTCGGTATTAGATTTTGGGCAGGTGCTTGAAATCGTTCGCAACCGGCCTTTGCGTCTGGCCAACCTCGGCTACTTGGGCCACATGTGGGAGCTCTACGGGTTCTGGGGCTGGGTGGCTGTGATTTTCGCCGCATCCTCCGCGTGGCCGCGCAGCAAGTATGAAATGGCCTCAGCGGCGGCGATCGCTATCGGCGCGGTCGGCTGCATTTGGGCCGGCATTGCCAGCGACAAGCTGCAGGATGAAGCAGCATCCGTCCGAGTGGCGCAGCGTGCTCGTGTGACTATGATCGCGATGGCCGTAAGCTCTGTCTGCTGCCTGGTAGCGGCTCTGGTATTCCATCATCCCATGATGTTATTAGGCCTTTCTCTGATTTGGGGAATTGCCGTGATTGCCGATTCAGCTCAATTCTCGACAATCATCAGCGAAGTATCAGACAAAAGCTACGTTGGCACCGCTCTCACCTGCCAGGTGGCTGCTGGATTTCTTCTCACCGCGTTCAGCATTCGCTGGCTGGCAGCAGTTGCAGCGCATTTTGGATGGCCCTGGGCCATGGCCAGCATGTCCGTAGGCCCGCTGCTGGGGATATGGGCGATGAATGGATTGCGGGGACCCAGCGCGTTGACCAGTTCGTCGCGTTAAAACAAGTATCAGGCTCGTCTGGATTCTTCTCCACTCGGTTGCTGAATTTGGTTTACCCGATTTGGTGCGGTCCGGCTGAGACCATGCACTTTGGGGCGAGAAAAAACTGCAACTTCCAATCGAAACTGTGTTAGAAACTCCGGGTACTCTGATCCGGGGGCTGCCATGCGAGTTGCTGCGTTAACGATGTTGAGCGTTTGTCTCAGTTCGTCAGCTCTGCTTCCAGCACAAGCTGGCAGCGGAATTGATCTGCAAACCGACCAGCGCGAACTCCAGCGCTATCAATGGCAACTCCAGCAGGACCGCAACCGGCTTGTACTGGACCGCCGAAGCCGGGCGCCCAAAGTACAGATTCGTGAAGACCAGGCTCAGATTGAGCGCGACAAGGCTTCCATCCGAAGCCTGCGGGCGGACATTCATCGCGACCAGCGTTTGCGCCGCCACTACCACGGCCTCTAGTTCCCTTCCGTTTTTAGGGCCTGCGCGCTTTCACCGTTAGAAACTCTGCCGCATTTGTTCTTCCCGTTTCGTCGCAGCCCGCGTGATATATTTCCTCGTTCCTTTTCTTACATTTCAGCCCGACCGCCAGGAGCCAAATGAAGCTGCGTTTTGCTCTGCTCAGTCTCTTTTTAGCTGTCTTCCTTTCACCCGGCGCCGTTACCGCGCAACAACCCAAAGTTCCCCCGGCACAGCCGGCTCCCCCAGCGCAGCCTGCCGGCGAAGAAGCCAGGGTCACTGAAACGCCCCATGAAATGACGGCTGCGGATGTGGCGGCGTTTCTTGATGGGTTTGTGCCCATGCAACTTGAACGCGAAAACATTGCCGGAGCCGTGGTGCTGGTGGTGAAGGACGGCAAAGTTCTTTTTGCTAAAGGCTACGGCTACAGCGACGTGGAAAAGAAAACGCCCGTATCGGTGGACAGCACTCTGTTCCGCCCGGGGTCAATCTCAAAACTCTTCACCTGGACAGCAGTGATGCAGCTGGCGGAGCAAGGCAAGATTGATTTGGATAAGGACGTCAATACTTATCTGGATTTCAAAATCCCGGCCACCTTCCCTAAACCTATCACCATGCGCAACCTCATGACGCATACGCCGGGATTCGAAGAACAGATCAAGGACCTGATCAACGCTGAAGGCATGCCGATGGCAAGCTTGCGTGAGCATCTGGTCTCGCATATGCCGCAGCGTATTTTCCCAGCGGGCGTCACCCCTGCTTATTCCAATTACGGCGCCGCCCTGGCCGGCTACATCGTGGAGCGTGTCTCCGGCAAACCATTCAACGAGTATGTAGCGGAGAACATCTTCAAGCCTCTGCAAATGGAGCATTCCACTTTTGCGCAGCCATTGCCCGCAGAGCTAAAGCCACTGATGTCCAACGGCTATACC
>DATEJX010000222.1:0-5682 GCA_035277785.1 Candidatus Angelobacter sp. | reverse complement strand
ATCGCTTCCGTTCACGCTGGTTGCAGCATCGTAGCGATGCTGAAGAGCTATCTCGCTGTTTGCAATCTGACAATGGTCATCAACGACTTTTCCAAACGCATAATCCAGTTGAGTCAAGATGCCTGCAGCTCCGCTGGAGGCGACATTTTTCAAGGTATACGGGTTCGAAGGAGCGCCGGTGCCCCACTCAGTGAAATATCCGACGATCTCTTCCGATCTGTGTTCTTTTGCCGCTGAAGGCTGTGGAAGCAGCAGGGCATAGGCTAATGCCATTGTGCAAAGCAGGATGAGGTGTTCTGGGCTATACCATAGGTGCCTTCGCCAAAATAATTGAGGAAAAGTGAAATGCAATTTCATCATTACCATTCCTGCGACCAAAACGCTGTTGTAGCGCGTGAGCTGCTTCACACAACTTCGCCACCCAGAAGTGTTTGCACGAGTTGTCCTTCGGGAGTGAGGACCACGATGTCGGCGCGCGATCCTGGCTTTAGCGATCCTCGTTCCTCGCTCATGCCGATAAGCAATGCAGGGTTCAAGGTCACCAGCCGCAAAGCGTCCTGAAGGTTCAATTTGGAGAAGCTCATCACGTTGCGAATAGCACGTTCGAGCGTCAGTACGCTGCCAGCCAGCTTGCCGTTGTACTGGCACCTTTCATCCTTGACTTCAACTTCTAAACCTCCCAAATCATAGCGCCCTTCCGGCATGCCAGTCGCACTGATCGCGTCCGTGATCAGGATTGCCCGGTCCAGACCCTTTGCCCGAATGAACAGATCAACCACGGAGGGATGAACATGAATTCCGTCTGCGATGATATCGGCTGTCAGCTCGCGATGCTGAAGAACTGCACCCAAAATCCCGGGATCGCGATGATCGAGAGCTCGCATCGCATTGAACGTGTGGGTTGCATGAGTGGCTCCGGCGGCAATACCGGCCGTGGCTTCTTCGTAGGTCGCGTTCGAGTGTCCGATGCTGCAACGGATCCCGAGCTGCCGCGCATGGCGGATGGTTTCAATGGCTCCAGGAATTTCCGGTGCAATCGTTAACATCCGCAGGGTTCCGCCCGAGGCTTCCCAATAACGCTCCAATTTCTCTGGCGATGGAGCTACCAGATGTTCTGGAGGATGCACGCCCCGCTTAGCGCAACTGATGAAAGGCCCTTCCAGGTGAATTCCGACTGGAGTGGTGCGGCCGGGTTGAACGCCTTTGCGCATGGCTTTTCCCAAGTGTTCGAGAGCACGCAAGGTGCGATCTTCCGCCGCAGTGACGGTTGTGGGGAGGTAGGCTGCAACACCGCGAGAGGCAAGCATGCTTTCAATCGCCATGAGCGCTGTGTCATCTGCTTCCATGACGTCATGACCGCCACTGCCGTGTAAATGGATATCGAGATAAGCCGGCGCCAGCACTTGATCCTTAAAGGCGAGAATCTTTCCCGGCGGGACCGCTGCTTCATTCTGTGACCCAACGCTGGTGACGTACCCGTCCTCAATCACGATGAATGGAGACGCAATTGACTCAAGCGGCGTGAAAAGCTGGCTCGCGGTGACAATCAATGCCATGGACGTGGTTTCCTAAGAAAGCCCATTAATAGTAAGCGATGGTCGTTTCGGCGCCATAACGGCAGCTCTGCATGGGTAGGGCGAGCAGCCGCTCTCTTCCAATTTGGGACAGCCTACAAAAACGATTCGTTAAAATTCATTGAATCGTTTCATGGAAAAGTATATCTTGTTGGGGCCTTTTCGGGTACCCCGCTGTGTGTTGTTCGGGAATCGCTCCAGTACCCGCAAAACTTGACCTCAACCGGCCCGCTGTAAAAATGGCCATCCATCCGCAACCCAAAAGAAAGATTAGGAGTCTTCGCCAATGAAACAACGTCGCGCAGGTTTCCTGGGTGTGGCAGTGGTTTTGTGTCTCGCATCCCTACCTTCCTTCAGTCAGACGGTTCCCAACTGGGCGCCGAATACCGCATACGCTGTTGGTGCACTCGTGATGTACCAGAGTATCGAATACAAATGTATTCAGGCCCACACCTCACAGGTTGGTTGGGAGCCGCCCAATGTGCCGGCCCTATGGCAGCCGGTAAGCGGCAGTCCTACTCCAACTCCGACGCCCACGGCTACCCCCACTCCAACTCCTACGGCCACTCCGACCCCAACTCCTCCACCTGGAGGCGGAGGCACATGCGCTCCGGCATGGAATTCCACTCTTGCTTATTGCAATACCTCCACCACCAGCTGCAATGGCGGAAACATGGCCAGCAAGAATGGCTTGAACTTTACCGCGCAATTCTGGAACATGAACGCGGACCCGACTATCGCCGGCAATGCTGGCCCGGCGGGCTCCGGCCGTCCGTGGTTTACGGGTGTTGCGTGCACCACCGGCACGCCGACGCCGACTCCAACTCCCACACCTACGCCCAAACCTACGCCAACGCCGACTCCGCCTCCGCCGGGCAGCGTGATCTTCGCTGCGTATAAGGACGTGACGCTCAACGCCGACTTCAACACCGGACTGCAGCGGTCGGCTGTAACGGGTACTGTCCAGCCGGTGACCAGTACCATGCCGAACTCGACTCTGGTCTGGTCTTTTGCTACCGGTACCTGCGATGCGGAATCGTGGGCTGGCATTACCCCCGCGCAGGAAGCGACGAATGTTCAGGCCTTTGTCAACGCCGGCAAGAAATACATCATCAGCACCGGCGGCGCCAATGGCTCATTCGACTGCTCCAGCGGGCAGGGGCTGATCAACTTCATCAATCGTTATAAATCGGCTAACCTGGTCGGTATTGATTTCGACATTGAGCTTGGCCAGTCGCAAGCACTCATTGACGATCTGATCAACGCGACCAAAGTCGCGATGGGGACCTTCCCCAATCTGCAATTCAGCTTCACCATCCAGTCGCTTGGGTCGATGTCGGCCAATCCCATTACGGGAGGAAGCGCCGGCACAACCGTGGTGAATGAGATCAAGCGCCTGGGGCTCACCGGCAACTATGTTGTCAACCTCATGACCTTTGACTACGGTTCAACCACGCCGAGTAATTGCGTGGTCGTAAACAACACCTGCGACATGGGTAATTCCGCGATCGCGGCGGCGCAGGCACTCAACGCGCAATCCGGCATACCCTTCACCCACATCGGAATCACAATGATGATCGGGAAAGCCGATACTCAAGATGAGATCACCAGCCTGCACGACATTGACACGGTGAACGCCTTTGTTATATCCAACCACCTGCCGACCTCGCGCTATTGGGCGTTCGATCGTGACACCCCCGGCGCCGGCGGCAGCTCCAGTAGCGGCACCACGAACCCCGCCCTTGCTTATACGCATGAGTACATGAACAGCCTGGGCGTGCCATAAACAATGAACCGGATGGCGTCAGCGGAAACCAGCTGCCGACGCCATCCTTTATGCACAAATGGAAAAAGCAAACCTGTGAATTTCACAAACAATCGCGAGCACGCTTCTCCAGCACGATGGGTGCCTACGCTCTATTTTGCAGAAGGGCTCCCCTTTTATACCGTCGGATTGATCGCGCTGATTTTTTATCAGCGCATGGGTGTTCGCAATGAAGTGATCGCGCTTGCCACGAGTCTGCTGGGAATCCCATGGTCGCTCAAGCCGCTGTGGAGTCCGTTTCTGGAGATGTACAAGACGAAGAAGTTTTTCGTCGTATGTTTCGAGGTGCTTGGCGGCGTCAGCCTGGGCCTGCTTGCATTGGCTCTTCCGCTGGCTGGGTATCTGCGATACTCAATCGCGTTTTTTGCCATCGTTGCATTCTGCTCCTCTTCCCACGACATTGTGGCTGACGGGCTATACATCGCCAGCCTTGAGCCGAAGCAGCAATCTGCATATGCCGGCTGGCAGGGAGGCTTCTACAACGTTGCTCGCTTCTTTGCGCAGGGAGGATTAATCATCCTTGCGGGATATCTCGAAAACCGCATTCCGGTTGTGCGCGCGTGGATGACCATTTTTGCAGCCATCGGACTGATGCTGGTGGTCCTGGGCCTCTATCATGCGCGAGTGTTGCCGAGAGAAGCCGACAAACGCAACACGCAGAGTTTGGGGGATGCAGTAAGAACTTACGGAGACGTTGTTGTAAGTTTTTTTCGTAAACCAAACATTCTGCTCCTGCTGATCTTCATATTCCTCTATCGTGCGGGAGAAGGGCAGCTTGTGAAAATTGGACCGTTGTTCCTGAAGTCATTACGCGCAGATGGTGGGCTCGGCTTGACGACGGCGCAATTCGGGACAATTTACGGAACTTTCGGAACGGCTGCCTTCATTGCTGGTACGGTCCTGGGAGGATATTTCACGTCCTGGCTGGGCTTGAAGCGCGCCATTTTGCCGCTCATCATCATCATGAACTTGCCGAACGTCGCATACGTGTATCTCAGCGTTGTGCTTCCGGCAAAGGTCCCGCTCATAGCCTCAGCTCTGTGCCTGGAAATGTTCGGCTACGGCTTTGGATTTGTCGGCGTCATTCTGCTCATGATGCAGGAGATTGCGCCAGGCAATTACCAGGCGGCCCACTATGCATTTGCGAACTCACTGATGAATCTGGGGCTGGTGGTTCCCGGCGCAATCAGCGGATATGTACAGAACTGGATGGGCTACCGGATGTTCTTTGTTTGGGTTTTGATTTCCGCGGTTCCGGCGCTTGTGATGGCGAGGTTCGTTCCTATCGGGGGTTTAAAGGCAGAAAAAGCAGAAGGATCGCGAGCGTTTGCTGAGGCTGACAGATAAGGCACAGACCAAATCGAGATGGCTTTGACACTAGAGCAGGCGACAGGGCAACAATTCTTGCTCTCATTTGAAGGCAAGGACAGATTGCCTCAGGAATTGCTTGATGTTTTTCGCCGGCAGCAGGTGGGTGGAGTGGTCCTGTTCCGCCACAAGAATATGGGCAGCCTGGCTGAAGTTCGCAGCCTCACTCGCGCTCTGCAGAAAGCCGCCCGGCAGACAGGCCAGCCCGGATTACTGATTGCAGCGGACCAGGAAGGTGGACAGCTCATGGCCCTGGGCCATGGGACGCCTTTTCCGGGAAACATGGCTCTTGGCGCCGCGCGATCGGAAAGCCTTGCGTACCGGGTGGGAAAGGCTCTCGCAGTTGAACTGGCTGCGGCCGGAATCAATGTAGATTTTGCGCCGGTCTGCGATGTCAACATTAATCCTGGCAATCCCGTGATTGGCACACGATCGTTTGGCGGCGACCCGCAGCTGGTTGGGCGGCTGGCATCCGCGATGATTCGGGGGTTGCAGAGCGCCGGCGTTGCTGCCACAGCAAAGCATTTTCCCGGTCACGGCGATACTTCCACCGACTCTCATCATCGAGCTCCTCTGGTGAAACATGACCGCAGACGAATCCATGCTGTAGAGCTGGCTCCCTTTCGAGCAGCGGTGAAAAGCAAGACTCGCCTGATAATGCCGGCACACATCGTGATGCCCGCATTAAACGGCAGGATCAACGACCTGCCGGCCACACTGTCGCGGCAAATTCTCCGCGAGTTACTCCGAACTCGAATGGGATTTCAAGGCATTGTGGTTTCGGATGCGCTCGACATGCATGCGATGGAACAAGGGCCGGGCTACATTGCTGAAGTGATTGCCGCCGTCTCATCCGGGATTGACCTGCTGCTCTTCAACCATGATCTTTCACGGGTGGAGGGAGCGTGGAGGAAT
>DATEJX010000221.1:0-4911 GCA_035277785.1 Candidatus Angelobacter sp. | reverse complement strand
AGATCTCCTTTGCCGAGCATGGCATTCGCATCGCCTAAAGGCTCCCATGTTCCCAAGTCCCAGACCATCACGGTGCCGGCTCCGTAATTGCCCTCAGGAATTACGCCCTCAAAATCAAAGTAAGACACAGGATGGTCCTCCACCTGCATTGCCAGACGCTTGTCTGCGGAATCAAGTGACGGGCCTTTAGGTACAGCCCACGACTTCAGCACTCCGTCCATCTCAAGACGAAAATCGTAGTGCAGGTGCGACGCGTGGTGCTTCTGCACCACAAAGCGGTGACCGCGCATCCGTGTAACCTTACCGGTGGGTTCGGGTGTGCTGTCAAACCGGCGCTTGGCGTTGTATTTTTCCAGAGCCATATATTTCATTGGATGCTCACAGCATCACCCATTGTGGCCACAGCTGTTTGAGTATGAAACAATTGGCCGGGAACAGATAACAAGGAGCAGCCCGCTATGGCGAAAGTTGCCGCTGAAAAATCCCTGAGCAGCGTGGTTGAGTCACGGCGCGCCACGCCCAGTTTTGAAGAGGTGCCAATCCATTCGGCGGACCTTGAAAAGATCATCAGAGCGGGACTGGCTGCTCCCAGCGGCTATAACCTGCAGCCCTGGCGGTTTGTGGTGGTCCGTGACCGCGACCAGAAAAAGAAGCTTCGCGCGGCTGCTTACAATCAGCCCAAAGTGGAAGAAGCCAGCGTGGTAATTGTGGCCTGCGGTGATGCCCAGGGCTGGAACAAGAACGGCGACCTGGAAGAGATGTTGCGCATCGCCGGGCAACACGGGTTCACTGAGGAGCAGAATGAAAAAGTCCGGCAGGCTGTAACCGGCATTTTCGGTAGCCAGCCGGGAAAGAGCGGCGGCATGGAGCCAACTTTTGATCTCTGGGCCAATCGCCATGTGATGATTGCCTTTACCACCATGATGTGGACTGCGGAGACGCTGGGCTATGACACTGCGCCCATGGAAGGATTTGAGGAAGACAAAGTCAAAGCCCTGTTGAAGATCCCGGAGCGGGTGCGGGTGGTTGCGTTATTGGGTATCGGCCGGCTGAAGGGCTTTGATAAGCCATATGCGGGACGGTTCCCATCGTCACGTGTGGTCTTCGAACACGAATGGGACAACGCAATGGAGTTTTGACGAGCTTCAAAGATCGTCAAGGAGGGGCGATGGAATTTTCTGACTTGAGACACCTGAAGCTCTCGGAGGCGCTCGGCGCGATTCCCACGCCGCACGGGGAACTGTTTGCGAATCTTTTTCGGCACGGATCGGTGGAAGTGGAAATATACGCTCCGCGCATTAATGACCAGCAGCAGCCCCATACCAGGGACGAACTCTACGTGGTGGTTTCCGGCAGCGGCTGGTTTATCAATGGCGATCAACGCATGCAGTTCTCAACCGGTGATGTCCTCTTTGCTGCCGCCGGTGAAGTGCATAGATTTGCTGATTTCACTTCGGACTTTGCCGTGTGGGTGATCTTTTACGGCCCTGAAGGCGGTGAGCGTGGCAAATAGGCGGCCTATGAGAACTGATCTGGCGCTTCTGGTCACTGTAGTGTGTTGGCTGTTTTGCGGCTTGGGTCCAGTGGCAGCTCTTGCACAAGCGCAGGGCCAGAACGCGTTTTCTGCGCGCGATGCGTCCGCTTTGTTGAATCAGATCAACGATGCGTTGGTAAACCGTTCTGCCGGCAAGTTCCTTGCTGCATTCGATCTGAGCAGAATGGACAACGGCCAGCTCTTCAAACAGCAAATTACATCTTTTATCTCGCATACTGATTCCATCCGCGTCCATTTCAACCTCACCAGCGCTGGCGTTAATGGAAACCATGGCGTGGCCACTGTGGACGTACAGATGGAAGCCGATACCGGCAACGGAGGTGAACCTCTGCATAAGGAAGCAACCTTGAACTTCATGGCCGGGCAGACGGGTGCAAAATGGAAATTCATTGATATTCAGCCCCGCTCATTCTTTTCCACCTTGTCCACTTCATCAGGGACTTCATATCTGTCGCAATGAAACGCGAATATCCTGACCGGCCGATCGTGGGAGTCGGAGCTGTCATCGTCAATTCCGGACGTGTTCTGCTGGTGAAGCGCGGCTCTCCACCGCTGCTTGGGCAATGGTCGCTGCCGGGAGGGGTGGTTGAGATTGGAGAAACTCTGCGTTCAGCTGTCGAACGCGAAGCACGCGAAGAAACAGGCCTGGTGGTAAAAACCGGTGAGGTGCTTGAAGTTCTGGACCGCATTATCCCCGGCGAGGGAGGGCGCCCTCAATATCATTACGTGCTCATCGATTTTTTGTGCCGTGTAACCGGTGGTGAATTGCTCGCCGGAGGAGACGCAGCAGATGTCGCGTGGGCGAACCAGGATGATTTGGAAAAGTTCAATCTGGAGAAACCGGCCTTGCAGGTGATTCAAAAAGGACTCGTTCAAGGGCAAGCAGGGGATCCACCGTAGCGAGACAGCGCATAAAGCTTCGCGCTGCCCAGTTGAGCCGAACGCGCAGCTCTGGGAAAATGAGAGTGTTTCTTTGCTGACGTGAGGTGAGAGTGAACGCAGCCAGAGTCCTGATTACGGTGATCGGCGCAGCCATCGGCGCATGCTTCACCATGGTGGCGATCTTGAGCATCCACGCGAGCGTGGCTCCTGTGCGCCGCTTTCACGTTTCCTCCGTTGTTGTCGCCATAATCTCAGTGTGTCTTGCCATTCTTGCTTTCCGGGTGGCAGCCATGGAGACCGACGAAGAGGCGCTGGTTTCCTCTTTGCGGCGCGGAATGTTCGGCGCCTTTGTGGCCCTGATCGTTATCTGCATTTTTCTGTTCATGCTTGGCGACGAAACCCGTAGTGTCCTGGCTCATTCATTCAGCATGCCAACCTCCAGCTTCACAACTTCACCTGTGCTCGTCGGTTCCGTGCTCCTCGGGTTTGGCGCTGGCTTTGTACTGCACATGGCCAGATCCAGCAGCCATAAAAAGTCTAGTTAGGGACGAAAGCAAGGCTCCAAAGAACTAAATTTCCTTTATTTGCAGCAGCTTACACAACTAAGCAAAGAATCTTCTTGACGCTGAAATAGTGTTTTAGTTATGTATAACACTATTGCAGCACGAATCCAGCCCTGTGCTGGACGCCGGCGAAGAAGCTGCCCAAAACACCGCAAGCAGACAGAACTGCTGAAGGAGATGAATTTATGAAATCAATTCGCTTGTTTTCGATGGTTGTGCTGCTCTCGTTTTCCACGCTGGTCTTTGCCCAGTCCAAAGCGGCTGCTCCGCAATCTGACGCGCAGAAGTCTTTCACCCTGCTCAAGAGCCTTGCCGGTACCTGGGAAGGTCATGGCACCAGCAACCCTCCTGTTCCTGATATGCCGGATCTCATGCAGGTCTCGTTC
The DNA here is from genome assembly GCA_035277785.1 of Candidatus Angelobacter sp. Classification (GTDB taxonomy): domain Bacteria; phylum Acidobacteriota; class Terriglobia; order Terriglobales; family Acidobacteriaceae; genus Angelobacter. The sequence continues at coordinate 1,525 of DATEJX010000221.1, read as the reverse complement.
CGGGTAACCTCCAGCGGACACGCCTTGATGCACGAGATGCAAGGCAAAGATCAGCCCGGCGCCAAGGGCCAGAGCCAGTCCAGCGCCAAGAGCCACGAAGGTGGTGGCACGCCCATCACCATGCTTTATGTGGATGGCGACCAGCTACTGCTGACCCACTTCTGTGACGCCGGCAATCGTCCGCGTATGGTGGGCAAGATTTCACCGGACGGCAAAACGGTGGAGTTCAACTTCCTGGACATTTCCGGCAGCACGCAATACGGACATATGGACCATGCCGTCTTCACCATCATTGACGCCAATCACCACACCGAAGATTGGACTTACCTGATGCCGGGCGATAAGCCTATGCACGGCCACATCGACCTGCACCGGATTAACTGAGCTGCTCGTCAGCGTACCAATGAACTATCAAGGAGAAAAGGTTATGAAATCGCTTCGTATGATTCTCGCCATCGCTCTGCTCTCGCTTTCGACCGCGGCTTTTGCCCAGTCCAAAGCGGCTGCACCACAATCTGACGCGCAGAAATCTTTCGCTGTGCTCAAGAGCCTTGCCGGCACCTGGCAAGGTCCGGCGACCACCCAACCAAAGATGGGTGACGACAACAGCCCCGTGCTGGTCACCATGCGCGTGACCTCACGCGGAAACGCGCTCGCCCACGAGATGAAAGATTCCAAAGCCCCGGACGATCCCAACCGCTACGATCATCCGCTCACCACCTTTTACCTGGAAAACGATCGCCTGCTGCTGACGCACTATTGCGACGCCGGCAACCGGCCGCGCATGGTCGCCCGTACCTCGCCCGACGGAAAGAAGGTGGAATTTGACTTTCTTGATGTTTCCGGCAGCACGCAGTACGGACACATGCAGCACGCTGTTTTCACCGTCATCGATGAGAACCACCACACTGAAGACTGGACTTACCTGATGCCGGGTGACAAGCCGATGCACGCACATCTCGATCTGCAGCGCGCGAAGTGACCCGAGAGTTGTATCTTTAACTAGACGATATCTGGAAAATCCCATGGACCGTGAGTGGAATGACAATCAACCGATTTACCGCCAGCTGCGGGACCGCGTCGTGGCTATGATCCTCGACGGTGTCCTCAAGGAAGGCGACCCGCTGCCCTCCGTGCGAACGGTCGCGGCGGAATATCGGGTCAATCCGCTTACGGTCCTGAAGGGTTATCAACAGCTGGTGGACGAAGGCCTCGTCGAAACCAGGCGAGGTCGCGGAATGTTCATCAATAACGGTGCGCGCACGCTCTTGTTGCAAGGGGAACGCGAGAAATTCCTTGCTGAAGACTGGCCCAGAATTCACGAAACCATTCAGCGGCTTGGCTTGAAAGCGGAAGAACTCCTGAACGGCAACGGCTCGACGCGGGCATCTTCCACTTCCGAGAGTGCCCAACCGAAGCCGAAAGACGCAGATTCTTCCAGAGAGGAGCGCTAAGCCATGGCATGCATAGAAGCACGAGCCTTGCGTAAGACGTATGGTGCTACCGTTGCTCTCGACGGCGTCAA
>DATEJX010000220.1:0-14196 GCA_035277785.1 Candidatus Angelobacter sp. | reverse complement strand
CTACCCGTGCGCGCTCCGCAGTCCCGGGCCGCTTACGCCCGGCGGAAAGATTCGGTACTGCTTCATTTTGTAGAGCAATGCCTTGTAACTGATCTTCAGTTGTGATGCCGCCATCTTGCAGTTCCATTTGGTCGCGATCAGTGCGCGTTCAATGATCCGGGGTTCGGCTTTTTCTTTAAGTTCCTGAAGAATCGCCTTGAGCGATGCGTCGGCTTTGGCATTGTCTGTGTGTTGGTTGAGATCGGGCACAAAACTGGAACTCACGCCCTTCTCCTCCAGTTCGGCAATTGCCTGACCTTCATCCTGAAGTACCAGGAAGCGTTTGACGAAGTTGCCCAATTCGCGCAGGTTGCCGGGCCACGCATGACGAAGGCATGCGCGCACCAGCTGCGATGAGAATGCAGGCGCAGAGCAATCATATTTGTCAGAGAACTTTTGCACGAAATGGTTCAGCAGCATCGGGATTTCTTCCCGGCGGTCGCGCAGCGGCGGCACCTTGATGGTGAATGCATTCAGGCGATAGTAAAGATCCTCACGGAAAGCCCGTGAGCCGATTGCCTCTTGTACGTTGACGTTGGTGGCTGCCACCACGCGGAAGTCGGAGCTGGTGGTGGTGCGTCCGCCGAGGCGGGAGAACTTGCCGTCCTGCAAAACATGCAGGAGCTTTGCCTGCAAGAGCGGACTCATTTCACCGATTTCATCGAGGAAGAGCGTCCCCTTGTCGCACAGTTCCAGCATTCCCTGCTTGGCCCGCATGGCTCCGGTGAAAGCGCCGGGCTCATAGCCGAAGAGTTCGCTTTCCAGCAGGTCCAGCGGCATGGCTGCGCAGTTCAGCTTCATCAGCGGGCGCGCCTTGCGACGGGAGAGCTTGTGCACCAGACGCGCAAGCACTTCTTTGCCGACGCCGCTCTCACCCAGCAAAAGGACGGGAATATCTACTCTGGCAACCTGCTCAATTTGCGAGCGAATGGTCTGCATGATGGGGCTGGCTGCGACGAAGAAGATGTCATTCTCAATCTCCTCGCACGCAGGCGTGGATTGGACTGCGAGCGTTGGGTGGTCTGCCGCATCAACAAGCTGTTGCTTGCTTTCTTCCGGGGAAAAATTATTCACCAATGAAACCCTCGCGCACCTTTGGGCCGTGGCAGTTCCTGCGGCAGATGCCGGAATACAGCATGCCTTGAGGTCAATCCGTGAACGGACCATCAAAGATCTGCACAGTTTTTCTGCTATAAGCCGAGCTTAAGAATCAGGGTTGTGCAAGAACGACCTGTTGCGCGAGGTGTTCCCGATACGGGTGACAAACGGAAGCCGGTCTCTGCAAGAGCTTTGTTTTAACTTTATGTCTTGCCCTTGCTGTAAACACATTTCCCAGCTCCGCGTTTCCGGAGCCAAGGTGAATCTACGCTATGCAGTTCTCAAAGTAAATTTCTTGTTGCTCCGCGGCCCGATCGCTGCGAACCGCACCGTTTGTAAGCAATAGAAAATAAAGTTGTTGCTGTCATCCGGAAGATGTGTCCGAATCCTTAAAACATTAAGACTATAATTAGGATTTCTAACAACGCTATTTACAGCGTGAAGGGGAGATGTGCAGAAAGAATCACTTGAAAATCGTTCCTTGTCCTATTTTTTTGTTGCACTTCAGAGTTTCTGGTCTAAAATTTCGCTCCACATCGGGCAGCAGTACTTAAAACAACACTTCTCTTTTTTGCGGAAGAAAGGTCACAAATCTTCAGCACCACGCGGTAAGAGATTCTCATCGCAGCTTCGCAATTATCAGCTAATTGAGTTGATGTCGTAGACGTACGGCAGCGCATGGACGCCGCCGACAATCCTTACCTCCTGCTAAACCGCCACACATTCGACAAATCAAAACTGCTTCCGGAGAAGGACGCTATGTGCCATGAGAAGCACCATTGAGTATGTTGGGACCCGCGGAAAGGATTTTAAGCAATGCGAATTTGAGAAGAAGAAAGTTGGGCAGAAAGCCGAAGCGCGCCAATGGCTGGTGATTGCATTGACAATTGTGCTGCTGATGAGTCTGGCAGCGTGTGCCGGTCTGGGCACAAGCGCACATAATGCAACCACACAGCCCAATCCTTCTGCCACCGCGTCGCCTACCCCTTCCGCCACTCCGACTCCAAGCGCGACACCAACTCCCACACCAAGTGCTACCCCCACGCCAACTCCTGTACCCAGTGCAACGCCGACGCCAACTCCCACTCCAACTCCGGGAGTTACAGTGAGCCCAGCGTCCGCGAACGTTACACTGAGTACGACGCAAGCTTTCACCGCAACCGGTCCAGCGACTCCAGTGTCCTGGAGTGTGAATGGCATCCCGGGTGGTAGCGCGACGGTCGGGATGATCGATGCCAATGGACTTTATACAGCGCCCACGATTTTTCCGCCCACGAACAATTTTTCAGTGACAGCCACATCGAAGGCGAGTCCATCGGTTTCTGCCAGCGCGACCGTGCTGGTGGTTTATCCGAACCACAATGCTGATGCGCAGACGTTCCCGATCAAGCTGGGCACTTCTGGCGGCAATGCGCAAGATGTAACCAGCAATAGTTGCTGTTCCGGCACCCTGGGGGCTCTGGTGAGCCGAGGCGGCAATCTATATGTGTTAAGCACAAACCGTGTGCTTGCGCGCTCCAGTTTCGGAGTTGCGGGAGAACCCATTACACAACCGGCATGTTCTACGACAGCGAGTACAGTCGCGAATCTGCAATTCCAATCCACCATTATTCCCACTGAAACCAGTAATGGCATTGCGCCCAGCAACGTGGATGCAGCCCTGGCGCAAATTGTCCCCGGCGCTGTTGACACTGCCGGAACAATTCTTGAACTGGGTGATGCGCTACCCACATCGCTTGCAGATGCCGCTCCTTCGGCAACTCTTGCCACTCCTCAAGTGAATATGAGCGTGGCAAAAAGCGGACGGACGACAGGTTTGACTTGTTCCAACATCAGCGTGATCAGCGCGAGTGTGAGCATTGACTACGATTCCTTCTGTGGTGGTCCCGTGGCGTTCACGGCCTTGTATGTTGGCCAGCTTGCCATAAGCGGAGCCACTTTCAGCGCTCCAGGTGATGCCGGTTCACTGCTGGTCACCACTGACAACGCCCGTCCGGTGGGCATGCTGTTTGCGGGCAACGGCAGTTTGACTCTGGCGAACCCCATTCAAAGCGTGTTGTCTGAGTTTGACGTTCCCACACGTCCGCCCATCGGTGCAGCCATTGTTGGTGGACCCGACCATCTGGTCAGTTGTCAACCAACCGCTACGAACAGCACAGCCACACCATTGCTGCTGTCCGCGGCATCCTCATCAGTCATGAGTGCGGCTGAGCGGGCGCGGGCAGAGAGCGTGCGGCTGACAAACGGTGTTTCTCTGCTTGCCAATCCCGCCGTCAGCTCGGTTGTTGTCGGCAGCAGTGACGATGCTCCGGGACAAGCCGCGCTGGTGGTCCATGTGTCTGATCCGGGCCAGGCAATCCCCGCCGTTGTGGATGGAGTTCGAACCAAAGTAGTTCTGGATGGATCTGCAACTCCGACCATGCTCAGCAGCGCGGAACTCAACCGGGCCCTGACGGCCAAAGAAGCCCATGTTGCTGCGTACATGTCGCAAGCAGGAATTCAGGGAATGGGTGTAGGTGGAAGCAAAGACAATCCGGCAGAAGCGGCCGTGGTGATCTTTGTGATCACCGGTTTTACCCATCCGGCAATCCCTGCTCTGATGGACGGCGTGCGCACGCAGGTGGTGGAAGGTCCTCGCTTCAGGGCTTATTGATCCTTTGTTAAGCGGGGCCGGCGTTTTTGCATTCGTCGACAAGAGCGCAGGCCCCACTTCTTTCTCGAACTTACCGTGCGCAGTTCGTGACTCCAGCAAGTTGATTAGGAAATCTAATCCAAATCTAACCTTCTCCTAATGGAGCCCCTTCACATTAATCAACCATTCGACGTGTGCTTCCGGTCCATCAATTAATGGGACGAGATTGTGGCGTACCCACCCTTCCGGCTTGATGGCAGCTCTGCCTCTCCTTTGTAGAAAACTTCAGGCACAACGAGGGAGTTAATGCATAGCCAGACCTTCCGCCGCATACACATGTGTCTCAGCACAGCGTTGTTACTGCTAGTGACTGGGATGCTTTCGCAAAACGCTCAAGCGCAGCGCGCCATCAATGACGCCGACCGCGTAACCTTGCAGGGGAACACACATCCTCTGGCCCGGGCAGAATTTGACCGTGGCTCAGCCAATGCCACCATGGCGATGAACCATATGGTGCTGTTGTTGTCTGTACGGCCGGACGCGCAGGCGCAACTTCAGCAATTGCTGGCCGACCAACAGGACCCGAAGTCACCCAATTTTCACAAATGGCTGGCGCCGGCTGAATTCGGCGCCAAGTTCGGTCCCACTGACCAGGACATTGCGGATGTAACCGGCTGGCTGCAGAAGTTCGGTTTCAGCATTGAACAGGTCGCCAATGGCAGGCTATGGATCAATTTCAGCGGCGATGTGCAGAAAGTGGAGCGGGCGTTCCAGACCAACATTCGCCAGTATGAAGTGGAAGGCAAGATGCACTTCGCCAATGCCAGCGACCCGAGCATTCCGCGCGCTCTCACTCCGCTGGTTCAGGGTGTAGTTTCTCTAAACAATTTCCCTAAGCACCCCAACAGCACGGCCACGCAGCTTCCGCCGGACTTCAATAACGGTAACGGCGTGCATTTCCTGGCGCCCGCGGACTTTGCCACGATTTACGACGTTAATCCGCTTTACAACGCGTCGCCGGCGATTGACGGCACCGGGCAGACCATTGCAATTGTAGGACGCACAGATATCAATCTTGCCGACGTTCAATTTTTCCGCAGCTTTTTTGGCCTGCCGGCGAACGATCCAATCTTCATTCACAACGGTCCTGATCCCGGCGACCTTGGCGGAGCCGAAGAGACTGAGGCCGACCTTGACGTGGAGTGGTCCGGCGCGGTAGCCAGGAATGCAACGATCAAATTTGTGATTTCACAGTCCGGGGCCACAGATGGCGTGGACCTCTCGGCACAATTTATCGTCAACAACAATGTGGCTAATGTGATGAGCACGAGCTTCGGCCTGTGCGAATCCAAGCTCCTCGTCTCCGGCAATGCTTTCTGGAACAATTTGTGGGCTCAGGCTGCAGCCCAGGGAATCACATCGTTTGTATCGGCAGGCGATAGCGGCGCAGCTGCCTGCGATCTGTCTGGAGCAGCCACAGGAACCCAGGTGAACGTGAGCGGCCTCGCCTCAACGCCCAATAACATCGCTGTGGGCGGAACGGAATTCAATGATGCCGGCGGCAATTTCTGGGCGCCAACAAACAATCCCACTGACCAGTCTTCAGCAGTGAGTTATATCCCCGAGATCGCCTGGAATGAAAGCGGATCTGTTGCGGGTGGCTCAGGACTGTTCTCAACCGGCGGCGGCGCCAGCCAGGTTTATAGCAAGCCGCCCTACCAGGCCGGCCCCGGAGTTCCCGCGGATGGAGCGCGCGATATTCCTGACGTTTCACTTACCTCTGCCGGTCACGATGGGTATCTCATCATCCAGGGGCACACTGCGACCGTCTCCGGACTGGCTGCTGTGGGCGGTACATCCGCCGCTTCGCCATCGTTTGCCGGGCTGATGGCCCTGGTGGTGCAGAAGACGGGATCAGCGCAAGGCAATGCCAATCCGGTTTTTTACGCCATGGGCCAAAACCAGTTCAACGGCGGAACCGTTGTCTACCATGACACTACCAGCGGAAATAACACTGTTCCGGGCGTAACCGGCTTCAATGCAACAGCAGGCTATGACCAGGTTACCGGCTGGGGTTCGGTAGACGCCGCCAACATGGTGAACTTCTGGAACAACAACGCCGTGCCCGATTTCAGTTTGAGCGCGACGCCCGCATCACAGTCTGTAAATCAGGGCGGCACAGCAAATTACACAGTCACCGTGAACGCAGTTGGCGGCTTTGCCGATCCGGTAACGCTTTCTGTGAGCGGTCTTCCCACGGGAGCATCGGCTACATTTGCTCCTACTTCTGTTACTGGTTCCGGAAGTTCCACTCTTTCAATCAGCACGGTTGCCTCAACTCCGGCTGGCAGTTACCTGCTGACCATCAGCGGGACCGATGGAACGCTGGTTCATACCACCACGGCTACGCTTGTGGTGACTCAGCCTGATTTCTCCATCAGCGCTGCTCCGGCCACTCAGACCGTCACCAGCGGACAAAATGCCAGTTACACCGTAAGCATCAGCGCTTTGAACGGATATACCGGCACAGTGGCCTTCAGTGTTAGCGGCCTGCCTGCGGGAACTTCCGCCCTGTTCACTCCCGCCAGTGTGATCGGGTCAGGAAGCTCGAGCCTCACCATTGCAACCACTTCGGGTATTACATCAAACGGCAGCTATCCGCTGACCATCACCGGGAGCGACGGAGTGCTGACGCATAGCACGAACGTCACTCTAGTGGTGACCGACTTCGGTATTTCAGTCAGTCCTGCATCGCAAGCGGTGGTGCAGGGAAGTTCCGCCAACTACACCGTCTCACTTGTGGTCAGCAGCACCTTTGCCGGAACGGTGAGCTTCAGCGTGAGTGGACTGCCGGCGTCGGCAACGGCGGTGTTTAGCCCGGCAAGCCTGACAGCTTCCGGTTCTTCCACCCTCGGCATCACTACCACGAGCTCCACTGTGCCTGGTGTTTACCCGCTGACCATTTCGGCCACAGATGGAGTCACCACAAGCACGGCGTCCGCAACGCTGGAGGTGGATCCAAAAGGAAACTTCAGCCTGACGATTTCTCCGGCAACCCAAACCGTTAATCAGGGCCTGAACATCGGCTACGGAGTCACCGTCAGTTCCTCGGGTGGGTTCAGCGGCAACATCGCTCTGAGCGTCAGCGGCCTTCCCACGGGAGCCACTGCCACTCTGAGTCCAAGTTCGGTGCAGAACTCGGGGCTGGTCTCGCTTTCCATTATTACCTCGGCGAGCACGCCTGCCGGGACTTACACTTTCACAGTTACTGGAACCAGCGGGCCGCTGGCACGCAGTTCTACAGCCACGCTGGTGGTGGTGGCGCGTGACTTCTCGCTCTCTGCCTCACCGACTTCGCAAGAGATCATTGTTGGGCAGTCGACGAGCTACAGTGTGAATCTGTTCCCCAGTAACAACTACTCCGGAACGGTGAACTTCAGCGTGAGCGGACTGCCAACAGGCGCAACCGGAACATTCAGTCCAGCTTCGCTGACTACGTCCGGCACCACGACGCTTGCTGTGACAACAACCAGCTCCACTCCTCCCGGAACTTATCCGCTTGTAATTTCCGGCACGGATGGAGTTCTCACTCACACGTTCACAGTCAGCCTTAAAGTTGATCCGGTTCCCACCGCTGATTTCACCATCTCGGCGGCGCCCAGTCCGATTACCATCAAGCGGAACTCGCAGGGCACTGTGACCGTGACAGTTACCGGATTGAGCGGATTCGCGGGCGCGGTGAGCCTCTCTATCAGCGGCTTGCCTTCGACTGTGACACCGCAGTTCACTCCGACTTCAATAACTGGAAGCGGGACTTCATCCCTGCAACTCACGGTAGACCATCGTGCGCAACAGGGAACATTCCCGCTGACCATTACGGGCACCAGCGGACCTCTGGTCCACTCAACCAACTTGACACTAACAATTAACTAATACCAGTAGGAGGCCGTTCAGCTCTTCACGAGCTGAGCGGCCTTTTCATATAGCCAGCGCTTGATGAAGTTCACTCAACTTTGGAGACAAGTTAAAGGATTTAATTTGGAGTTAATGAGTTCCCGTCGACTTTCGTCCCACTATGGGGCCTCTAATTTTCGCCAAGTATGGCGAGCCGGGTCCCAGGGCCCGGTTTTTTCGAGCAATTAGTCCTAACTGCTTAAGATTAAAGGATTTAATCTACTCTCAATCACCTTCTAATTGACGAGGCTTACACCATTAGTACTACTTGGCAGAACTTTGCCAATTTGCGTTGTGGGTTGCGCTTCCGGGATTTTTGCAGCCGCTGACGCCTCAGGTGGGATTTGTATCTGCTGCAATCGCCCCTTGGCCTTGCGGCGGCGAACGTCCATACCACGGATGACGCCTTACCCATATTGAACAAGCTCCTGGAGCTAAAGCCCGGGAGGGGAAAGGTACAACATGAGATCCTCCGCATGGACAGCCGCCGCGGAACGCGGCGTTTTCTCTGCCTTGTCTGCTCGCGTTCTTTTAATTGTGCTGGCTCTTATTGCCCTTGCAATACTGCCGGCAACCGCACAGACAAACGTCACTCCCACCACCAACACGATTTTATTTTCCGGCCAGAATAATACGTCTCCGCAAGGCGCCATCGTTCTGTACGGCAGCGCAATCAGCGCGTTTACCGGGCAGCCGGTGCGGCACCTGTGGGTGGCAGATTCTTTTCTGAGCCCGTGCCGCATGGATCCCGAGTTGGATGCGCCTGGACCCTGGGTGATAAATCCCGCCACTTGCTCGTTCTCAGTCAACCGTGGTGGCGGTGCCATCCCCCTGGGTGGACCATTCGCCTATGATCCAGCACATAAATTTCTATATTTCGTTGACAACAACACGGCCAGCCAGGGCGTAATCCGAATTGGATACGATCCCACGGGCGACAACGGTCAAGGCACGCTCGACCTGACGCATGGCTTCACCCTGGCCGGCGGTCAGTTCACCAGAAAGGGACCCTTCGTGGGTGGCACCGGTTGCCCCTATCCCGGACCCGCAGTCAACCGCGCGCGGCCAGATGGAATCGCGCTGGACCCTCTGGGGAATTTGTGGGTAGGTTTCTCTGATGGCGGCCAAATTCTGCGCTTCAACAGCCCTGCTACGGCTGAGGAGTTTGGTTTTGGCTCGTGCGACCAGTTTGTCCAACTCGTGGCCACAACGCCGGACAATGCATCAAGTTTCGGTCTGGCTTTTATCGGCCATGACTTGTGGTCCGGTGACGGCGGCTCGCCGTTCGTGATCCCCAATGCTGACACTACCTGCCTGGTTCCCCCATTTGCTGCCTGCACCACAGCCAATGGCACGGTTATCCCGACATTGCCTGGCGTTGGCGCGCCCGGCGCACTTGCCGGCGATCAGGTTTATCCGGCCACTAACGGCAACAACCTTTTCTTTGGAGCGGGAGCAGCGGGAACGCAGGTGGTATGGGTTGGCAATGTTGCCGGCGGAATCAACAGTCCGTCCCAGACATTGGATCTGAATTGGTTTGACGGTGTCACCTCCACTCCTCCGCCCGATCCGGCGGTCGTTCCGTTTATTGCAGTGGCGGTGGATGCAACTGACCCGGCCAACGAAGTTTCGTACGTGACCGAGGATCCGGAAATCGCTGTCAATCCGCTTGCCATTGGCGGTGGGCGCTGGTGGCAGACCATGCAACCGATCAACCCTGCCGGAGTTCCTGGAGCTCCTCTGAATGTGGTGGCGGTGGCCGGAAATGCACAGATCTCTCTGAGCTGGAGTCCGGCGCAATCGGCTGTTCCCGTAACCAGTTACACCGTTCACAACAGCTTCATCTCCGCCGGAGCACCGTTGGCGGATATCACCGTGAATCCTGCATCGCCGGGAGCCTTTCCGCCGACTTCCATTGTCATTCCCGGACTGATCAATGGCGTGTCTTATGCCTTTGAAGTTTCAGCCAGCAATGCCAACGGAACCAGCCCCTTGTCGGCGCAGAGCAACATTGCTACACCCCCAGGCTTTGGTGTTCCCAGCGCTCCCACGGGCGTGATCGCCCAACCGGGTGACACCCAGGCCCTGGTTACCTGGACTGTTTCCACCAGCAATGGAGGGAAACCGATCACCAGCTACACAGTAACGGTGTTGCAAGGTGGAGTGCCAACCGGTGTGACCGTCACGGTTCCGCCGCCGGCCTTTGGCTTGAATACTGACAGCACAGTCGTGGGCGGCCTGACCAACGGTCTCCCCTACACCTTCACTGTGCATGCTACAAACATCGCCGGTAACAGCCCTGAATCAGCGCCGTCTGCTCCGGTTACACCCTCGGCAGCGAATGTGCCCGTTATCACGTTCACAATGAGTGGGGTAACCTCTGAGACACAGACGCCTGCGCAATTCACTGACACCATCACCGTGACCAATACTTCCAAGTTCCCGGTGAACAACATCAACGTCACTGAGACCTTGACCCAGATTCCGGACAACATCTCGCTGATTACGCGCGATGCCACCGGATTGGTGACCGTCTCGCTGACCACCAATGAACAATATGCTCCGAACATGCAGGTAACAATTGCGGGCGTGGCCGATCCATCATTCAACGGCACGTTCGTGGTTGTGAATACTCCTACGAGCAGCACATTCACTTACTCGCAACCCGGGTTCCCGGTGGCAAGCAGCAGCTTCGGCACTTCAACACTGCTGCCTCTGGCGAACATCATGTCCATCCAAACCGGCCAGGGAACATGCACGTCAGCCGGTCCCGGCGTGGTGACCTTCTCCTGCAACATCGGCTTCATGGATGTGGGAACTGTGGTGCGAATCCCGTTCATCGTCCAGATGCAGAACCAGACCATTAAGAACTCCGCGACGCTGAGCGGAACTGATGTGGCTGGAACTCCTCTGGCACAGAGCACGGCGAGCGTCACAACAACGGCGCCTGCAGGATCGGCAGCACAAACCACGACTGATCTTCAGTTGAGCGGGGCTGCTCAGAATGGCGGTCCGACTGTCACCGGCACGTTGCCAACAGGCGCGCCGGACAGTTACAACTGGCAGATCAGGAACGCCACCGCAATTCCTGCCGACAACGTGGTGTTCACGCAGACGATGCCGGCATCGCTGGTATTCGATTCCGTCACCACTGACCTTCCCACCGATCTCGGCTTGTGCACCGGGCCCGCGCCTGGCACGGCCGGCGGTACGGTGGTCTGCAATTCTGCCAATCTCGGCGGTTCCAGAAAAGGTGGGGCCAAGCCGGTGGGGCAGTTCAAGGTCACGGTCAATGTGCACGTGGTGCAGGTTGGCACCATCACCAGCGCTGGAAGCGTCAGCTTCAGCGGGACTGACACCAACACGAAGAACAACAATGTTACGGTAACAATCAACGCCAGATAACAAACCAACCAGGCTGCCGGGGCGTATGACGCCCCGGCAATCTGCAAGACCTTTTTGTAACCCGGGTTTTCCAACAGGGCTTCTGGTAAGGAGCCCTTTTCATGAAGCTGAACACATCGCAAAACGATATAAGCTTGCGGGTTATATTTTTTGCGCATGAAAGTACTCTCTTATAACAAAGGCGTTCTGCTGTTATAAAAGAAGGTACTTTTTAGATTTACCGGCCCAAAGTAATATGGTCCCAGTAATATAGGTTTCCCTCCCAGTCGAGATTCCGGGTTGTTAGATAGTTCTCTTCCGGAAGTATCAAGAACAAAAGCTTTTCAGTTAACGGGTAGTGCTGCTTCCCATAATGAAGAAGCTCGAAGCCGCAGGCTTACGGGAAAGGGAAAGCACAACTTTGAACTCCACACTGATCTCCGCTGCCGGGCAGCATGGAATCTCTGTACGCAATGCGACAGCACGCATTTCCTGTTGCTTGATCGTTTTGTTCGCCACAGTTTTTGCGGGCGCTCAGACAACTGTCAACCCAACCACAAGCACCATCCAGTTCGCTGGGACCCCAGACACACAGAGCCCGATCACCAATCCCGATGGAGGAGTGATCATGTATGGTACGGCGGTCAACCCGCTGACCAATCAGCCCGTCCGCCATCTTTGGGTAGCCGACTCAAGCGCGGGCATCTGCCGCGTTGATCCGGACCTCGATTCATCTGGTCCATACGCCATCAACCCGAGCACCTGTGCCTTCCAGTTGAACGGTTCGAGAATTACCGGCGCGGGGATGGCATACGATCCCACCACGAACCTGCTCTACTTTGCTGACCAGAAACAGGGCATCTTTCAAATCACTTATGTGGCAGAGGGAGATAACGGAAACGGGCTGCTCGACTACACCTCGTTGTTTGGTATGGGCGGCAATCCCGCGGGAGCAATTTACCCCGGCGGGCAGACTGGCTGCGCTCTTCCCGGAATACCCAACCAGCCCAGCTCCGTTGCGCTCGACCCGGACGGAAATTTGTGGCTTGGATCCAAGAGCGCGTCGATTCTGCGGTTCAATAATCCGGACGCAGCCTCGATTGATTTTGGCACCTGCACGTCATTCATTCAGGTGGTAGCGACTACTCCCAATAACCGTGTGGTTAACGGGCTGGCATGGATTGGGCATGACCTGTGGGGTGCTTCGGCGCAGAGCGCGTTTGTTATCCCCAGTGCAGACACCGCATGCCTGATTGACCCGAATCCAGCTTGCACTCCGGACAACGGAACGGTCTTTGCAGTGCCTTCCATCTCCGGTCCAACCAGTTTGGCGAGCGACCAGTTCTATCCCAGTACCACAGGAGACAATCTTTACTTTGGATTGGGCAACAATGTTGCGTGGCTCGGCAACGCTGGTGCGAGTTCTAATCAGACGCTCACGCTTACTTACCTTGATCCGGCGGTGGGCCTGGCGAATGTGGGAGCAGTAGTGGTGGATGGAACTGACCCGGCCAACCTTGTTGTATTTGCCGGTGACGATCCCAGTGGATTGGGAACCGCCGGCGCCGGCCGCTGGTTTCAAACAGTCATCACTTCCAGTGCACCCGGCGCGCCGGATGCTCCAGTGAATGTTGTTGCTGAAGGAGCGGATTCACAGGCAATCCTGCATTGGAGCCCCGCACAGAAAGGCCAGGCTGTTGACAGCTATACGGTGCACAACAACTTTGCTTCCAATGGCGTTACGGTCCCTGATTTTGCTGTCACTCCTGCTGGAAATAGCCCGCATCCCAAGCCGGTGGCCATCATCCCGGGATTGGTGAATGGAATCTCCTACCAATTCCAGGTATCGGCGGTGAATGCGCAAGGCCCAAGCGCATATGCCACGAGCAATATCGTCACGCCGCCCGGGCTGGCTCCTCCTGGTGTTCCTGGCGGAGTGCAGGCGATTGCAGGAGATGCGCAGGCATTTGTGAGCTGGAATCCGCCCATCAACTCCAGCGTGGTGCCGGTTACCAGCTACACAGTTACGGCGTTGCAAAATGGGGTTTCCACCGGCATTACCGTTACCGTGGCAGCTCCCGCGCGCAACGCGGTTGTTTCAGGCCTGACCAACGGCAAGGCATACTCGTTCAGCCTGCATGCCATCAACGGGGTGGGGACAGGCGGCGAGTCTGGCATCTCAAACTCAGTTACACCTGTGGCCAGCAACTTGCCCATTATGAAAGTTGAAGTGAACGGCCCTGGCTCCGTCACAAGCGTTCCCGCGCTGGTGACCTACCAGGTGGTGGTTACGAACACCTCAATCTTCCCGGTTAGTAATATTCTGGTGAACGATGTCCTCAGCACTACTGATTTTGCTTACATCGTTTCGGCGCAACCGAGCCAGGGATTCTGCACCGGGACAGGTAGCGGCATAACGCTGGTTGTGTGCTCGCTGGGAACCATGCAGGGCCAGCAGATTGCGACTATCAACGTGACCGCGCAAATGCAGGCGGCGCAAATCGCCAACACCGCACGAGTGACTGGAACCGACTTCAATCTTGATTCGCTTACGTTCAAGATTGAGCATCGGGCTACAGCGCCTCCAAGCGGAACGGTGATCAACAATACTCTCCCGTCAATCCCGGTTCCGGTTTCAGCCAGCGCAACACCCACCTCGCTGCACCCGGGAGACACCGGTCTGCTCACCTGGACCGTTGCCAACACAACCAAGGTTACGGCCCAGGATGTGGTCTTCTTCATCTCGGTGGATATCGGGCTGCAAGTGGACAGCATCACCGTGAGCCCCTCGCCGGCAACCTGCAGTTCCATTGCTCCAGGACTGATTGGAACCAACAGCATCGTGTGTACGATTGGTGCTTTGGGCGGAGATAGTCCGGTACAGAAGATGACCGTCCAGCTCGGAGTGACCGCGGGAAACCGTACAGGGTTGACGTTCCTTCCCAGTGGCAGTGTCAGCTTCCTGGGCAATGACAGCTCGCAGGCAACTGCGACCGTTAAGCTGAAAGTTAACTGACATGAAAAGGCCGAGGCCGCAAATTTCGGACCTCGGCCTTTTCTGCTCGTAAGTTATTAAGAACAAAGGCATA
>DATEJX010000219.1:0-12156 GCA_035277785.1 Candidatus Angelobacter sp. | reverse complement strand
GAGTCCAGCGGTCGCCACGGTGGGAAAACTTGGGGCCGAAGAGATAGGTGAAAAACTCTCCGCTCGTGTTCGCCGGGAGCCCGGTAACGTGATAACCGGCGAAGTCGGCGACCAGGCCAAACCAGCGATTGACATTGAAGGTAAATGAACCAGTGCCTCCGTGCTGATTAAAATTTTCTTTGCCAGAAGGCGTGCTGACATTGAAACGACTGTAAGAGTAGCCGCCGAATATTTCCCCAGCAGGTGCGTGTTCGCTCTGACCGGATGAATTTGATTGCGGTGCGGAAGAAACTACCAGTGCGTCTCCGAAATAGGGATTCGCAGGTCTGAAAGAAGAAGAGCCGGCGCCAGTTGACGGCGACGTGAGTTGAGAATCGAGAAGCTTGGGAGTGTCTTGAGCGTGAGTTGAGATTGCAAAAACAAAACCGAGGATTGCGGCAGACAATACACGCACACGCGGTACCATAGATCCTCCTGCGGGTGTCGGTTTTAACACCGCCGTATGATAGCAGAGAGCAGCGGAAAGTCTGGAGAACAGAATTGGTAGCCGGTGGGAGATTAGCCCGGTAGCGAGTCAGCGGCCGTCAGTTTAAACGGTCTGGCGTGCGATTGAGAGGTGTGAGCAACGCGTGGAAGAAGCGAAATTGTTTGCAGACCTTAGAGAGTTCATGACACGAGCGGTGCCGTATTGGCGAACGCTGGGGCTTGAGTTGAAGGAAGTTGTCCCGGGCCGCGCCGTATTTGAAGCGGAGTCAAGACCTGATCTGATGCAGAATGCAGTTGTGCATGGAGGAGTGCTGGCGTCGATTGCCGACTCAGCGTGCGCCGTAGCGGGGATTTCACAGGTGTTTCCGGCAAATTACGCTACTACGATCAATTTGCAGATGGCTTACCTGAAGCCGCTGGTGCAGGGAAAATTTCGGGCAGAAGGAAAATGCGTGAAGGCAGGGAAGACGATCTTGTTCTGCGAGGCCGTGGTATACGACCAGGAGAATGCCGTCATCTGTACGGCGTCGTCGCAGTTGATGGTCATACCGTGGCGGACGTGAGTCGGCGACGAAGGGCATGTACTGTTGCTCGTTTGATCGTGCACTAAAGTGCAAGTCAGTTGATGGCTGTTAGTACAGTATGCGGGGCAGTTTCAGGTAGATGCGTCCCGTTTTTCCACCGAAAAGTGCGTCTATTTCGTTGCGTCAGCGGCCAAATTACTTTATGATAGAGAGTTTTGGCGGTGGTTAGCAGCGCTCTCTGTAGCTGGGCCGGTCCCGTTTATTTCGTTCCAAATTGAAACCTAAGGCTGCTGTCGGGAATCCAACACTTAAGTTTTAGCACGCACTTTTCCATCCAAAGGTAGGAATACATAACTATGGCAAGGAGACGAGGAAATCCGAACTGGGGAAAGCCTGAGCCGATCGGCCCGGTGGTCCCCGTCGTGACTTCATTTGAGCAGGCAGTAAAGGAGTTTAAGCTTACGCCTGACCAGTACATTCGCTCCACCCGTCTGCGCGAATGGGCACGGCGAAATAAAAACAGCAAGTACATCCCAGAACCCCTCCTGGAAGCTTGGGGCTTCGAGATTGAGAGCACTTTGTAATTTATCGGTGTTCCGGAAGGGCCGCCTTCATGGCGGCCTTTTCACTTTTCCAAAGCTGTGCAATTATCTGCTATCCACCAAAACGAGGTTCTTGCGATTGTCGTCGGGGCTGGCTTTGCTTCTGGGCTGAACGTCTACGCCACAGTAGCGACTCTTGGCATCCTGGCCAGATCGCATATCTTTGATCTTCCGCCGACGCTGCACAGTATTTCGTCGTGGCCGGTGATCATTGTTGCCGCTCTGCTCTTCGCTCTGGAATTCGTGGCCGACAAAATCCCCGTCTTCGACCTCCTCTGGAACGCGCTGCACACATTCATCCGAGTCCCCATCGCCGCTCTCCTCGCCTACGGCGCGACCCAGAATCTCTCTCCCTCAGCTCAGATTCTCGCCGCTCTCCTTAGTGGCGCGATTGCCCTTGCCGCTCACGGAGGCAAAACCGCAGTGCGCGCTGCAGTCACTCCGTCTCCCGAGCCCTTTTCCAACATAGCTCTCAGCGCCGGAGAGGACGTGGTTTCAATCTCCCTGACGTGGTTTGCCACGCAACATCCCATCATCGGCGCTGCAATCGTCGCCTCTCTTCTGCTGACAATCGTCGTTGCCATGCGATTTGTTTTCCGTGCTCTCAAGAATCTTTTCCGTCGTGCCCGCTCGCGAACTGCTCAGGCAGTTTGACCCCATTGCAGCCCGCATGCGATAGTTCTAGGTTTGTTAACGTTGCGTTAAAGTGGCAGAACAGCCAGGGAGCGCCCCAAAAGCATGGTTCGTTTCATACCCCGCGACACCAAGTTTTTTGATCTTTTCGCTGAAATGGCCAGCAATCTCGGTGACGGCGCCCGTCTGCTCAAACGCACGCTGGACGATTTCAAGGACATCGAATCCCGCGTCCAGCAGCTCAAGAGCATTGAACATCGCGGGGATGAGATGACCCACAACGTGCTCACCAAATTGAACCAGACCTTCATCACTCCTCTCGACCGCGAGGATATCTATCGTCTGGCTTCGTCTCTGGATGACGTACTCGATTTTGTTTATGCCGCGGGTGTGCGCCTGGTGATGTACAAGATCACCGGCGCGCCGGAAGCCGCCTCTCTACTTGCTGAAATCGTAGTCAAGCAGTGTGATCAACTTTCTGAAGCCATGGGCAGGCTTGAGAAAAAGAATGATCACGTGCTCGATAACTGCGTAGAGATCAACCGCCTGGAAAATGAAGCGGACCAGATTGCTCGTGCCGCTATCGCTCTGCTGTTTGAAAAAGAAAAGGACCCGATTTCTCTCATCAAGCTAAAGGAACTTTATGAGGTCCTTGAAACCGCCACAGACAAGGCTGAAGATGCGGCCAATGTTCTGGAAGGCGTGGTGCTCAAGAGTACGTAATCCCTGCCATGCGCGAAAATCCAATTTTTTGAGGCGAGCCAGGTGCACCCAACCTTATTGCTGGTTGTCATCACTATCTTCATTGCGCTTTTCTTTGACTTCCTCAATGGGTTTCATGACGCGGCCAACAGCATTGCCACCGTCGTGTCCACGCGCGTCCTTTCTCCGCGACTGGCCGTCATCTGGGCCGCAACCTTTAACTTTGTAGCCGCTTTCATTTTCGGTACCGCGGTGGCCAAAACAATCAGCGGAGGCCTCGTAGATCCGGCCCAGGTTACTCAGTACGTAATTCTCTGCGCTCTGGCCGGCGCCATCATCTGGGACATTCTCACCTGGTGGTGGGGACTTCCAACTTCATCCTCGCATGCTCTCATCGGTGGACTTGCCGGCGCCGGAATCGCCCGCGCCGGCTGGCAAGTACTCATCCGTGAGCCCAAGCTGCACTGGCCCATCATCGGCACCATTCCCGGCCTGGGTGAAAAATGGATGTCAACGCTGATTTTTATTGTGCTTGCGCCTGTGATCGGTCTGATCGTGGGCCTTATATTGATGATTGCCGTTTCGTGGATTTTTCATCGCAGCGCGCCCCGCACCGTCGATAAGCTTTTCCGCAAGCTCCAGCTTCTGTCCGCCGCTGCGTACAGCCTTGGCCACGGCGGCAGTGACGCGCAGAAAACCATGGGCATCATTGCCGGCGCGCTTCTCGCAGCGGGCTATCTCACCCCGGCACAGTTTGCTCACGGCTGGGGACCATATAAATGGTGGATCATCCTGGGCGCCAACGCAGCCATGGGACTGGGCACGTATTTTGGCGGCTGGCGCATTGTTCACACCATGGGATCGAAAATCACCAAGCTCAAGCCCGTGGGAGGATTCTGTGCTGAAAGTGCGGGTGCAACCACGCTGTTCTTGCTCGCTTATCACGGCATTCCTGTGAGCACCACTCATACCATCACCGGAGCCATCGTGGGCGTGGGCTCCACTGGACGCCTTTCCGCAGTCCGCTGGGGCGTGGCTCAACGTATTGTCTGGGCATGGATCCTCACCATACCTGCTTCGGCAATTGTTGCGGCCATCAGTTTCTTTGTTGTCAAAATGTTCGTGCCCGGCGCATGAAATCTTAAGCAGCTGAGTTCTGCCCAAACAATTTTTCTGCCGATTCTCTTCTCTCGCGTACAATGTTGCGCAAAACGGGGGTGCTCTAATGTCCACCTCTACTCCGCTCAGTGCCCAACTTTTCTGGAGCAAAGCTGGTCCAGAAGAAAAATATGAACTTAATTTTGACGGTCAGCCCATAAGCTGGCTGCAGCACGGGGAGTACTGCAACCCGGAGTCGCACGCGCAATTCGGCGGACGGCAGTGGCTGTTTCGCCGGCCAGGTAATGCAGTTGGCCAGACCGAAATCCTTTACGATGACAATCCCACACCCGTTGCCTCTTACAAGTCGCACTGGGGCGGCGGCACACTCACTTTTGCTGACGGAAGTAGATTTGTTGTTTCCCGTAGCGGAGTCTGGAACCAGCCATGGTCACTGCTGGATGCCGACGGTGAGACTTTCTTGCGTGTCGATCCCCGAAACGGCAGAGTTGCCGTAAACGGCACACATAACCTCAACCTGCCGGGCGAAGATCGCAACCGTGTGCTGCTTTTCGCAGTCTTTGTCTGGCATAAGATCCTGCAAACCCGCGACGAAGCCGCCACGCAGGACCCCGTGAGCGCAATCGGCTAAAACCAATCTCAATTTGGGTCTTGATTTTGCCGCTTGTGCCGCAGCCTCCTCGAGTCACCATCCCGAGCCGCAGCCGATCCTTGTTGGTTGTGATTCGATGAACTTGTGTGGACGAAGGCGAGGGACCTGCTCCGCTGCCGTTGAGCGCGAGCGCTAACTATCGCTTAAGCCCACCAAGATAGTGGTGGCACAGCCGCCCTCGGCTGTGAGCTAACGATCGAACACCTGACTCAAGCTTCCTGAAGTCTTATTCTGCCCACACAGTCACATGCGAAGTTCTCTGCGCACTCTGCGTTCTCTGCGGTTAACTCCCGGTTTTCGTTGCGACCTTTGCGACCGTTGCGGTAAATGTTGTTTTCCGATCACGCGCGATCACGGCGATGTTAACCCCACTACCTGATGCTCCCCACATCCCTGCTTGAGTGATTCTTTCAGCCTGCCCACCACACCCGTTCCATATTTCAAAAGAAAATAAGCCGCGCCAATCTCTCGCTCCTGCAATTCCTTGTTGGGATAGAGAAGGCTAGAGAGCTCATCCGCATGGCGCTGAATTTCAGAATCCTTGCGCGCTTCGGCCCGTGCTGCCTTCTCTCGCAACGCCTGCAACTGATGACGCATCTTTGAGCCCGCATTGTTCGCGGCATCCACCAGGGTACGATCAAGTTTCTCCAGCGACTCCTGTATTAGCTGCAGCGCCGTCTCCAAATGATCTCCCGCTGCGTCAAAACTTTTGGTAACGTTTTCCGGCAGTCCGCGCTCAGCAATCATTTCCCGCAGTTTCTCCGGCCCTGCAAAAAGGTCCGTCAAGGTGAGTCCGTAGCGGTCCAGGAGCTTTGCCTGTCGGCTCTCAACCAGTGTGGCAAAAAAACGCGGCAGCACAGGCGTAACGCGTTTCGCCAATGCGCGATAAACAGTTTCAATCTGGGCGAAGTAGGCAATTTCGGCGGGACCGCCAATGTAAAACAGGGTAGGCAGAAGAAAATCCTGGACAATCGGGCGCAGAAGCACATTAGCACTGAAGCGCTCCGGACATTGCTGCGCCTCTTCCAGCATTTCCTTTCGTGAGAGCTTGCGGCCGCCCACCACGAAATCGTTATCGTCGAGTCGCACCGGCGTCCGCACCCCATTTTCCAGATAAAAACACAGTGTGTGCGTGGGCGTGACCTTTACCTGCGCGTGATAACCGCTGCATTCGAGTTCCTGGTTTCTATCGAGCAACCGCTGATTGATTTCACCCGCCTGTTCCAGCGCTTTCGTGAACACCGGAGTAGTCAGCCGGTGCAGCTCCGGATCAAGGGGATTCAGAAAAACAATTCCCAACTCCGCGCATGCTCTCGAATAGAACCGGGCAAACGCGGACCCAAAGTTCTCTCCCGGCCGGTAACTGGCGGCGAGCAACTCGGCCACTTCAGAAGTGCCCAACAGCGCCTGAACCTGCTGCACCGCGGCGGTGATTTCGTCGGAAAAGGCTATCTTTCCTACTGGCGCGCCTTCAGTGTGCGAGACATTCACAGCAAATCTTTGCAGACGGTCTGCTGCCGGAAGGTTGACGAAGTTGATTTCCTCAAAATCGTGGTCTTCCGTAGCCAGCCAGAAAACCGGAACCGCTCCAGCTTTTTCCGCGTGGACAGCCGCTGTGAGCGCCTTCAGCAGGCAGAACAACGGCCCGCCAAACAATCCCACCTGCTGCCCTGTAACCACCGCCGCCGCGCCCGCTCGTAGCCGCTCAATATTGGCCAGAGTCTTTTCACCCGCTCCAAACTCGCGGTTCTGTCGCTCCAGAATGGCAGCCACTGCCTGCCGCCGTTCCGCCGGGTAATCCATCCGTTGCTGCTCTTTCTCCCACCAGGAACTGTCCAGCGGAGGCCGCGCATAAAAGCGCTGCACGCGGTCCAAATGGTGGAGAAAATCCTGAAAAAGGTGGCTTGTGTGGGGGATGCTTGAAAACGGAAGACACTCGGAATCCACGGTTCTGGTAGTCTCCACCATTGGCATAAGTACATTGGACGCAAGCGGTTGTCCGGGGTTTCATAAAATCTGCCGCTGATCTGTCGCCCTCGATTGTACCGGATTGTCGGGGTGCACTCTTCCTGCGCCATTTCTGGAGTTGCTTTAAACTCAGAGTCCACATAAATCGCGAAATCGTGTGGCACAGGCACTCCTGCCTGTGCGTGGCGAATGCCCTCTAATCTTCAGGACCCTTCGCCGTTCTCCACTTCCTCTGTCCCTCTGCGTTTCAAAGGTTTTCCGTTGACGGCGATGGCGCGCGATGACGGCGGTGTCGGCGATACGCCGTTTTCCGATCACGCGCCATTACCCCGATTTATCGCATTCCGTTGTCGGCGTATATCTTCACTGCTGTCATCTTGCCCTTTTCTACAACAATCACTTCAGTTTGAATGCGTGAGAGGCTGGGATTGCTCTGCGTAATGAAGTATTGCCCCGGTGGAAGTGCAACGCTAAAGGCGCCACTATTATCGCTACGCGTCGTCGCAACCCGCTGATGGTCACTAGTGCGGACCACCTCCAGAGGGCCGGAGTAGTAGCGCGTCGGTTCGCCGATTCGCGTCGGGCCTGGGTGACCCACCTGGATTACCACGCCAGTAATCCCACTTTTTCCCGTTTGTGCGTACAACATCAAGCCGCCAAGCAGCAGGCTGGCAAAAGCAAAAGAGATCCTTAGTTTGTACGTTTGTGAACGGCCCATAAGTACTCCTTTCTGGATGTGTGCGGCAACGTGGCAATGGCCCGCTTTCGCGCGAATATCTCACATGGAACGCCTATACCCCAAAACATTGCGAAACAGGGCTTGAAATTTGAGGCGGACCACGCTTTCCACCCGCCTTCCCATGCGTCCTTTCTCTGAATCTTCCTCTCCTGCCAAAACATCTAATAAATTGACGCGGATGAGCTCTGCGCCTAAGCTATCATCAGTTCTTTGACAACTTGGACTGGCTCCAGGTTTCCGTTTTTTGGTTCCCGTTCGTGCTCGATTTTGGCGTGAATGGGAAGCAAAAGGGGGCGTCACGGCTTCGACGGAAATGCTTGCGGCCAGGAGGCATACCGGGGCGCATTCCCCCGTAAGTGGTGCAAAACCATAATTGCCAACTCTAACCAGTTAGCATACGCTGCTTAATTTTTAAGTAGCCGTCCTCCGCAGCTTCGCCTACGGGCTGCGGCAGGGCGTCGCACAGTAGGCTGGTTCCAAACGCTAAGCCAGGGCGCCGGAATGAGATCCACGGGCTAGTCTCTTGCGTTTCTTGTCCGTTCTAAGCGCAAGCGGCGAATGTGGCGGGGTAACTCCCGTCGCGTGAACGTGACTAAGTATGTAGGCTCTTGACCAGTAACATTTTCGGACGTGGGTTCAACTCCCACCGCCTCCACCAATTCCTTTTTTGAAATCCCGAGCGCAGCGAGGGATCCCTACTTCAACGACACAGCAACTAATTTCCCTGTGCGCGTCTCCTCTGCGAACTCTTTTATTCCCGCGACACACCATCCCGAGCCGCAGCCGATTCTTGCTGCTCGTGATTTGATGAACCTGCTTTCGGCGAAGGCGAGGGACCCGCTCCGCTGCCGCTTTGCGTGAGCCGAAATACTTTTCACGTCTAAATTGGATCGTGTGGCACAGCCCTCGGCTGTGTGATTCAAATTCTGAGTCGAAAGGACTAACGTCATTCCAAATCGCCGCGCATCTTTTGGTAATCCCTCCACTGTTGCGGATTCGGTTTTTTCATTTTCAAATGATCGCCGTAGCGGCTATAACGCAACTCCACCACGACCTGATGCGCGAACACATCGTGGAACTCATCACCGTGCGCATTCAAAAAGCCGATACAAAGCCACTTCTGGCGATCATTGAGATAGGGCGACTCGAACTCAAAAAAGTTGAGAACGTGACCAGCGTATGGAGACTTGTACATCTCCTCATCCCGAAGCAGAGTCAAGAGACGCTCTACAACCTCGTCCGGAATTTGGGTCCAATTGTTATGTATCGCCCCGAAATCGAACATTGCAGTCTGAACGTCTCTCTCATGGTCCCGGCGCAAAGCATCTTTCAGCTTCTCAAATTTTTCGTCGATGCTCATCTGCTCTGTCACTCATTTACCTGCTCCGTCCCGATCACGGCGCTTCCTCACGTACTCCGGCTCCTCCACACCCTCAATCATGCGCGGATCAGCTACCGGCTCCTGAGCCATCAGCTTCAAAGGGAGCACTCCTGCCCAAACCGGCAGGCTGTAGTCTTCTTCGTCATCCAGTGGCGGACCTTGCCTTACTTTGGCTGAGGCTTCATCTACGACAAATCTGAGCACTGCCGTGGCTTTCAATTCCTGTTCGGTAGGACCGCGCACATCTTTCCAGCGGCCTTTCAGAACGTGCTCCGAGATCACGTGCAGCGCTCGTGTCTTCTCCGCCGCATCCGTAATTTTCTTGGCCGTGCCGAAGGCCACTACCGAACGGTAATTCATGGAATGGTTGAATGCGGAGCGCGCCAGCACCAGCCCGTCCACCAGCGTTACCGTAACGCACGCCGGTAGGCCGGTATCCAATTCACGCAACATGCGGCTGGCCGCAGAACCGTGGAGGTACAGCGTGTCGCCATCGCGCCCGTACAGTGTGGGAATTACAAACGGCTGGCCTTGCACTTGAAATCCCACATGCGCCAGAAATCCCTCGTCAAGAATTTTCTCAATGACTTCCTTCTCATGCGAACCGCGATCGGGCAATCTCCGCAACTGGCTCCGTTCCGTCGCTTCCATCCCTTCTCCTGTGCGTACTGTCATGCTCCTCCCATCTTACGGACTTTCGCCTGTGCTCTCCAAACACGACAACCCTGTCCCAATCGCAATCAGTGCAAATCTGCGCAAATCAGCGCGATCAGTGTCATCAGTGGTGAGCTTTTTGATTGCCGAGTGTCCCGGCGAAACCGTGGATCATGCGAACTCGGTGATGACGGCGATTCCCTGCGCTCTCCGCGTTCTCTGCGGTTAAGCTCCGTTTTCCGTTGCGTTCTTTGCGACCGTTGCGGTGAAAGTTGTTCTTCCGATGACGGCGATGACGAGCGATGACGGCGATTCTACCTGCCCGTCTGCGCAAATCAGTGCAATCAGTGTAATCAGCGGTTAGGTTTTTTGATCAACGTCTCTCATCGGCTGCGCAAACACCAATCGATGCCCGTTCAGATCCATCACATCGAACTCCAGCATCCCGTACTCCTGCGGGCACAGAGGACGCGAGATATTCACTCCCGGCAATGCCGAGAATTCCTCATACAGCGCCTTTACGTTGTCCGTAACAATGTAGACGTTCCATGCTTCGCGCTCACGCCGTCCCGGATCATCCGGCGGCACGTATTCTGGTTGCTGTTGCAGAAATATCTCGATTTCATCGCGACGCAGGATCGCAAAGCCTGGCGGATAGTACTCGGATTCAAATCCGAGTTGCTTATACCACTCCATCGTCAGCTCAATGTTGCCGACCAGAAACACCGTCGTCGAATTGCGCAACTTCGCGCGAGCAACTGTTTGCATATTTTGACCTGAGCCTCTCATCCGTGCAGCATGACGCGACCAAATTGGACAAAACGCTCTATCCGCGTTCATCCGCGCCAATCCGCGGTAAACCGCTCTTCCGATGACGGCGATGACGAGCGATGTCGCTCGATCACTGGCGATTCTGGCCTGCTCCGCTACTGCTTCGCGGAAGCCCACCACTAGACCGAGAAGCTACCACAATCGTGTGGCACAGCCGGGGGTCCCCGGCAGACCCGATGTTGGTCTGCTGGGGTGGAGAGCCGCCCTCGGCTTGTGTTCTAGCGCAAACACCTGCGCAAATCAGTGCAATCAGTGTGATCAGCGGTAAGGTTTTGATTTCGGCGATATTCCTAGCTTGCCGCCTTGCGCAATGCTTCCGCATGTCCTAACAAAAACTCGAGCGTCCTGGCATTAAACTCCTCCACCCGCTCATAGATCGGAGCATGCGAACAGCCTTCAAACACCACCAGCTCAGATCCTCTGATACTGTTTTTCAGTGCATCCGCAAAACGGCCGGGCGAAGTGACCGAATCCTTTTCTCCGAACGTGATTTGAGTCGGCGCAGTAATCTTGCCTAACTGTGCGCTTGCGTCATGGGCCAGTACCGCATTCGATTGCTGTATGAAACTCTCGACAGACTGCGCCGGCCGGCTGCGCACAAAACCTGCGAGTGACTCGATGTATTCAGGTTTCGCTGCGTACAACTCAGGCGTAAAGCACCATGGGAAAAGTGTGGAGATGACCATCTCGGTGACGTTCCCTGTCGCCTTGGCCAGTGCCTGCCAGGACTGAACCACTGCTTTTACAAATGCATCCGTCTTGGGCCAGCCGCTGTGTAGTGACAGCGAGATTGCTTTGTCCGGAAATTTCGCTGCTACCCACAGTCCAATAGCTGCGCCAAGAGAAAGGCCGGCAATGTGTGCTCTGGCGATCCCCATTGCGCGCATGAACGCCGCCACGTCATCGGCCAAAAGTTCTGTTGTGTACGCGCCTTCCATTGTCTCCGTCTCGCCGGTTCCGCGCAGGTCGAGCGAAATGCAGGTGAAGTGTTTGGCATATTCAGCCACCTGGAATGCGTAGCAGGCGTGATCAGCGGCAAGGTAGGGAATCAGGATCAGCGGCTCTCCGCTTCCTTGCTGGTCATAATTCATGTTGATGTCGTTGGCTTTGACCTTGGGCATGGAGAGTTCCTCCTTTCTTGCGCGTCCAGAATCATACTCTCATGCATATTAGCGGGGCAGGCAATCTTGCCCCGCCAAATGCGAGCGCGTTTCAGCAGAAAGATGCTGGGTACCTGAGTGACAGCCGCAACCCGGCTACTTTCGAGGGCCCATTACGGGGACGATCTCCTCAAATTTAGGGCATTGCTCCATTCTGCCAGGCAGAAGATCAAGACCACGATCCAAAGACCCGGCATGTATCAGTCTTTCTTCGGAATGCGTGAGCTATGGCCTGCCAGTAATTGCCAGCGCCCGTCACGCCAGACGAATACATCCGTGAATCGCGTTTGCACGCGAAAGTCTTTTCCGTTGCGCTGGCCTGTAATGGTTTGCCTTGCATTCATAACGGCAAAATTCCCGTTATGGATGAGCCGAGCTTCCTCAAAGCTGTGCTGGTCAGAATTCGGCTTGCAATCCTTTTCGCCCGCCAGGTCCTCCGCGCGCGTTGTGACGTTGCCTTGTGAATCCGTAAAAATGAACTCCTCGGCCTCGATCATGCGAAAGTAGTTGTAGTCACAGGTGGAGTTCGCTTGGCCAATTTTCTGTTCAATCTCAAGCAGCTGTTTCTCCACGTCCTTGTCAGACGCCGGTGGATTCTGCGCAACCGCGCAAAGCGAGCAAAGCAGCAACAAGGCGATCTTCAAATCCCCTCCTGAAAAACCGTTAGACAGCAACGTCGGTAAAAGGTAATACCGGATTGATTCC
>DATEJX010000218.1:0-10102 GCA_035277785.1 Candidatus Angelobacter sp. | reverse complement strand
TCCTGGACAGGCGGGGAAGAAAGATTGCCCCGGTTGCCGTTCGCTGATCAGTATGAGGAAAGTATTTTCAACGCCACGCTGCTGCTTATCCAAGACATCGCACCGCACTGGAGCGGCGCAGATCCCTATGAAATGCGCGCTCCGTTTGCAAAACCATCCGGCGACTCAGGAGGGCTCCCTGTGTGGCTGACCGTGGTTGGAACGGGAGGATTCTGGCCTGTCCAGGTGATCCCTTCAGCAGATTCGAAATCGCCGGATCCGCAGCACATGACACATTCTGATTTTTCGGGAGCCTGGAAAGCCGTCATCATCACCTTGAGCGCGGTGGCATTTCTGCAAATCATGGTGCTGCTTTCTGCGTCTCCATTGTCGTCGCGGCTGCATGACTTTGCCATGGCCGGTCCCGCCTGCTCGCAACGTTTGTTTTTCATCAATGTTGGTTCCTCAAATCTGGCTTTGTGTCTGGGGCTTGCCGCAGCACCGGCGTGGAGATTCGGCTCTGATATTGAGGCCATTCTGCTTTCCATGATTGCTGCGCTGGCCATTGTTGCACTCTTTTTTACCTGCGTACGCCTCCATCGGCTCTGCCGCCAGAGGCGCCCCGGCAGGCCGGTTCCTTTAAAAATTCTGGGACTTGATGCTCTCTACATGGCCATCTGGATCATGGCGGTGCTGGGCGCTTACGTATGGGACCGGCTACTGTATGGCGATCCGGGCAATTACGGTTTCTTTTTCGCGTATCGCTCTATCCACCTTGCGACGGGAGTTTCGCCGTTGACTCCCATGCTCCCGCTGGGTTTGTGCATGTACATCTGGAGTATCTTTGAGATCTGGCGCCTGCGCTTCAATGATTCCATGCGTCCGCGGCTCGCCAGCGAAATTGGCTGCCCGGGTGCAGAAACGGAACGTCTTATCGCCGCTTCAGTAAAAAATTACTTCCTCGATCCTAAATATCTCGCCGCGTTCTTCGTGTTTTTGGTGGCATGGCTGCTGACCTTGAATCCTGTTCACCCCTTTCAACTTTTTGAACATCCTGAGTTCGGCTATCTCTATGAGACCTGGTTCGCGCTGGTTGTCTGTCTCATGCTCGCCAGCGGATTCCGCCTGGGGCAGATTTGGGGGCAGGTAAGAAAACTTTTGCGCGAGTTGGAACGCTCACCAGTTCGCAGGGCCTTTAGTCGCCTAAAGGGTGAGAACTGGTCGCCAATTTGGCAATCTGGTGGTCAGGAAGAAGAATGGACCAATCTTTCCCGCTCGTTCGAGGTGCTGAATCAGATCAAGATTTGTGATGGATCTCTGGATGCGAAGCTTGGAGAGGCGATTCAAAGCGCGGTAGATGCGCGCGAGGAAATCCACGGGCTACTCTATCCATCCAGGGGCCAGAAAGATGCGAATCTTTCACCTCCGCCGGATAAGCTGCCGAAAACCCGGGAAGAACTGATCCGCAGGATGCAGGAAACGTTTACTCAGATTCAGGAACGCATGGCAACAGTTCTAAACCATGCTTTGCGTGTTCTGCAGCAATACTGGAGTACGCATGTCCTGGATTCGAACGAGTCTGCAGACCAGGGTAGTGACAAACCCGAGAAGACGCCCGTGCCGGAAAGCACTGCAACCCAGTCAGTGCTGTTGCTCGAAAAATATGTTGCTATCCGTTACATGGCGTTCATCCGCGCTGTCCTCGTTCATGTGAAGCTGTTGCTCATCTTCCTCGCCATTTCCTTCAGCTTGATGCTGATTTCGTTGAACGTTTATTCTTTTGAACCGCACCAATCTCTTATCTGGTCCTTCACTGCGATCTTTGCGGTGATCGGTGTTACTGCTCTTGCCGTGCTGGCGGAAGCGCACCGTAATGAGATATTGAGCCGCATTTCCGGCACCAAGCCCAATGAACTGGGGCTGTCATTTTATGTAAGGATTGCGTCTCTTGGAGCTGCCCCGCTTTTCACTTTGCTCGCCACGCATTTCCCCTCGATTGGGCGCTTTCTGGTCTCATTCTTTCAGCCTGGATTGGAAGCTCTGAAGTAGCCGCGTTGGAGGCTTCACGGATGCAGCTTCGCACTGCGAGTTCTACTTCTCCGCGGTGGTAATATTCACTTTGGCTGTGAACTTCACCTCTCTCCCTTCAGCATATTGAGCAATCGCAGTAGTCACTGCCTTATCGACCGCCTCCTGCTGCTCCGGCGGAACAGATTTTAATAGGGGCGCAAATGGAATCGTGACCTCCTTGAAGTATTCCCAGACTTCCTCCGGTGTTCCTGGCCAGGTCCATGGAACCGTCAGGAATTTCTCTTCGACTCCCGAAAACCCCGCCGCTCTCAATTTCGCAGCCAGCAATCCATGCTGGCCGAAGGCGAACATTTTCTTTGCGACTGCAGGAATTTCTGCTCCCGGAAGGACACGCAGCAAGGTCCCGATTGTGCTGGCGATATACGGTTGCTCCATCACGCCCCACGCAAGCAGCGCAACGCGTCCACCCGGCTTGAGCACTCGATGCATCTCACGCAGAGCCTTGGGCAGGTCTTCAAAGAACATGATTCCCAACCTGGATGTCACACGATCAAAACTCCTATCCGGAAAAGACAGCCGGTGCGCGTCACACTGCTCAAATTGAACATTCTTGAGATTGCGGTTTCGAGCGCGTTGCCGTGCGATTTCCAGCGGCGCGGGAGAGATATCCACGCCAACAACTTCGCCTCGTCCCTGGAGCAAGCTGGCAATCGAGATGGCAGGTTCCCCTGTCCCGCACGCAACATCAAGCACGCGCTGGCCACTTTGAATTTTCGCGGCAGCGACGATGGCTTCGGTCATGCCGCTGCCCATCGCGGCCGATTGCTTGCGCCATCTCTGGCTCGCATTCACGCGCCCAAAGCTGTTCCAGTCAGCAGTTGAACTCATAGACTGTTTTTCACGGCTGTGTCGGCTGAGCCTCTTGCTCGCTGGTAAAGACCAGAT
Source organism: Candidatus Angelobacter sp. (assembly GCA_035277785.1). Lineage (GTDB taxonomy): Bacteria > Acidobacteriota > Terriglobia > Terriglobales > Acidobacteriaceae > Angelobacter. Next base: position 7,147 of record DATEJX010000218.1, on the reverse strand, counting down.
CGCCGTTTGCCGTCCTCTCGATGCCGGGAGCATACTCTCCCAGCAGCTTGCGGTTCCACCATGCTCCTGCTCGGTGCTTTTCCTCAAGAGTTGTGAACCAGTATTGCCAGATCACCACGCGCATTTTCTGTGGCGGAGCGGACGCAAATGGGTTGCTGGCGAAGAGCGCCAGCACATCCGGCTGGTTGCGTAATATCCGTTCTTCTGTGCGCACCACCCATTTGTTGTTGCGCCAGTCCTCCAGCGACGCGAACCACAGGTTCCACTCAAATCGCGGCTGGTAAGGTGCATATATCCCCGGCGCTTTATCGGGGTCCTGTGGCTTATAGCGAAAAGGATACGGTGTCCAGGGTTTGCCATCGTTGCTGCCCTGGAACTCAATCTCGTATCGTTGATGAGTCATGACCGCGAACAGCCCATAACGGTTGGCGATTCGGAACGGCTCCAGCATACGTTCAGGAGCCTCCGGAAATGGGTTGCCAACCGGCAATGTCGCGAGCAGCCCAATGGTGGTGACATAGAAAACCAGGATCAGGCACCACGCTGCCAGGATCGCTCTGGTAAGCTTCAGCCAGCGTAGTGGAGCAAAACGCACAAACTGCTTTTCTTCACCTGAGTCCTTTGAAGCTTCCACCGGAAGACTGTCCAGATCGGCTCGCCGGCGCTGCGGGATGAACCGCCGAAGGAACTTATCATCCAACAGCAGAAAGCCCAGGCACAGCACAAGGTAGTTGAGAAATGTGTAGTTGGCCGTAATGATGATGCCGACCTGGAAGGGCGTGACAATGCAGAAACAGACGATCTTCCATCGCCGTGGCAGGAAGAGCATGAAAACCAAACCCAGCTCGGCAAGCAGGGTCATCAGCGCTGTTGCTGCGTGAAACCAGTGCGGCAGGTGCTGCACGTAATATCCGACCCATGTAGGCAAAGGCCCGTTCTGGTAGTAGTCATCCATTGCGGTCAGGTGCCGCCAGGAATAATCGCCGCTCACCAGCTTGACCACGCCGGATTCGAAATAAATGCGGAACCATTCCCAGCGCAGCAGGAAAAGGCTGGCGCGCGATGGCGTGTGCGAAGCGCCGAATCGAGGCCGCAATCCGGGTGGCGCGAAGAAAAGCGAGATGAAGCCCGCCTCCAGCAGCATCCCGTCCGACTGGTACGAGGCGAACTCCTGCGCCGCTGCGATGAAGGAAAGAAAGCACACGAAACAGACAAACAGGGCGGCGCGCGGCCAAAGATTGAACACCACCGCGATTGACGCCACGATGCCTAGCCAGCAGACCAGCATGAGCATGTGGTTGCTCGAGGAGAACCACAGAAGCGTTGGTGCGAACCAGAAACGGTAGATTCCGGGGTAGAGGTTTGGTACTGCGGCGAGAAATTCTTTTGCCGGCAGAATGCCTTCAGGGCCAATCAATCCTTTGATCTGAAAAAGCAGCGAGTAAAAGGCGGAAAAATAAATCAGTCCCAGGGCACGCAGGAAAATCCATCGTGACACCAGATGCCCCGGATGCTCCCCGTCCACCGGTTCCGGTCCCTGGGCTTCTGGTCCAAAGATCCATCGCGTCACCTGCGCTGCTTCCATCCGGCGCATTATAGATTGTCCGCCGTTCCCGAGAGATGGAACCATCCGGCAGCACACTTGTCATACAGGCGGTTTTAGGCATCTATTTGAGGGAAGCGTAGAAACTACAGTCATGCCGGTAGCCGGCCGGAATTGCCGGTGAGCGGTCCTCCAGTTATATGGCAATTACGTCTTCGAATCAGGAGGTTGTGCATCATGAAATCCGAATCGTTTACCCGCACGGGAGAGCAGATCAGGGCCAATGTTGCCGACATCGCAGACAAGGCCAGGGATATTACGGTTAAGGTGAAGGAGCAGTGGGACGACACGTATCGCGATTTGGAGCGCGGTGTAAAGCGCGCGAGATTTGCCACCGAAGAGCGCGTGCACGATGTGCGGCGCCAGATTAAGGCACGTCCTCTCACCGTGGTGGGTTCCGTTGCGGCAGGCGCGTTCAGCCTGGGCCTGTTGACGGGTCTGCTTCTGGGCAAAAAGACTCGCGACTGACGAACGGAGAGGCGACGCAAACAGACAGTTGCCAGGGCGGTTTCATCAGTGGTGTCCTAAAACGGGATGCGGGACGTAAACTGATTCCAGCGTATCGATCTCTTCTTTGCTCAGTGTCACGTTGAGAGCAGCCACAGCATCTTCCAGATGATGCGGCTTGGAAGCGCCGATGATGGGCGCCGTTACGCCGGGCTTGTGCAGCAGCCATGCCAGGGCCACCTGTGCCGGAGGCACGCCACGCTGTTTGGCAAGCTCTTCAACGCAGTCCACCACGCGATCATCCGCCTCCCGCGTGTACAACTTGTGCGCATAGTCATCTGCCTTGGAGCGAAGCGTTCCGGTTCGCCGGTTTCCCGCTAGCAGGCCGCGCGCCAGCGGACTCCATGGCAGCATGCCAACGCCTTCCGCCACGCACAGCGGCGCCATCTCGCGTTCTTCTTCACGATAGGCAAGGTTGTAATGGTTCTGCATGGCCACAAAACGTGTCAGCCCAAGGCGGTCAGCGGTGTACAGCATGCGGGCGAACTGCCATGCATACATGGACGAGGCGCCGATGTAGCGCGCCTTGCCCGCCTTCACCACATCGTGTAGAGCTTCCAACGTCTCTTCGATTTGAGTTTCGTAATCAAAGCGGTGGATCTGGTAGAGATCAACGTAATCGGTGTTCAGCCGACGCAGGCTGTCGTCAATCGCGTGCAGGATGTGTTTGCGCGAAAGACCTTTCTGGTTGGGATCATCTCCCATGGGGAAGAAGACTTTGGTAGCAATCACCACGCGGTCGCGTGACAGGCCAAAATCCTTAAGCGCGCGTCCCAGGATCTGCTCGCTCACACCAATCGAGTACATGTCAGCAGTGTCAAAGAAATTGATGCCCAGCTCAAGGGCGCGCTTGATGAAGGGCCGGCCTTCTTCTTCTTCCAGCACCCACTCACGCCACTTTTTTGCGCCGTACGTCATGCAGCCCAGGCAAATACGTGAGACTTTTGTACCCGTGGAACCAAGATTGGTGTATTGCATCGTGATTATTCCCGCCTATCCATAGTAACAAGGCGGGCAGGTGCCGGCGCGGTAACTGTCGTTCCCTAATAATTTGCATTTAGATTATGAGAGGTCAAGATTCGTAAATTGTCTATCCTCAGATTTGCTGCCTCGCTCCGTCACTTGCGGCGCGATCTCTGCTCCGGGATGAGTTTTGAAGTACTGCAGACGGCTCTGCGAAAACGCATACAGCACCGCAAATGCAAGCACCCAAATCAGGCTGGCCACAAGCCTGTCAGTGTTGTACCGCAACCAGATCGATTCACCGGCAATCTTGATATCGGTGTTCATGGTCCCCGCGGGATCCCACAATACCTTTACCGGTTGGTGCACATGATACCGATGGAGAAGCCATTGAAAGGCTTCGCTGCTTGATGAAGTGCTGCGCGTTCTGACAAGCCCATGGCAAGGCATGGTTTCTGCCGGCCCTTCATAGACAATACCCGTACGGCATTGCGATGCCGGAACGGCGAAACCGACCTCGTACTCCACCCAGTATCGCGTACGCCCGCGAATAGAACCCCTGCGAGATGAGTTGGTGTCTTGTTGTGTAGCAGAAAGGATTTCTCCGTTCGCGCTCGGCCAGGTGTTGCGCGAGTGCAGATCCGCCGCCAGCGTCCATATCCGCTCCGTCAGTGCGAGAAGTCCCGCAAGCAGAAAAAGGCCTGCGACAAATTTCCACAGGCGCGCATTTCCCGAAGTTGCGAAAAATTGGTCGATCAACGAAGTTCCTTCAGAAGTGGATGTCGGAGTGCACGAGCATTCTCCACTGATTCACCTCAATTTTATGCCGCCACTTCATGCCGGCAAATATCAGAATCCCCAAGGCCGTCATCAGAGTTTTGGCGAGTGACAGGAGCCTCGGGAGAAACGACTGAGAATCAATCCACTTCTACTTTTTCAAAACCCAAACCAAGCAGAAGAGTGGTAAGCGTGGTGCGCGCGTTCTCATGGGCCTTGATGAGAATCCCTCCTTTCACCGCCTCTTCCAGCAGTTCTCCCTCCGCTTCCTGGCGAACTTCTGTTTCCAGGTTCGGATCCACTGGCACCAGCAGGCCGGTGCTGCGCGAGTAGACGCGCGTTCTTGAATTGTCGAGACGCGTGAGCAGTACGCGTGCCGTGGGAAGATGCACTCGCAAATTTTTCCCGTCAATCTGTACATCCGAGGAACGCAGGAGATTGAAATCTATCCCTGCAACCACCTGCCCATGCACCACCATGAGCATGCGGTCGCCGGTGAGGAAGTCGGGCAGGATGGCGCTGCTGCGGCCGCCGCTCACGATTTTGTCCATGTTGTAAACCACGGTTTCCATGCGCTGCAGCCGCTGGATGCGTTCCACAACGCTACCCTGGCTCATGATGACAGTATTGCGGCCGGTGATTGCGGACCAAAAACTGGAAAGCCGCCCGGCTTGTGTGTGCCCGATGAGGAACACTGAAAGCAGCGCCACCAGCGCCCCCGCCACCGCGGCGAGAACGAGGCCAGTTCGATGAGATGGAGGTCGTGATGTCGCGCTGGGATTGGCCGCCATGCGCTTCTATTGTAGAGAACGGCAACAACGGCGTTCAGGTAACGAAGGTGCGGGGCGCGGGGTCAGGCTCCGAAGCGTTCCGCTGCGCGGGCCCTGGCCTTTGCCGCTTCCTCTTCACGGTTCCTGGGCGTTGCCGTTGTTTCCAGCGAAGTCAGCAACCGAGCGCAGATGCCGGATATCTCGTCGATGGCGCTTTCAAAAGCAGCTTCATTGGCTCGCGACGGCTTGTTGAAGCCCGTAATCTTGCGTACAAACTGGAGCGAGGCCGCACGAATCTCTTGATCGGTCACAGGCGGATCAAAATTGAAAAGAGGCTTGATGTTCCTGCACATAGCAGCTTTCCCTTATCTTCCCGGCGAAGTCGCTTGCGCCCGCAAACTGCGTCCACCCGTGAAGCGCGTGTAAGCAACAAAAATCAATAAAACAAAGGTGATGGCGGGCACCACGGCATCTTTGTACATGTGGTGTGAAGCTACAGTGTAAACCGCGCCAACCATGATGACGCTGAGACATGCCGCCGCCAGCCCTGCCACCCGTGGGATGAGCACACCGATTCCGCCCAGCACTTCGCAAATCCCGATGAATATTGCAAACCAGGCGGCATAGCCCATTTGTACGAATCCTTGTTTCGCCATCTCTGGTTTCAGCAACTTGAATCCGCCGGCAAACAGAAACAAAGCTGCCACAAGCGCACTCACAATCCATAATGTGATGGTCTTGCCTTTTGACATCTTTCCTCCTCGGTCGCACCTCTCCATCCCGGCGGATAACCCGCTGATGCAGCATGGGGCGCTTTTTCTAAATAATACCCGAGTGCAAGCCCGGAGTAACGTAAGGGCAAGCTGGTACAGCATTTCAGGCTAAAGGTGTGGACGGTATCAGTCGCTTACTCAGGCTTTGCGGCACCGGAGTTCACTGCCTGCTGCAGCATCTGGTGCAACTTATCGGCAATTCCCACCGCCAGGGCCTCGCTTTTTTGTCCCAATTCGGATTGCTGGTCGCCCAGATCTGATTGCTGATCTCCCAGTTTGGACTGCTGGTCGCCGATGGTTGATTGTTCGTCTCCAGCCGTTGATTGCAGATCACCAATCCGGCTTTGCAGGTCGCCCAGCTCAGACTGCAAGTCGCCCAGTTGAGACTGTGTAGCTCCCTGCGAACTCAGCCGCTTCGCCTCCGCTTCCACTTTTTGGAAATCGGCGCTCATGTCGGGGACCTTCACTTTCACCTGTCGCTGACGACTGCCGAGTTCCCTTTGCTGTTCACCCAGAGCGCGCTGCTTTGCGCCAAGCTCGGCTTGCTGCGCTGCAATGCTGGCCAGTGGGTCAAATAGACTCCGCGCCGTTTTCACCGTATTGGGATCGCTGATGGAGTAGGCTTTTCCATTCATACGAAACGAGATCTTTGCCGGCATGACGCGGGCATACATCAACGCTTCATCGGGAACGTCCTGGGCCGAAGAGGTGCACAGATTATCTCCCATGCTGATGGCAACATTCCGATCGTCAGACGTGCTGGCCCAGCAATGATTTCCTTCGCCCCGAAGATGCACATGCACCGGGCCATGATCAGTGCGGCTGATCACAGTAAACGTATCGTTTGCATATTTCGAAGATGTTTGCGCGCTGGCAGCGAGGAATGAACAGCCCATGAGAAGAACCGATAATGCGGTAGCTGTCGGCAATGTTAAGTGAAGCCGAGATGACGTTCTTAAGCGCATAACTATGAATTCCTTTCTGTATTGCCGTTCCGATGGAAGGTTTTATTCCGGCCTGGCGATTCCCTTCGTGATGGCATCGTCAAACATGCTGCGCAGTTTGCTGGAAGCCTGGCGAGCAAGCTCACCCTGGCGTCGTCCCAACTCTCCCTGCTGGCGGCCCAGTTCACCCTGCTTGCGGCCGAGCTCACTCTGTTTTTGCCCGAGCTCGCTTTGCTGGCTGCCAATCACGGACTGCTGCTGACCGGCTCCAGACTGTAATCGGCCGATCCGCGATTGGAGTTCCCCAATCCGAGCCTGGATTCTGCCTAGCTGGTTTTGCGTTGCGCCGCTGGCCTGAAGTTGCTTTAACTCCGCGTGAATTCGCTCCAGCTCCGGTGATATGTCCGGCACCTTGACTGAAACAGTTTCCATCTTGTCTCCCAGTTGGTCCTGCTGGCGACCAAGTTCATCCTGTTGCTGGCCCAGTTCGTCCTGCTGCCGCCCCAGCGCGTCCTGCTGCTTTTCAAGCTCTTCCTGGGGAGCAAACAAAGCCTTCACCTGGGACAGGAACGCTGGATCAGTGATGACATAGGGTTTTTCATCGCGCTCAAACCAGATGAAATCGCCGTTGATTTTTTCCCGCAGCGCGCGGGCGTGGTGCAGATCCTCGTCATCGCCGGACATGGTCACGCTATTGGAATTGGCGTGGATAATTACATAGCGCGGGCCGGAATTGTAAAAGCCGCTGTGAACGTTGACTGTGTTCGAATCCTCGGACGTTTGATCGTCTTTCGGCTGGGCGCTGTTTGC
>DATEJX010000217.1:0-19381 GCA_035277785.1 Candidatus Angelobacter sp. | reverse complement strand
TTTAAGATCAACGGTCCAATCAAGGTAGGTGACAGCAACCTTCTGGGAGCCGAAGCCACCCTTACCATCAATCGCCAGGACTATGGAGTGGCCTGGAGCAAGTCACTGGCTCCAGGAGAATTAGTGGTTGCGAACGACGTGAAAATAGATATCAATGTGGAAGCCAAGCAGGTGAAGGCTGCCGGAGCATCAAGTCCGGGGAAATAGAAACACTTGAGGAGTGGCGAAATTGTTGGCTTCTGATCTGATATCGCCGGAAATTCTGGCTCCCCTGGTGCGGAATACGATTTTTTCCGGCAATATCCATCATTATCCGCAAACTGAATCAACCAACCTGCTGGCGATGCAGGCTGGCGCAGAGAGGAGCCATGGCCCTGAAAACAGGCCTGAAGGGGCCGTTTTTTTGGCTGATGAGCAGAGCGCGGGCCGGGGCCGCCAGGGCCACTCCTGGCATTCAGAGCGCGGTAGTGGAATCTACTGTTCTTTTCTCTTGCATCCACCGCTCTCTCCCGGAGACTCATTGTGGCTTTCGTTGATTGCCGGCGTTGCGGTTCAGGATGCCGTAAAGGAGATCACCGGCCTGCAGGCTGATATTCGCTGGCCGAACGATTGCCTTATCGGCGAACGTAAATTTGCAGGCATCCTCACCGAAATGAGTTCGGAAGGATCTCGGGTAAACTACGCTGTGGTGGGAATCGGCATCAACGTTAATCACGAGCGGTTTCCAGCAGAATTCGCCGATACAGCCACCTCGCTCAGGCTGGAAACAGGCAGAGCATGGACTCGGCTTGAACTTCTGTCGGCGTTGATTCGAGCTTTTGATCGCGAGTACCGCGCGCTGCTGCGAACCATGAACAGCCCAATCCGCACGCCAGCATTGCTCTTTGAACCCATCATGCGCCGGGTGGAGTCGCGCTCGTCCTATGCTCAAGGTAAGCTGGTACAGGTGAATGAGGATGGAGGATACAGCGGAATTACAGATGGGCTCGATCCTCGCGGCTTTTTGCGCGTTCGCACGGACCGTGGATTGAGGGTTGTAATTTCAGGGAGCGTTCGTCCCCTGAACGAGAAATCTAATGCTTCTGGTACTTGATGTCGGCAACACCAACACGGTTCTAGGTGTCTACGAAGCCGGCGTTCCAGGTTTTGCCGGCAAATCCGGGTCAAAGCTGATCGCTCACTGGCGGGTAGCAACCGTCAGAACGCATACAGTGGATGAATACGGAGTTCTCTTCCGAAACCTGTTTGCTATTGGCAAAGTGGAAGCTGCGGACGTTCGCGGCATCATCATCTCTTCGGTTGTTCCGCCCATGGATTCTACGTTGCGCGAGGTCTGCGAGAAATATTTCCATCTAAAGCCTTTGTTCGTGGAACCCGGTGTAAAGACAGGCATGCCTGTACAGTACGATAACCCACAGGAAGTGGGCGCAGACCGTATTGTCAATGGCGTGGCCGCCTTTGAAAAGTACGGCGGGCCCTGCGTGGTGGTTGATTTTGGAACAGCGACGACTTTTGATGCTGTGTCGCGCAAAGGGGAATATCTGGGAGGGGTGATCTCGCCCGGCATCGGCATTTCCGCCCAGGCCCTGTTTGAGAACACCGCCCGGCTGCCGTTGGTAGACATTCGCAAACCCTCCAAGCTGATTGGAACGAATACGGTTGGCAGCATTCAATCCGGGATGTTCTTCGGCTACCTGGGACTGGTGGATGGAATTCTGGAACGCATGGTCAAAGAGCTGGGTGCGGAGACCAACGTGGTGGCAACAGGTGGATTGGCGCCGCTGATCGGAGAGCATTCAAGGTATATAAAAAAGGTGGATGATCTGCTTACGCTGGACGGTTTGCGCATCATTTGGGAACGGAACGCTCCCACGCACAAGACGAAAACCCAAAAGCCCTGAAAGACCGAGGAGCAGAGGAAGCAGAGATGCTCACTCACGGGCTTGTACATAATCGCTGCGCTAGACTCTCAAAAGCATATTCTGCCAGTGGAAAACTACTTTTACTATTTCTCTGAGATTGAGAACCGTTATCTGGCGCGGCGAGGCGGAGGACTTCTGCTGTCTACTTTGGACTGGGTGCTGATTGAAACCTGGAAAGATGCGGGAATCCCGCTTGATGCGGTGCTACGCGGCATTGATGAGACGTTTGATAAATACGAGCGTCGACCCGTCAAACCCAAAAAGATCAATAGCCTGACATATTGCGCTCAAGAAGTCTTGACCGTCGCCGAAGAGATGAAGGAGGCGACGGTTGGCTCGGAGCGAACGCAGCCTAGTACGGCAAGCGGCTTAAGCAGCAGTGATCTGGGAGAGTATTTTTCCCGAAACGCCGAGCAGTTGAAGAACAGCCAGGGGGCGGCCCAGGTTAAGGCAGTGGCCCAGGAGTGCGCGAGCGTATTGGAAGAGTTGGCTGCCGGCTTTGCCTCTGGCCAATTGCCCGGGCGCCTGGAAGACTTGGAACGGCGAATGACCGTTTTGGAAGAAAAGCTCATCGCCGCCCTCATGGTTGCAACACCAGAGCAGCAGCTCGTAAGCTTGAGGGCGGAAGCAGACCGAGAGATCGCGCCTTACCGAAGCAAGATGCCGGCCGCGCAGATTGATCAGCTCTTAAAACAATTTGTGCACAAGCGCCTGCTTGAACAGGCTAAAATGCCCAGACTCAGTCTCTTTTACATGTGAACCTCAAAATCGAAAAGATGGTCTACGGCGGTGATGGCCTGGCCCGTCTCTCTGGCGGGAAAGCTGTCTTTTTACCTTTTGTACTTCCTGGGGAAGAAGTCAGCGCGACACTGGTTAAAGAGAAGAGCAGCTTCGCACGTGCCAACGCCGATCAGGTCTTACAGCCATCAGATAAGCGAGTGAAGCCGCAGTGTCCCTATTTCGGGAGCTGTGGCGGCTGCCACTACCAGCACGCAAGCTACAAAACGCAGGTTGAGCTGAAAGGTTCAATCCTTCGCGAGACTTTGCTGCGCAATGCCAAACTGGACTGGAAGGGCGATATCATTGCGCATTCTGCTGATCCCTGGCATTACCGCAATCGCACGCGTTTCAAAGTCCGGGGAGGGACCGACTTCGCTATTGGATACCACCGGTTTGCTTCTCACGATCTTCTTCCGATTATTGAGTGTCCCATCAGCTCTCCTACAGTGAACCAGGTCATCCAGCACCTGTGGGAAATTGGCGCGACGGGCGCAGTCCCGGTGGGACTTAGCGAAATTGAGCTCTTTGTGGACCACGCAGATTCACGTGTGGTGCTGGAACTGATCCATGCTCCAGGGGCCAAAGGCATCCGGGAATTCGCAGGCCAACTGCAAAATCGGCTTCCCAATATTCAGGGCGCAGGGCTTTTTGAGCAGCCCGCCAGTGGCCCCGCAATCTCAACCGAGTTGAAGGATACCGTGGGGAATCCCAGCCTGCTCTATCAGGTTGGCGAAAAGTCTTTTCGTGTCAGCGCAGGAGCTTTTTTCCAGACGAACCGGTTCCTGGTGAATCAGCTGGTCAAGACGGTGGTCGGAGACTTCTTCGGCAATATTGCCTTGGATCTCTACTCCGGTGTGGGATTGTTTGCCAACCATCTGGCAAAACGCTTTAGCCAGGTCTTCGCGGTTGAGTCGGCGCCTGCTTCCGCCGCGGATTTGCAAAGCAACGTACTCAAAAATGTGGTGCCGGTAAAGACTGAGGTGGAACAATTTCTCCCTCGATGCCTCAACATGCATCCTGACGTTGTAGTGGTGGATCCGCCGCGAGCGGGGCTGGGGCCCAAGGTGACACAGTTGCTCGCCGCTCTGCGAGTAAAAAGGATTTCATACGTCTCATGCGATCCCGCAACTCTGGCTCGCGATGTGCGCCTGCTGCTTGAAACCGGCTATCACGTGGAAGAAGTGCATTTGGTGGACCTGTTTCCGCAAACGTATCACATCGAAACCGTCATACGCCTGGCGCGCTGATATTCCTAAAAACCCCAACAATTCCAGGGTCACTGAGAAGCAGTCCCGGTAGGGATAGGCCGCGTAAGGACTGAATATTTACCTAGGCGCTCTTAGTTTTACGGCATCGACATCCTGATCAGCTGTACTGACATCCAAAGCCCTTAGCTGCTCTGTTTCGTTCTGCCCTGGCCAGGGATTAAGAGGCAACGGAACATTTTGGAGAAGGTTGAGACTCATAAGCAATGAAAATTGGCGTTGTGGGATCTGGATACGTTGGGCTGGTGGCCGGAGCTTGTTTTGCCGAACTCGGGCATGATGTGGTGCTGGTTGATAACGACGAACATAAGCTGGCGGCACTGCAAAGTGGCGAATGTCCCATTCACGAAAAGTTCCTTCCAGAGTTGCTGGACCGTCACAGAGGCAAGCGTCTGCATTTCACCGGAGACTTGACTGAGGCGGTGCATCGGAGTCAGCTCATCTTTATTGCCGTAGGCACGCCCCCCAAAGAAGACGGCGATGCTGATCTGTCTTACGTGGAATCGGTGGCCCAGAATATTGCCGGGGCAATTGATGACTACAAGGTTATCGTTGAAAAGAGTACGGTTCCGGTTTACACCAACAGCTGGATCAGGAAGATCATGTTGCTGAACGGCGCGCCGGCGGAACTGTTTGATGTGGTCTCAAATCCGGAGTTCTTGCGCGAAGGCTCTGCTGTAGCAGATTTCCTCTACCCGGATCGCATTGTGGTGGGTGCGGACAGCGAACGGTGCGCCCAGATCGTGAAGCAGGCATACAAGCCGCTGGTGGATGGTAGCTACTACTCACAATCGAACGCAATTCCCGGACCTGTCCCCGGCCCCTTTAGCGCAAAATTGATCCATACCAGCGCCAAGAGCGCTGAACTGATTAAGCATGCCTCCAACGCGTTCCTTGCCATGAAGATCTCGTTTGTGAATGCGGTGGCCTCAGTATGTGAAGCCGTAGGCGCGGATGTGGAGCAGGTGTGTGAGGGTCTGGGCACTGACTCACGGATCGGTCGCAGATTTCTCTATCCCGGAGTGGGCTATGGTGGCTCGTGTTTCCCCAAGGATCTGCTGGCCTTCCGGGCAGTGGCGCGCGAAAACGGGTTACAGTTCGGCTTGCTGGATGAAGTTGTCAAGGTGAATGAGGAACAGCGGGCGCGCTTCCTGCGTAAGGTCAAAAAAGCCCTGTGGACACTGAAAGGCAAGAAGCTGGCAGTGCTCGGACTGGCGTTCAAGAATGGTACTGACGACGTACGTGAGTCGCCGGCACTGGCGATTGTAAAGTGCCTTCTCAAAGAGGGCTGCGTCATAACGGCATACGACCCAGCTGCCATGGGACGTGCTGCGGACGAACTGCCGCCGAATTCCGTGAAATTCGCAGCCGACCCTTACGAGGCGCTCAACGGTGCCGATGCCTGCCTGGTGCTCACTGAATGGGAAGATTTCGGAGCGCTCGACCTGGCACGCATGAAGTCTTTGCTGCGCTATCCCATCGTCGTGGACGGACGCAATCTGTTTAGACCCGCTGACATGGAAGCTGCAGGATTGAACTATTACAGCGTGGGTCGCTCAGACGTTGTGGGCGGCAAAAATGATTTGCCGCTGAAATCGTATCTGAAGCAAGCGATCCGGCATGACCAGGCTGCATAGATAAACAAAGAAGTAATGGGTTCAGTATGCTTTCGGTTGTAGTACCGATTTTTAACGAAGAAGAGAACGTTCCAGCTTTCCATGCAGAACTGGACAGGGTCCTGTCCAGGATTCCGGAACCTGCTGAAATCGTATATGTGAATGATGGCAGCCGTGACGCCTCTCTGGAGCGTCTGGTGGCGGTACAGCAAAAAGATCCGCGGGTCACCGTAGTTGAGCTCTCGCGCAATTTTGGTCACCAGGCGGCCCTCACCGCAGGTATGAGCACCGCTCAGGGTGATGCCGTTGTCTTAATGGACGGTGACTTCCAGGATCCTCCGGAAGTAGTGCCGCGTCTTTTTCAAGCGTGGAAATCGGGGGCCAAGGTTGTCATTGCCAACCGCACCAGCCGTGCCGAACGCGGAATCAGGGGAAAGCTTTTTCCCCTGTTTTATAAGGTGATGCGTTGGCTTTCTGATTATCCCATTCCCTTGAATGCCGGCATCTTCGGGTTACTTGATCGGCAGGCCGTGGACGCAATTAAAGGCCTGCAGGAGAGCAATCGTTACCTGCCCGGAATGAGGGCCTGGATTGGCTTTCCAACAGCCTTTGTCGCCTATGACCGAGCGGAGAGGGCCGCCGGTGAGCCCAAACAGACGTTCTCGCGCCTGTTGAAATACGGCCTGGACGCCATCTTCAGCTTCAGTTACAAGCCCTTGAGACTAGGCATGACGCTTGGAGCAGTTGTTCTGACCTTGGCACTATTCCTGGTGGTGCTTGGCCTGGCAGCGGCTATGATCGGCTTGCCCTTTGTCAGAGCGGACTATTTTGTGATTTTCCTGGCCCTCCTATTTCTTGGCGGAATCCAACTGGTTTGCATCGGATTGTTGGGAGAGTATGTTGGGCGTATCTACGATGAGGTTCGGCGTCGGCCGCTTTTCCTGATCCATCATTTGTACCGGAGTGAGAACACCCAAACCGATGTGCTCCGTGAGGAAATCCACACCCTCAGTAAGACCGAATCCGCCGCATAGGCACCTGGTATCCACAAACTTTTCCACAGTTTCCACACCCATCTCAGGTTTTCTAAGGCTCAAAACGGAAACGAATTAAGGGCTCTCCTGATACATCCAGAGTAGATCAACACCTAACCTGCCCCCTCGTTGAAACTAAGCACACTTAGTTCTTGCAGGAGGGGTACTGTGAAACAAGCTTTCCGTCTGCTGATGATCACACTCGGACTGACCGCAATATCATTTGCCGGGGTGACCGTCAGCTCACCCACCACTGGTTCCACTGTAGGGTCCCCCGTCCACTTCGTCGCCTCCGCTACTTCGACCCACCCAATTACGGCCATGCGCATTTACGTTGATAACGTCAGCGTATATTTCATTGCGAGTTCCAAAGTTGATACCTCTGTAGCCATGTCTGCTGCCAAGCACAATATTGTGGTGCAGGCGTGGGACTCAGCCGGCACAGTCTTCAAGACGGCGGTGGCCGTCACCGTAAGTGGGAGCACCCCCACCCCCACGCCGACACCCACCCCGACTGCTACCCCCACTCCTACTCCAAGCTTGCCGATACCCCCTTCAACGGCGGTGACCAAAACGAACATCGATCAGATGACCGGATGGCAGAGCTGCACTTCTTGTGCCGGCGCAGGCGGCAACGGGCCGACCTCGACGATCTCCATGGTCGAGAACATCCTTTCCCCGTCGCTGGACGGAAAGTCAGCCAAGTTCAGCATCGGTGGCACGACCGCCTATTCAGATGCCCTGTGGTGGAAGCAACTGGGCGCAGCGAACACGGCCAAGAATTTCAAGTATGACCTGTATTTCTACCTGACCACTCCGCAGTACGCGCAGGCCCTGGAGTTCGATGTCAACCAGGCAATCGGGAACGAGCGCTTCATCTTTGGGACCCAATGCAATATCAAAACCGGAAGCACAGTGGGTCACTTTGATGTGTGGGGGAACGCCAATGGCAACTGGCTTTCCACTGGTATCCCCTGCTCAATGCCGAGCGCCTTCAAATGGCATCACCTGACGTGGGAATTCAAGCGCACGGCAACGCAGGTGGTCTTCATCGGCTTTACCTACGATGGCGTGACTCACTACGTCAACCGGACTTACACCGCGAGGCCTTCATCCGTAAATGAGCTGAACGTGGCCTTCCAAATGGATGGCGACAAGAATATGGACGATTATTCCGCGTGGCTGGACAAGGTTTCGCTCACGTACTGGTAGAACTAAGGCAGCAACTAAGGCCCACAACTCTCTATTCATGCGGAATTGAGTTGAATATTCATCAGGGCTGATCAAATGGGAATGAAAGGGCGGTCGCCAGACCGCCCTTTCGTTTTTGTGCTAAGAACCGGCCTTACTACTCCAGTAGTCCGCTGTTTTCTCTTTTTTGCCGAGATGGTTGATCGTGAATAGATGGACGGATAGTCTGCGCCTTCGCCCAGAGGAAGAAGGGCGAACCGAAAAACTTTCCCCTGGAGTTGATGTTAGATGGCTCAAATTACTAAAACCCCCTGGACATTGCTCGTACTTGGCATTTTTGCCGTCGCCGCCGTATCTACATCGTCGGCGCAAACTCTGAAAAGCAGCATCGAGCAGATGAGCAGCTGGGCAAGCTGCTCAAGCTGTGCCGGCGCCGGAGGATCGGGTCCCACCGCTACGCACAGCATGACCCTGGTCAGTTCTCCAGCATTGAGCGGGTATTCAAGGAAATTTCACCTCGGTGGCAGCACGCCTTATTCGAATGCCCTCTGGTGGAAACAATTAGGCGCCAGCAACAGCAAAACCCACTTTACTTACGACGTTTACTTCTACCTGAAAGCCCCCAGTTACGCTCAGGCTTTGGAGTTTGATGTGAATCAGTCCAACGGTTCGCACAAATTCATTTTTGGCACTGAGTGCAGCATCAAAGATGGCCACGTATGGGACGTCTATGACCCCAAAGGCGGCACCTGGCGTTCGACGGGAATTTACTGCGGCACGCCATCGGCTTTCAAGTGGCACCACATTCACTGGGAATTTTATCGCGATAGCACCAAAGTCCATTACATTTCCTTCACCCTCGACGGAGTCAAGCATTACGTGAACCGTTCTTATTACGCCCGCGGATCAAGCGTGAACGAGATCAACGTGGCCTTCCAGATGGATGGAGACAAGTATCAGCACGACTACGACACCTGGCTTGATAAGGTTTCCCTCAAATACTGGTAAATCGCCTGCCCCCATCGGCAAAAGCAATCCCGGGCCGAACGTCCGGGATTTTTATCTGTCCGGCAAAACCAAGCAAGGATGCTGGTCAGCAGTTCTTGGTCCTTTTTGCCGCTGGGCCAAAACGTAATGCCCTTTTGCCTCGCCCTTCACAGCGTCACTTGAAGTTCTTTGACATAAGCGGCATTAGGCAAGCGTTGTGTGTTCCTTCTGAAAATGCGGCACAAGTTGGCAAACTATTCAATAGAACTAAGGCAGAAACTAAGGCCTGCAGCTCTGAAACGCGAATGGCCGAAGCTGCAATGCGATCTACCTTGATGAATGTTGGTTGACAGAGACATGAAGAACATCAGGCAGCAGGATGGGAGGTAAATTTGCTCGTAGTACCTCAGTAACCCTTCGCTCCGGATTTCTGCTCTCCCACTGAGAAAAAAGTTGATCCAGAGTAGATGTGTCTATAACGTCGCTGCACCCCTGGAATTAACCGGGCGTTAACAAACTCCGTGGAGAAAAGCAGAATGATAAAGTCCCAAAGAAATTGCTTCTCAATCTCCATGGCCGCGCTGACGGGTTTTCTTCTCACATCTTTCTCAGCTTCCTCAGCGACGGCCCAGACGGTCAAGAGTGCAATCCAGGCTATGTCTGGGTGGCAAAGCTGCAGTTCATGCGCTGGAACGGGTGGAACCGGTCCTACTTCGACGATCAGTACCCAGGCGGGCATTACCAGTCCTTCCTTGAGCGGGAATGCTCGCGTGTTTTCAATTGCCGGGACGCAACCATACTCTAATGCCTTGTGGTGGAAACAGTTGGGTGCAGCAAACACGGCCACCAACCTGGTTTATGACGTCTATTTTTACCTGACGACGCCGCAGTACTCGCAGGCGCTTGAGTTCGACAGTAATCAGGCTAATGGGCATATGCGGTGGATCTTCGGCACCCAATGCAACATTGCGGCAGGCGTCTGGGACGTGTATGGAAATGCCGCGGGGAAATGGCTCTCCACCGGAATTCCCTGCAAAATGCCCTCAGCATTTACCTGGCACCATCTCACCTGGGAATTCAAACGTACGTCTACACAGCTGACTTATATCGCGCTCACCCTGGATGGAGTGAAGCATTTCGTGAATCGCACGTATACCGGCAAAGCTTCGAGCGTGAACGAACTCAACGTGGCATTCCAGATGGACCAGAAGTCGAACCACGTCGCTTACAAGACCTGGCTTGACAAAGTCAGCCTGAAATATTGGTAACGGCTTAGCGTCAGAACTCCTTCGATTTTTTTCGGCTGCCTTAATGGCTTGCTCCCGGAAGTTCCCCCCTTTCGGGAGCGATTTTTTTGCTAAGTAAACCACGTGGCGAGAAATCAGCACGGAGAAGCGGAGGGCGAGATAGTGAATGAGTCGTTTGGCAATGGACAAGTGCTGCCATGGCGGACTCGGCAGCCCGCCAGTGTGCTGGGTCGAACGTCTTGTTAAACAACTGATTTAAACAACTGATTCAGCAGCTACTTACAATCCGCCACAATTAGTACCGTAAGAGCTCATTTTGATTCGTTTTCCTTAGCCCAAGGCATCGGGCCTTCCCCTAGATGCGGCATGTAATTGCCCTAAGTGGCGGAAAAGGGTTGAGGCAGAGTAGATGGGTCGATAGTCTCCACTTTGCCCGGACGAACATGGGCCGCCACCGGAAGGCGGGTGGTCGAAAAAACCAGCAAGAAACCAATCCAAAAAATTCCCCTGGAGAGAGTTGATGTTGAAAAAACTTAATAGGAGCTGGCTTGCGATTGCAATTTTTGCATTGGTAGGGGCATGCAGCACTTCTCTATCGGCACAGACGACGAAATCGAGTATTGAGAATATGTCCGGCTGGGCGAGCTGCACCGCCTGTGCTGGTTCAGGCGGTTCAGGCCCCGTTTCCTCGATTTATTCGACACTGGTTGGCACTCCGTCCCTGACGGGAACCTCGCGCCAGTTCCATATCTCCAGCAGCCACGCTTATGCCGATGCCCTGTGGTGGAAACAGCTTGGCGCCAGTGCCGCTACCCACCTGGTCTACGACGTGTACTTTTACATCAAGACCCCGCAATATTCTCAGGCTCTGGAATTTGACAATAACCAGGCTAACGGCTCTCTCCGCTGGATCTTTGGCACCCAGTGCAATATTGCGGGCGGACACTGGGACGTTTGGGGCAATAAGTCCGGAAACTGGCTTTCCACCGGCATCCCCTGCAAGATGCCCTCAGCTTACAAATGGCACCACCTGACGTGGGAATTCGAGCGTGTGGGCAGTTACGTCAAGTACATCGCACTCACTCTGGATGGCGTGAAGCACTATGTCAACCGCAGCTACCCCGCCAGAGCTTCCAGCACCAAGGAACTCAACGTGGCTTTCCAGATGGATATGCGTTCCAGCCACGTAGCCTATTCAACCTGGCTCGACAAGGTCAGCCTGAAATACTGGTAAACGTTCTCCCCACTCGTTTGGCTCACCTCCCGGGGCTTTCACAGACCGGGAGTTTTTTGTCAATTTCCAGTTCCCCTTTTCTTCGCCAATGGTATATAGTTATAATCAGGCAACTGGCGCAGCCCGGCAAATGCACCAGGCTTTCGGAGAACACGGGAGAGATAAATGGCTGAAGATAGAGGGGAAAAGACCAGGGCTATAGACCTTGCGTTATCCCAGATTGAAAAGCAGTTTGGCAAGGGTTCCATCATGCGACTGGGGAGCAAGGAAGCCATTGTCCCCATTGCGGTAATTTCCACAGGCTCCATTTCTTTTGACTCAGCGCTGGGCGTGGGTGGATTTCCGCGCGGCCGGGTGGTGGAGATATTTGGCCCGGAATCCAGCGGCAAGACCACTGTGGCCCTGCAGGTAATTGCCGAAGCTCAAAAAGCCGGGGGCATGGCCGCTTTTGTGGATGCTGAGCACGCGCTTGACCCGATTTACGCTAAGAAGCTGGGCGTGGACGTGGACAACCTGCTGGTAGCGCAGCCGGACTTTGGAGAGCAGGCTCTTGAGATTGCTGAGGCTCTGGTCCGTTCCAACGCCATTGACGTGCTGGTGGTGGACTCGGTGGCGGCTCTGGTTCCCAAGGCCGAACTGGAAGGCGAGATGGGCGACAGCCACATGGGCCTGCAGGCTCGTCTGATGTCGCAGGCGCTCCGTAAACTGACCGGAATTGTGTCCAAGTCGCGCACCTGCCTCGTGTTTATCAACCAGATCCGAGAGAAGATCGGAGTCATGTTCGGCAATCCGGAAACCACCACCGGCGGTCGTGCCCTCAAGTTTTACTCCTCGGTTCGTGTGGATATCCGCCGCATTGCCGCCATCAAGGACGGCGACCTGGTAGTTGGCTCGCGCACCAAGGTCAAGGTTGTGAAAAACAAAACAGCAGCGCCCTTCCGCGAGGCCGAATTTGACATTATGTACGGAGAGGGCATCTCGCGTGAAGGAGATCTGCTGGATCTGGGAGTTGACAAAGGAATAGTGGAAAAATCCGGTGCCTGGTTCAGCTACAAAGGCGAACGGATTGGACAGGGACGCGAGAATGTCAAGCAATTCCTAAAGGAAAACAAAGACATCACAGCCAAGCTGGAAGCCGAACTGCGCCGTGAACTGGGCCTGAAGACCCTTGCCATTGAGCCCCCAGCGCCGACGCCGGAACAAAAACAGGCGGTAGCTGCGGCTCACGGTAGGACGCCGGCGGTACGGAAGTAGGTTCCCGGAGCAAGTGGCGCAAGCATCGAATCGGAAGCGCATGCTTTCGAGGTCTGCGGCTGCAAGAAGGGAGACTTGCTTGGCAGAAATTGAAACACACGAGTCCGTCACCGCCATGGTTGAAGCTTATGCGCAAAAAGCCATTAAGGCCGGTGCTGATCTCTCGGCTCAACTTGATTTCAGTGAAAACTCCCTAATGGAACTGGAGACCATTCTGGATCAGCTGTCCCGTGATATGGCTTCAGCCCAACCTTCCTCTGATGAACTAACTGAAGTCTGCAAGATTTGGGGCAGTTATTTTGGTCAGGTTATACGCCTCCGCTTCGGCGGAGATTGGTCGATTGAGACTTATCCGGGCAAGCAGTTTGCCACGCTCACACTCAGCATCAACGGTAACAAGCTATTTCCCTCCATGAAGATCCACCGGCGCCTGGTCCAGGGCGCCAGCGAGAACATCTGGTCGTTTTACAAAATGGTGAAAGCAAGGTTAGAAGCTGCTCCGGGCGGCAGGCTTCAGTAGCGGCGTGTTTTAGGAGCCATTAACCAGCGCGCCATCTTGCGGCACCAGGCTAAAAGGGAGCACCCCTCTACCCAGCCAACCAGCCTTCCTCAGCCCTGTTGGCCAGGCCGTTTGTGGAGGTTCATAAAATTTACTGAGGCGTGGAATTGCGATCTTTTTTTGTGGTCATCTCGCCCTGCGGTGTTCGATTTTTTAACTTTGTGGCGTATGCTGAGCAAAACAAAAATCATCCCTTATACTGATTGGCTTCATGTCTACGCCCACCACTCCCGCCCGGCCTCCATTCAAGATCCGGATGAGGCTGTTGCCGACTCTAAAGCGCGGAGAGATGTGGCGATATTTTGGCCCTGCGTTTGTGGCCAGTGTGGCCTATGTAGACCCAGGAAATTTCGCCAGCAATTTTGAAGGTGGGGCGCACTTCGGATACACACTGCTTTGGGTGTTGCTGTGGTCGAATGCCATGGCCATCCTCATTCAATATTTGTCGGCCAAACTGGGAATTGCCACCGGCAAAACTTTGCCGCAAAACTGCCGGGACTATTTCTCTCCGAGGATCAATTTCGGCCTCTGGGTCGCGGCAGAGCTGGCGGCACTTGCGACTGACTTGGCAGAATTTTTGGGAGCCGCTCTCGGGTTTTATCTGCTTTTTGGCATCCCGCTATTCCTGGCCGCGCTCATCACCGCGGTGGTGGTGTTCCTGATGCTGGCCGTGGAACTTTACGGCTTCCGCAGGCTGGAGCAGCTGATCATGGCATTTGTGTTTGCCATTGCCAGTTGCTACGCGTTTGAGATGTTCATGGTGCATCCGGACTGGCGCGCGGTGGTGCATGGCGTCCTTGTGCCTCATATCAATTCTTCCAGCATCTACGTTGCCGTGAGTATGCTGGGCGCTACTGTGATGCCGCACGTAATCTATCTGCATTCCGCCCTTGTACAGCACCGGGTGCGCGAAGATTCCCAGCATTGCCCTACGAATCAGTGGCTGCTTACCATGCGTCATCTTCGCTACGAGTTGTTTGACGTGCTGGCCGCCATGAACGGCGCATGGTTTATCAACTCGGCCATGATCGTTATGGCAGCTGCGGTATGGTTCAGCACGGGCACACCGTTCACGTTTGATGAGGCGCACCTGACTCTTGCGCCTATTTTGCCTCGTGTTTCCGGAATTGCCTTTGCTCTGGCACTGCTGTTTTCCGGCCTCTCCTCATCCACCGTAGGCACTATGGCCGGACAGGTGATCATTGAGGGATTTCTGGACATCAAGTTCAGCGTCTTTCTGCGACGCTTGATTACTATCATTCCCTCTCTGGTGGTTATTGCGCTGAAACTCGACCCGCTCAAGATTTTGGTACTATCTCAAGTAGCGCTGAGTTTTGCCATTCCGTTTGCGTTGGTGCCTTTGGTGATGCTAACTCGCAGTGCTTCGGTCATGGGAGACATGGTCAATAACAAGCGCACGAACGCGATGGCTTACGTGGTCACCGGAATCATCGTGGCTTTGAACCTCCTGCTGTTGTACCGCACGATTGGCGGCGAGTTTTAGGCCGCCACCCCGCTGAGCACAATTCCGGGGAGCGTTTTCCCGCAAATCCGAATCCAAAGAGAAAGGTGGTCTTCATGAATAATTCATTTGACAGCCGTTCCAAATTGCGCGTAGGCGCTCAGGAATACGAAATCCACCGCCTGGATGCGCTGGAAAAGATCAATTGCACACCGCATCGCCTGCCTTTCTCTCTGCGCATTCTTCTTGAAAATCTGTTGCGAACGGAAAATGGGCGTTCCGTCACAGCCGACGATATCCGTTTCCTTGCGGATTGGAAGCCCCAGGCGATTCCCGATAAAGAGATTGCCTTCACACCAGCACGCGTCCTGATGCAGGACTTCACCGGAGTTCCTGCAGTGGTGGATCTGGCCGCCATGCGAGATGCAATGAAAGCCATGGGAGGCGATCCGAACCTCATCAATCCTCTGCAACCGGCGGAGCTCGTAATAGATCATTCTGTGCAGGTAGACGAGTTCGCAAGCGCAAATGCCTTTGCCGTGAATGCCCGTCTGGAGTTTGCACGCAATCAGGAGCGTTATGCTTTTCTGCGTTGGGGACAATCGGCATTTCGCAACTTCAAAGCGGTGCCGCCTGACATGGGCATTGTCCATCAGGTAAACCTTGAGTATTTGGCGCGGGTGGTGTTTTCGCAGAAGAGCGGCGGAGTAACCCAGGCTTATCCTGACACGCTGGTTGGTACCGATTCACACACAACAATGATCAATGGTCTCGGCGTCCTCGGGTGGGGCGTGGGTGGCATAGAGGCTGAGGCTGCCATGCTGGGCCAGCCCGTTTCCATGCTTTTGCCTCAAGTAGTCGGCTTCAAGCTCACCGGGTCCTTGCGTGAAGGCGCAACGGCTACTGACCTGGTGCTGACTGTTACAGAGATGTTGCGTAAGACCGGAGTGGTGGGAAAATTCGTAGAGTTCCTTGGACCTGGACTCGATCACCTGGCTCTGGCTGATCGGGCTACCATCGCGAACATGGCGCCTGAATACGGCGCTACCTGCGGCATGTTCCCTGTTGACCAGGTCACTCTGGATTACCTGCGCATGACAGGACGCCATCCTGAACAGATTGCCTTGGTAGAGGCGTACTGCAAAGAACAGGGCCTTTTCCGTACCGCGCAAAGCCAGGATGCTGAGTACTCGCACGTGGTGGAACTTGACCTCTCAACGGTGGAACCCAGTGTTGCCGGACCACGTCGTCCGCAGGATCGCGTTCCCTTGTCCCAGGCGCGGGAGGCTTTTGAAAAGGCCATACCAACATTGATCGGCCCGCGGATGCCGCGCGCCTCCGGCCGGGCAGTTGCTCCGGCCCAGGTGGAAAGGTTTGAGGGTGAAGGCGGCAATCCCACCGCCGTGGCGGTGGAAGATGCCAGTTCGCCGGCGGCAGAGAAACATCTTGGCGATGACATCTTTGAGAAGCTCCATGATGGCTCAATCGTGATCGCGGCAATTACCAGCTGCACCAATACATCGAACCCCTCCGTGATGCTGGCGGCAGGGCTCCTCGCGAAAAAAGCAATAGAGAAAGGCCTCACGCGCAAACCCTGGGTCAAAACCTCGCTTGCGCCGGGCTCTCGCGTGGTAACGGAGTATTACCGCAAAGCTGGTTTGATTCCTTACCTTGAGAAAGTAGGCTTTCATATTGTCGGTTATGGCTGTACCACCTGCATTGGCAACTCAGGACCACTGCCACAAGATGTCTCGTATGCAATTGGCGAAAAAGAGTTGGTGGCGGTTTCCGTGCTCTCAGGGAATCGGAATTTTGAAGGCCGCATTAACTCTGAGGTGCGGGCGAACTACCTGATGTCGCCGCCATTAGTGGTCGCCTATGCTCTGGCAGGAAGAATTGATACTGACATCACGACGGATCCGCTGGGCACAGGGGAAGACGGCAAGCCGGTATATCTGCGTGATATCTGGCCCACGGAAAAAGAAATCCGGGAGACTGTGGCGTCTTGCATTGATTCCACTATGTTTGTCCAGAACTACAAATCAATCTTTGAAGGCGACGCAGAGTGGAAAAAACTGCAGATTCCTACCGGCGATACCTATCGTTGGGACAAAAGTTCCACGTACATACAGCGTGCGCCATATTTTGACCAGATGCCGGTTAAGCCCGCTCCGGTACAAGACATCAAGGGAGCGCGCGTCCTGGCAAAGCTGGGACACAGCGTTACCACTGACCACATTTCTCCTGCGGGCTCGATTAAGCCAAACAGCCCGGCTGGCAAGTATCTGCAGGAACGTGGCGTAAAGAAAGACGATTTCAATTCTTATGGTTCACGCCGCGGCAATCACGAGGTGATGGTTCGGGGTACGTTTGCCAACATCCGTCTGCGCAACAAACTTGTTCCCGAATCAGAAGGAGGCGTAACCAGGCATTTTCCCAGCGGCGAAGTTATGTCCATCTTCGATGCTTCGGTCAAGTACATCAATGATGGAGTTCCACTGATCGTGCTTGCAGGCAAGGAATACGGCTCTGGATCGTCGCGCGACTGGGCGGCCAAAGGACCTCTTCTGCTCGGGATTCGCGCGGTCATTGCCGAAAGTTACGAGAGAATCCACCGGTCAAATCTGGTTGGCATGGGCATACTTCCTCTCCAGTTCCTGCCTGAAGAGGACGCTGATACTCTGGGCTTAAACGGCGACGAGATTCTCGAAATTGTCGGTCTGCGGGAACTGCTGGAAAGCAAATTTGCCGGCGGCCGACAGATTCTGGTGCGGGCAAGACGGTCGGATGCCACCGTTTTCGAGTTCCATGCTCTGGTACGCATTGATACTCCCCAGGAGATTCTCTATTACGAGCATGGAGGCATCCTGCAATACGTGCTGCGCCAGTTGTTGGCAAGTCATCGCCAGCCGGAGATGGTGGGTGCCAAATAAGCAGGTACTTGCTTTGACGGTCATTGCTAATTAAGAACTTTAATAAATGTGCTGTGAGCGGGTATAAAGTTTGTAAAAAAAAGTAACTGGGGCACTTCTCAAAACGAGGTACAATATTTCGCGCGGGGGTCTTCCGGCCGGCTTCTGGAGGAAGATCAATTTTCAGAGGTGCCTATGGCGACCATTCGCTGTGACCAGCACGGTGCCACCCATGAAGCGTTCGTCTGCAAGCATCTTGTTTATGGAAAATATCTTGGCTTCTTCTGCGATCTGGACGATCGTACCAATCCCTACCCGGATGCCTGGTGTAATGGTTGTGAGTTGATAAGGCTTGAGCACAATGGCTGGACCGATGCGACCGAGGAGTTGATGGAGATCGCTCTGGTATGTGGTGGCTGCTATGAAGAGATCAAAGAGCGGAATCTCCTGGGCAGCGAATCAAGTTCAGCGCTCCAATAGCCCTATATTTTTTGAGCGGTTAAGCATTCCTGTCTCCGGGATCAGTTTGCGAAACGATGTATCTTCTTGTAAAATCTACTTTTACACCAGCGCTCTGAAAGCCTTCTTCAGCTCTTCCGAGTCAATAAAATCTGGAGTTTTTGTCATGGCACAAGTATGTGATATCTGCGGCAAAGGCCCGCAATTTGGTAACAAAGTAAGCCACGCCCACAACGTAAGCCGCCGGCGCTGGAACGTGAACCTGCGGCCTGTCCATGCCAAGCTGAACGGCGGGAATAAGCGCATCCGCGTGTGCACCACCTGCCTTAAATCCGGCAAAGTTACCAAAGCGTAATTTCCTGAAAATTTAAAGGCCTCCACCCGCGGAGGCCTTTTGCTTTTCCCAGAATTTAGATCCGCAAACGAGCACTAAAACTTCAGGACAATGCCTCCTCCCACGAATACGTGCTGTACGTGGGAGGTGAAGTCTACCAAAGGAGCCACTGAAGAGTGGCCGGTGATGAAGTCGCGGGCTTCAACGCGAATTCCAAGCACACGCAGCGGCGTTCGGAAGTCCAATCCTCCGCCAACTTGCAAAACTCCGGCATTGCCGCTGGAATCGAGAGAGCTGAAATGAGCCACTCCGCCTCCGACGCTGGCAAATGGCGATATTGCTCTACCCGGAAGAAGCTTCAAGTGAGCTGAAGGCGTGAAGAAAAACGATGAAAACGTAGGGCTGAAGCCAGGTCCGGTTCGCGAAGGGGAACCAGCAAGGGGCAATTCAAGGTAAAGCGCCGCGGCTTTGAAATTGACCAGCCGATAGGCAAAAGAAGTCTGCCATGAAAGTCCCGTTCCCAGTGCAACGGGGCCAATGATTCCTTGTGGAATCGGACAAATGATAGCTTCGCCGCAAGTAGCCGGCCCCTTGCCGTCCGGTGACACCGCCGCTCCCACAGTCAACGACACCTCAGCTTTTTGCGCGTGGACAGCAACTCCCGCCAGCAGCAGGAACAGAAAAAGAGCACAACGACTCCGATACATCAACATCTCCTTTCAATGCAGATGAATGAATGTCTTTGTACCGCAAACGGATTTTCGAAGGAAACGTTACGTCAGCGCAATTACGTCGATCTCTACTGCCACATCTCGTGGCAGCCGCGCTACTTCAACCGTAGAACGTGCCGGGGGCGCTCCCTTGCAGAATTTTCCGTACACCTCATTCATTTGCCCGAATTCGGCCATGTTCTTGAGGAATACCGTGGTTTTTACCACCTTTTCCCAACTGCTGCCTGCCGCCTGAAGAATCGCGGTGAGGTTCTTGAGTACCTGTTCGGTCTGTTGTTCAATGCCGCCGGTTATTAGATTCCCGGTGGCCGGGTCAAATGCAACCTGGCCGGAGATGAACACAAATCCATTGGCTTTGATGGCCTGGGAATAGGGACCAATTGCTTTTGGCGCA
>DATEJX010000216.1:0-10600 GCA_035277785.1 Candidatus Angelobacter sp. | reverse complement strand
TGGCACGCGGGGCCGCTACGCGTGTGCGGACCTCTTTGCAGCTGGCAATCGGGGCAAGCCGTATGCGTATCACTCGCGCTGTACTCACGGAAAGCATTCTGCTTTCAATTCTGGGCGGAGCCGCGGGCGTCTTGCTTGCTTACTATGCCACCCGGGGCATGGTGGCTCTGGCCTTCCGCGGATCGCATTTCGTACCTGTTTCTGCAGCCCCGTCTCTGCCCGTACTGGCATTCACCTTCGCTGTGGCCTTGCTCACCGGAATTATCTTTGGCGTGGCGCCGGCATGGCTCGCTTCGCGTTCTGATCCGGCTGAAGCCTTGCGCGGCGTCGGGCGCAGCAGTAGTGACCCTGCCGCATTCGGACAAAAATCGTTGGTCATTCTGCAGGCTGCGTTGTCTCTCACGCTATTGACCGTTGCCGGGCAGATGGCTCAGAGCCTGCACAATCTGCAGGCCCAGCAGTTTGGATTTGAGCGCGAGGGCAGGCTGCTGGTCCAGTTCAGCCCACAAAGCGCAGGCTACACCCAGGAACGATTGACCGGTCTTTACCAGCAGATGGAAGACCGTTACAGCCATCTTCCCGGCGTAATCAATGAGAGTCTGTCACTCTACACCGCGCAACAGGGCAACAACTGGGGTGAGGGCGTCTACATTGCCGGACAAAAACCACGCAACGACAATGGCGCATCATGGGACCGGGTCAGCGCACACTATTTTGAAACCATCGGCACGCCCATTTTGCAGGGCCGCGGATTCCGGGAGAGTGACACGGCAACCTCACAGCGCGTGGCAGTGGTAACTGAAGCGTTCGTGAAGAAGTTCTTTCCTGGGGGCGCCAACCCTATCGGTCAGCACTTTGGGAAGGACGAACCGAGCCACGCCGGCGATTACGAAATTGTCGGCGTGGCGAGGGACGCCAAGTACCAGGATGCCTCGCGTCCGGCGCGCGTAATGTTCTTTGTCCCGTTAAGTCAGCCGATTAAGTATTCAGACAATGTGGACAACATGGTGGAATCTTCCTCTATGTATATGGGGACCTTGGAACTGCATGTCCAGGGTGACCCGCGCAATTTTGAATCGCTGGTAAGGCAAACACTTGCCGGCATTGACCCCAATCTGGCTCCGCTCAGCATGCTCAGCTTTGACGAGCAGATCGATATCCGTTACAGCCAGAACACGCTCATATCCCGTCTCAGCGCTGCTTTCGGAATCCTGGCCCTGCTGCTCGCATCCATTGGACTTTATGGATTGATGGCTTACCAGGTAACGCGACGCACAGGAGAGATTGGAATCCGCATGGCACTTGGCGCCGACCGTCTGAACATTGTGCGGCTGGTATTGCGGGGAGCGTTCTCTCAGGTGGGCATCGGACTGCTCATTGGCATTCCGCTGGTCTTCGCCGCGGGAAAGCTTCTTACCAGCCAGCTCTTTGGGGTGAGCAGCTTTGCCCCGGTGATCCTGATGACTGCCATTGCCGTCCTGGGACTTAGTGCACTTCTGGCCAGCGTGGTGCCGGCAAGGAAAGCGGCCGGCATTGATCCCATGCGGGCTCTGAGAACGGAATAACACATCTCTCAATATTAAGTGTTGAGACGTGAACCGACTTTCAGGGTCAGAGACTGTTATTTCGGCGATTTTTGGCAATTTGGCGAATTTCTGGCAATTGTCCCTTCGGGTGTTTGCCCGACCTCCACAGGAGCCGTGCTGCCTATATAATAGGTGCATCCTCGAAAATTCTCCTTGGAGAGCTTTCCATAACATGATCCATTTTCTCCAAAGCGGCAATAAGGCCGCGAAATATATCCTTGGCGGCTTGCTGCTCCTGCTTTCTGCCAGCATGGTTACCTACCTGATCCCCGGCTTCATGAGCGGCAGTGACGTCGCCCGCAGCGGTGTTGTAGCTTCCGTGGCAGGTAATGACATTGTCAGCACAGACATTCAGAAAGCGGTGCAGCGCCAGTTGCAAGGCAGGCAAATCTCGCCTGATATGGAAGCTTTCTACCGCGCTTACCTGGTTCCGCAGGTAGCGCGCCAGCTGATCCAGCAAAAAGAGGCTCTTTATGAAGCACGCCGTTTGGGCCTCTCCGTTTCCGACGATGAAATGCGCGACGAGTTGCGAAACGGGCCCGGCAAGGAGAACTTCTTTCCCGGCGGAGTCTGGATTGGCCAGGAGAAATACGAGGAAATGCTGCGCAATGCAAACCTGACCCCGGCAGAGTTTGAGTCACAGATGCGTGAAGGCTTGCTCGCCCAGAAGCTTTATGACCTGGTGACTGCCAGCGTCTCCGTCAGCCCGGTTGAAGTGGAAAAGGCCTACAAGGACAAGAACACCAAGGTAAAGATCCAGTACGCCGTGCTGGATCGTGCCGCACTTGCCAGGCAGATCAAGCCCACTGACGCAGAGCTGAAGGCTTTCTTTGAAGCCAACAAAGCCCGCTATCAGAATTCGGTTCCCGAAAAACGCCAGGTGCGCTACTTCGTGTTGAATGACAGCGACGCTGAGAAGAAAGTCAGTGTCACACCTGCCGAGGTCGCGCGGTATTACGCTGAGAATCAGCAGCAGTACCACACGCCTGACCGTGTTCGGGTGCGCCATATCCTGATTGAAACGCCCAAGCCCGGCCCCGACGGCAAACTGGACCAGAAGGCAGTCGATGCCGCTCGCGCCAAAGCGCAAGACATTCTGAAGCAAGTGCGAGCAGGCGGCAATTTCGCTGAACTCGCCAACAAGTACTCGCAGGACCCGGGCAATACCGGGAACAAAGGCGGCGAACTGGGTTGGATCACCAAGGGCCAGACGGTTCCCGAGTTTGAAAAGACGGCCTTTGCTCAGAACCCGGGACAGATCAGTGACGTCGTCCAGACTTCTTACGGCTTTCACATCATCCAGACAGAGGAAAAAGAAACAGCGCATGTGAAGCCTCTTTCTGAGGTCCAGGGGCAGATTGAGCAGTTGCGTAAGGCGCAACTCGCCAGCCAGCAGGTCAATACTGACGCCACGGCAGCGCAGGACATCGCGGACAAACAGGGCCTGGACAAGGCAGCCGCCAAGTTCGGCGCCCAGGTGGTCCAGAGCAATCCTATTTCGCGCGCTGACGTGCTGCCAGGTGTAGGACCGGCCCCTGAGGTCATGGGCCTGATCTTTGCCAGCGAGGCAAATTCTGCTGCCCAGATTGCTCGCGCCCAAACCAGCTACGTGGTTTTTCAGGTGACTAAAATCACGCCGCCGAGCACGCCAACACTGGATGAGATCAAGGACAAAGTGTCGGCTGATTTCACCAATGAACGGGCAACGGATTTGCTGCAGAAGAAAATCAAGGAATTGGCCGACCGCGCTCATGTGCTGCATGACCTGGCAAAAGCTGCCAAGGAGCAGGGCGCCACGGTGAAGACGAGTGATCTGGTTAGCCGCACGTCGCAGGTTCCCGATTTCGGTTCCATGGCGGGTCAGGCCAGCGTAGCATTCACCATGAAGCCGGGGGAAATCAGCGGGCCGCTCAACCTCGGCGATAAAGAAGGTGTGCTGCAAGTGGTGGATCGTCAGGAACCGTCTAACACGGATGCTACGTTCGCCAGCCAGCGTGACCAATTGACAGAGCAACTGGCCCAACAGAAGCGCCAGCAAGCTCTCGGGCTGTTCATGGATAGCCTGGACGCCCGGCTCAAAAACGAAGGAAAACTCAAAATCAACAACGCGGAGATGAGTGCGCTAACGAAGACCCGCAGCTAAAACGCATCATAGAAAAAGTATGCTTTGTGAAAGATGCGCCGGAACCCTGCTGCACCTCACTTCCCTTCCGTCCGCCGGAGGCATCGGTGACCTTGGCCCGGAAGCTTACGCTTTTGCTGATTTTCTTGCCCAAAGCCGCATGGGCCTGTGGCAGGTGCTGCCGCTTTCGCCTCCGGGAATTGGCAATTCGCCTTATTCCGCCATATCGGCCTTTGCCGGAAATCCCCTGCTGATCAGCCTGGATCGCCTTGTTGAGCGCGGCTGGATTGGCAAGGACCGTCTCAAACGACAGCCTGCATTTTCCAACCGCGTGAACTTTGAAGAGGTGCTTGCCTTCAAAATGCCGCTGTTGCGGGAAGCTGCACAAAATTTTTTGGAAAAGCACAATGGCGACCGCCGCCGCTTTGAGGATTTCAAACGCGACCACGCCTGGTGGCTGGAAGACTTTGCCCTTTTCGATGTGATGAGGCAGGTGCATGCGGGCGCCACCTGGAGTTCATGGGAACGCGGGTTGGCTCGGCGTGAAGCGACGGCTCTGCATGAGTTCGGACTGAAGTATGCCCGCGAACTGGAGGTGGAACGGGCCATTCAGTTTGCCTTTGTTGAGCAGTGGCGATCACTGCGCCAGTATTGTCACCAGCGGGGCATCAAGATTGTGGGTGACGTGGCCATTTTCGTCAACTATGACAGCGCTGATGTCTGGCGCAATCCGCACATCTTTCATCTCGATGAGGACCTCCAGCCTACCGTGGTGGCTGGCGTGCCGCCGGATGCTTTTAGCGAAACTGGCCAGCGCTGGGGTAACCCCCTCTATCGATGGGAAGTATGCCGCACCCAGAACTATGACTGGTGGATGCATCGCATGTCGTGGGCGCTTGAAACCTGTGACATCGTTCGGCTTGACCACTTTCGAGGCTTTGAAAGCTATTGGGAAATTCCCGCTTCTGAGCCCACCGCCGTCCATGGACGTTGGGTGAAAGGGCCGGGAGACGACCTGTTCCGTGTGCTCAGAGAACGGCTGGGCGATCTCCCATTCATTGCGGAAGATCTGGGGCTGATCACGCCAGAGGTGCATGCGTTGCGTGATCGCTTAAATATTCCCGGCATGAAGGTGCTGCAGTTTGGCTTTGGTGATCCCGGCGCTCACATTTATCTTCCCCACAAATACATTCAGCAATGTGTGGTTTACACCGGGACCCACGATAATGACACCACGCCGGGTTGGTGGAAGTCCGCGAGCCGGGAAGAAAAGCAGCATGCGATGGAATATTTTGGTCCGGCGGAGGACGGGATGCACTGGGCGTTCATTCGCGGCGCCTTCGCGTCTGTGGCCGCCATGGCGATTGTACCTTTGCAGGACTTTCTGGGACTCAAGAGTGATGCGCGCATGAACACGCCTTCTCGAAGTGATGGCAACTGGGGCTGGCGTTTTTCTCCAGGCGCGCTTACCGGCGAACTAGCGGACAAGATTGCCGCCCTTTGCACAGTCAGCGATCGCGGGCCGAGTACGTCAGCTATTGATCAGCAACGCGACCGGGAAGTGCGCGAAGAGTTCGCGGCATAGCAGCACTCTGCCCGGCGTGACTCTGATTTTTTCTCCGGTGAAAACGTTTTCCATGAACTCAGAGGCCCGCGAAGGTACGGGTAATTCGGTAGTGCTCCAGAGATCACCCAGCGGCGCTTGCATTGAACCTCCGGCCAATGTGTAACTTAGCCGTGGGGTGGCAACAATGGCAACCTCGGAGTGATATTCACGGCCGAACGC
Organism: Candidatus Angelobacter sp.; assembly: GCA_035277785.1. Classification (GTDB taxonomy): domain Bacteria; phylum Acidobacteriota; class Terriglobia; order Terriglobales; family Acidobacteriaceae; genus Angelobacter. Next base: position 5,106 of record DATEJX010000216.1, on the reverse strand, counting down.
CACCACATGATCACGCTTGGGGCCGTTTGCATGCAGAGCCAAGTAGTTTCCGGAGTGGAATAGCTCACGGCGGTCGCGGCGCAAACGCAAGGCCTGCATCGTGGTCCAAAGCTTGATGCGGCCGTCCTGATAATTCTGGAGCAGGTCGGCACACAAAGAAACCAGGCCACCCGATTCCGCGCGATGGTCAAGTTCCTTGAGGAGCTGCTGCCGTATCGCATAATCCACAGGACGGCGATTGTCCGGATCCACAAGGCTGAACTCCCACAATTCCATTCCCTGATAAATATCAGGATTGCCGGGCGAAGTGATCATCAGCAGGCGCTGCGCCAGCGAATTAATGGCGCCGAAAAACGAAACAATTCGAGTGAACGCCTGCATCTGCTCCAGAAACACGTTCGTTCGGCCGGAGCTGCCGGGCAAAAGAATTCTGTCAATGAATAGCTGCAGGGTTTCCACGTACTGAGGATCATCATTGATCCAGCTCAAATTCACCTTGGCCTCATGAACTGCCTTCGTCATGTACTGTTTGATTCTGTCAACGTAATTCTGTCGTGAACCGTTCGCGCCCGTAAAGTCAAAAGGCCAAGAGCCAACCAGCGTCTGGTAAAGGAAATATTCTTCATTGGCATCCGGCGCCTTGCGCCCGTCAGCAAGCAGGCGCTTGCGGTTGCGATTGGCCTTGCGCCATTTGAACACCTGTGCGCCCCAGGTTTTCGGCATCTCTGAGAGGGCATCCAGGCGAGCGCGTACATCTTCACTACGTTTGCTATCATGCGTGGACGTGGCCAGCATGGAAAAAGGCCAGTGTTCCGCCCGCTTGCGGTTTCCTTCGTGATATTCCTGGACGGTATTGCCAAACTGCCTGGGCGAACCGCCCACTTCATTCACGGAGATGAAGCGGTTGTAGACGTAGCACGTGGTATCTTCCAAACCCTTCGCCATCACCGGGCCGGTCACCTGCTGGAACTTCAGGGTGAAATAAAGCTTCCTGCGGTAATGCTCAGGTTCATTACGTTGCCGGAGCAACAGAATGTCACGCAAAAAATCAAAGCTCGCCGGCGCTTTGTCAGGATTGCGGCGTTTGGCCCGGACGATAGCTTCATTGATATAAGCCTGGTCGCGTTCCGTGATGTTCCCGCGCTCATCGATGTAGGTGCGATAAACCGGGAAGCAGGCAATTGTTTCGCGAATCACATCGCGCAGCGCCTTACGCGTAAAATCGCGGGCGTAACGGTCAGAGACGGAGAGCTCATCCAGCATGTTCGCCAGCACATTTACCTCGCTGGCCAGGGACGCATGCATGATCAGTTTTTTGGAATTGTAGATGACGGTGTCTACGTCCTGCGATGTTCCGGTAAAGCGATGGTAGAGGTTGGTAAAATGGCGTTCGTTGCGGCGATCGATGAAGATGCCGTTGACCATGGTGGTAAATTCGTACCCTGATGTCCCATCCACCGGCCACTCGCAGGGCAGGTCCTCTCCCGGCTCCAGAATTTTTTCCACCACGGTATACAGAGGAGCGCGGTCTTTCATCCAGTCGTGTTGCCCGAAGACCTGTTGTACTTCCAGCTCAATGCCGTTTTCTGCCAGCGGAGGACGAGGCTTGACTCCAGAGCATTGACTGGCGGCAAAGAGCATTTGCAGGCGCACCAGATACTGCGGCGGGTTCAGCAGGCCATCACAGTGATCAATACGGACACCCTGGATAAGATCTTCAGCCAGCAATTGCCGCAGCAACTGGTGTGTTGCGGCGAAAACGCGCGGATTTTCCATCCGCAGGCCGATCAGGTCATTAATGTCAAAGAAGCGGCGGTAGTTGATCTCTTCGCCAGATACGCGCCAGTGCGCCAGCCGATAAACCTGGTGTTCCAGCAAGCGGTGTAAGTAGTCAAAGCTGCGGGGGTCTCCCGGCTGTCCATTGTTAAGCTGCAAAGCCCTTTCAGTGAGCGTGCGGGCCTCGCTCGACTCCTGAATGAGCCGTAGCAAGGCTTCCGTCAACGGAGCAATGGACCGCCTTCGTTGCCGGACCAGTTCGCCATCCTTGGTGCTGTGTGAAGGCAGACTGCGCAATCCGGCCAGCAGGTTCCGCAGCTCCTGATCAGTGATCTCATTGCTCAGAGGCTCAAAAATGAATGGAATTGTCTGTGGATCAACCGGTAAGATCTTGTCAAAATACTCGACGTGAAATCCGGCCGAATCAAATACAAGCTTGATGCGGCCGCGCTCCAGCTCGGCGCCATACTGATCTCCCAGAATGGGAATGAGAAGCTTGTCTTTCAGCTCCGGTTTGATCGGGTCCCAGTCGATATCAAAGAATTCCGCAAACTCTGAGGTGCGGCCATTGGCCAGGACATCACTCCACCAGGGATTTTCGCCCTGGCCAATGCCCATATGGTTGGGGACGATATCCAGCACCTGTCCCATGCCGTAATTTTTCAGCTCGCGGACCAGCGCTTCCAGGTCTTCATAACTTCCCACTTCAGGATTCAGCAGATTGTGATCCGTAATGTCATATCCATGCAGGCTTCCCGGCCTGGCCTTCAACACCGGCGAAGAATAAACGTGCGACACGCCCAGAGCGTGCAAGTATCCGGCCAGCTTTTGCGCGTCTCTGAATTTAAAGCCTGCATTGAACTGGAGACGGTATGTGGAAACAGGCCGTACGCTGCGCTTTTGCGCAGCCAAACGGTCAAGACATTCCGAAATACCGCTTGATTCGGCGATCAGGACTGCTGGATTTGATCTCATGCAGGGGCAAGGAGCCGGACAGAGTACTCCAACAGCGTTAGATGCCAAAATCTGGCAGCGCGGCGGGCGCTTTACTAAACAGGCAGGAACATCAGACAATAATGGATTCTCTAGAGGAGCACGCACTACATGCCTGTGACTGGTGAACTGATCCGGATGATGAACTACGTCGATGACATCGCCGCCACCCTGCGCCGCATTCAAGCCGGCATTTCAACCATGACGGATGATGAAAAGAAGCGTCTTGCCGATTACATGCGCAAGGCCGACCCGAATTACACCAAGATGGTCGAGGGGCTCGACAAAATCTAACGCATGCCTGAAATCCAGACCGTGGCGGTGATCGGGGCCGGGATCACAGGCCGCGGCATCGCTCATGTGGCCGCTCTCGGCGGCTATCGTACTATCCTTGAAGATATTCTTCCCGCCAGCCTGCGCCGTGCTGAACGCGAGATGCGCGACAATCTGCAGGAGTCCATTGCACTGGGTGAGATCTCCCGCCAGGATGCTGATGCCGCCATTGCACGTGTGGAATACGCCGCCAGCGTGGAACAGGCAGCACGTGAAGCGGACCTGGTGATTGAAGCCGTCCCCGAGGAGTGGGAATCAAAGATTGAGATCTTTACCCTGCTCGATAAGCTTTGCAAACCAGACACGATTCTTGCTTCTAATACTTATTCTCTCAGCGTGACCGAGATAGCCTCCGTGACCTACCGCGAGCGCAAGATCCTGGGGGTCCGGTTCATCAATCCTGTGCACAGGATGAAAAAACTGGAAGTGGTTCGGGCCTGTGAAACGGATGACGAAACTTTTGCCGCTTTTCTTGAAGTAGGCCGGCGGATGGGAAAGGAGCTGGTCGTGATCAAGGAATCTCAGAATGGATTGGCAGCGGAAGATCGTTGATTCCAGAAAAGCTGAAGCGCGATCCAGTCAGTTTGGAGGAGAAACCGAAAACCCTCGGACGGCCCCCGAAACTCAGTTCGGGGACCGATCTCTGGAGGTGGTGGTTGGGTCAGATGATACCGAGGGGAGGAAACTCTGGGGGTGAAAACCGGTTTGTAATTACTTAGCCTCGCCGCCTGGCGCTTCTTCTTTCAGAGCATCTTTGAACTGGCGAATGCCATCGCCTAATCCCTTGCCAAGCCCAGCCAGTTTAGACGGACCAAAAAATAACAGGGCGATAATCAAAATCACCAATAGATGCATCGGCTGCATGATGCCTTCAAACATGTTTCCTCCGGTCTTGCTGCTCGACTGAATTTGGCCGATGTCTTATCGCACCGGCCATGGAAAGGAGTATGGCGGTGCATCCTTACGCCAAGATTAGAGCAGTATTAGATTTGCTAATGAGAAAAAGCGCGTAAATGCAACGGGCACAAAACAGTATGAAATAAGCCAAACGATGGCTTTTGCCATAAAATTTGTGCCCCGTCCTGCTTCGGAGCGTCTTAGCGCTGTCCTGAACCAGAAGCCGACCGCATGGGAATGGGCAATCTGCCATCAGCTCCGCTGGTTAATGCCATGAATTGCTGGTCATTGATCAGGGACGCGAACACCGCATCCACTCGTGCTTCCATCATCTCTTTGCTGCGCACAGCCTGGTACCGTTCGTACTGGAAGAAGTGACGCTTTAGCAGATCAAGCGCTTTCTGCTTCTGTCCGGCTTGTGCGTAAATGGCGGCCAGGTTGTAAGACGCAGGCAGAAGGCTTTCATATTTCTGTGCGATCTTGAGGGCTTCGTCGGTGTGTCCTGCGGCAGCGGTGAAGACGGCTGTGAATACCAGGTTGTACGGATCGTCCGGATCCAGCTTGAATGCTTCCCGGGTATACGCGTCTGCCTTGGCCTGATCGCCTTCGCTGTTCCAGTAGACTGCCAGATTGCGATAGGCAAGAGCCAGCGGGAACTCGCGTACTGAAGCTTCCATCAGGCCGAGTCCCTTCTTAAATTCACCATCATGGATGGTCATCTTGCCCAGCCCATGCAGCGCAACGGCTCGCGACATGGGGTCAGCCGGCATGTCCAGAATGGAATGAAATGTCTGCGCGGCCTTGTCCCAGTCACCAATATGATGGCGGTAGAGTTCGCCAAGGAAGCGCAGCGGCGTGGGATCAGCAGGGTCCATCTGGTGCGCAGCTGTGTAAAGCTTCTCTGCTTCAACGTACTTCGCTGCGTTTTCCGCTTTCAGACCGGCGCGCATGGTCTTTTCGATTTGAGCTGTTACGCCTGAATCAAAGTTTGGCGCAGCCGGTACTTCAGCCACTTCAACGCCAAGTTTCTTGAGTTCTTTGCGGGCGTCTTTGGCCTTGTTCGGAAACATGCATTTCTGATCGTAAACCGCGCGATATTCGGCAACG
>DATEJX010000215.1:0-11315 GCA_035277785.1 Candidatus Angelobacter sp. | reverse complement strand
AAGCCCACCTTGCCTCCCATGCGCTCAATGCCGCGTTTCACAATCGCCAGCCCGATTCCTGTTCCAGGGTATTCGTTGAAACCGTGAAGCCTCTCGAACACCTTGAATATCTTCTCGTGATGCTCCGGCAGGATCCCAATCCCACAATCCTTTACGGAGATCCGAACCATTCCCATTTCCGTATGCTGCACATTGATCTCAACCTGCGCCGCCACACCGCTGGAATGGAACTTGAAAGCATTGGAGATCAGATTTATTGCAACCTGCGCCAATGTGGCCTCGTGTGCAAGAACTCTGGAATCCAGGTCTCCGGTCAGAGTTGCTGACTTGTACTCAGGTGGTCCCTCGTGCAAAAGCTGGCGGACAAGCGGGCCAACTGCAACACTCTGCGGAATGATTTCGATGCGACTCAATCGGCCGTATTCCAGCAGGTCGCGCACCAGGCGGTTCATCCGTGTTGAGGCGCTGATAATCTCGTGCAAGTAATCGAGCGCTGTTTCATCCAGCTGGTTTCCGTAATCTTCCTTTAAGGCGCTGGCAAATCCTTCAATCGCCCTTAGCGGAGCTCGAAGATCGTGCGAGACCGAATAGCTGAATGCTTCAAGTTCAGCATTGGTTCGCTCGCGCTCTTCCACCTGCCGTTCCAGTTCTTTCGTATGCCGTTGCAGTTCATCCAGGAGCTGCTTGCGGTCCGTAACGTCGCGCGTGACTTTGGAAAACCCGGTCAGCTGCCCTTCTTCATCTCGTAGTGCCGTGACTACAACACTTGACCAGAACCTTGACCCGTCTTTTCGCACCCGCCAGCCTTCGCCTTGCCAATGGCCATGTTCTTGTGCCTGTTTCAAAACGTGCTGAGGCATGCCTTTTTCACGATCCTCTGGTGTGTAAAAGGTAGAAAAATGCCTGCCCACGATTTCATCGGCTGTGTACTGCTTGATGCGCTGCGCGCCGGAGTTCCAACTGGCGACGTGACCTGTACGGTCAAGCAGGAAGATAGCGTAATCGGTTACGCCTTCCACCAGAAGACGAAATCGTTGCTCTGCGGCCCGGCGTTCCGTAAGGTCCCGTGTAATCTTGCCGAACCCCACGAGCTGGCCCTGAGCGCCAAGAATGCGTGTGATTACCACATTTGCCCAGAATCGGCTTCCATCCTTGCGGATTCGCCATCCCTCATCCTCAAAACGTCCCGTAGCGCTGGCCATTTTGAGCTCAAAGCCCGGTTTGTCCGCAAGCTTCTCGGCTTCAGGATAGAAAATGGAAAAGTGCTTGCCGATGATTTCTTCCGGTCGATACTGCTTGATCCGTTCTGCGCCAGGATTCCAGGTCACGACGAACCCGTTCGGATCCAGAAGGAAGATGGCATAGTCGCGAACAGAGTCAACCATCGTTCGGAAGATTGTCTGGTGTTCGAGCGGCGCGAGCTGATTGGGAATGGCAGGTGTAGTAGAGTTCTCCATCAGGACCAAAGAAATTATGATGTTACTTCAGGTGCAGCTGTCGCCTGAAATACTGCTTAATATGGACTAAGAGCCCGCTTCTGGACCTGTCGAAGGCAGCCTGCGAAGCACGGAAATCATCTTCATTAACGGTTGGGGACCCTTGAACGTGGCCAAGCGACTGGTTCTGATTGAAGACAGCCCAAGTGATGTGAAGCTGATAAGTGATGTAGCGCAGCAGATATGTCCCGCTTGCAGGCTGGAAGTGTTCCGTGATGGCGGCAATGCCCTTGAGTTTTTCAGCCACTATGGAGAAAATGAGCGGTTTACTGCATCGTTGATCCTGCTGGATCTGAGACTGCCGGACATTAATGGCGTTGATTTGTTGCGGGAGATCAAAGGCAATGAGTCAACCCGGACTCTTCCCGTGGTTGTGGTCACGGGTACAGCAAGCCCCAAAATGATTGATGACGTGTATCGGATGGGGGCCAACAGCGTCATTGAGAAATCGCATGGCCGGCAACAGTCGATAGAAGCACTCAGCAAGGCTCTGGATTATTGGCTGAATCAAAACATTGCGAGTGAAGCTCAATCTGGAAAATAAACCGGGTTTAAGTTCACCCCATTTCTGTAGCGCAACCCAAGAGGGCTGTTCGCCAGCCTTATCGAAGCGGACGCTTCAGACCCACTTCTCACACGGCTCTGCTGGATTCGTTTAGAGGCATTGCCAGAGACGTGGCTCTGCATTGGCTGGAATTGAGATCTATGGCTTTGCGCTTGCCGTCGTCCGGGTAGATACCCTTCAAGCGCTATCCATCGCAATCACGAAAACAGCGCCAGGCGACTGGTGCGATTCACATGGGGTTCACGAGCGGCATCGTAAGGTCCTTGTCGGGGAAGGAAGATCGGGTTTGGAGAGCGACCTTGCAGCATGCCGCAACATCGCTGCGCAAAACTCTCAGGAACTGATCGGCGGCGCTGTGAATGAAGAAATGATCTCCCGGAAACGTCCGGTATTCACAGTCTGAAGAGGTCTGCTGCTTCCACTCGCGCAGACCGTCTGCAGAGACAAATTCGTCCTGCAATCCTCCATAAACATGAATTGGGCAGGGAAGCGGGGGTTCAGAAGCATAGATGTAACTGTCCACGACTTCGAAGTCGGCCCTGAGAAGCGGCAGAAATAATGCCAGCAGCTCGGGGTCGTCAAGCAATTGCTGCGACGCATGGTTAAATTTTTTCAGTCTGGCTACAAATTGATCGTGGGGCAGATTAAATGTAGGGCCTTCGCGGCTTGGAATGGTCGGTGCGCGTCTTCCAGAGAGGAATAAGGCTTGTGGCATTGGGCAGCCTCGGCGACGGAGCTCGCGAGCCACCTCAAAACTGATCAGGGCGCCCATACTGTGGCCGTACAGAGCAAAGGGACCCTGAGCATGTTTCAATATGACATTTGTGATGTTGTACAGCAGGGGCCTGAACTGCGTAAACGGAAGTTCAGCTATACGTTTTCCCCGCCCTGGAAGATGCACCAGACAGAGATCAACTTCCGAGGGAAAATGCCGCTGCCAATTACAGAATACGTGGGCCCCACCTCCGGCGTAAGGAAAACAGAACAGGCGAAGCATTTGCCGCCGGAGGGGCGATAGGTGTTCTATCCAAAGATGCTCAGAAGACGGGATGTTTTCGGTATCGTATCCGTGATGCGACATCGGTAGAGAATTCTTCTAGGTGGTTGAGTTATCCGGGCAAAGCCACGATTGTGCCGGAGAACAATTTTCAGAGCTAGATGTGAGAAGCCGTTAGCGTGTGACAGTGCGCGATGCGCGATACTTACGGGTGTGAATCACTACTGCCGGAAACATGTCCGCGATTGACAGTAATGCGCACGCAATGTCCAGCAATGTTTAATTGTGGGCAAATCTTTTTAGCTGAATTCAGAGCTTATTTGAGTTGTGAAGTGTCCCAGTGGTGATGGCGCACGGCCATTTTGGGACAGAGCTGCCGCACGAGGTTGGTTTTCCACAGGTAAAGAACTGTACTCGCGAATGGTTGGTGAAGAGGAAGAACCGCGTTACTACAACTATTTTCCTTGAACGACCTGTACCTTCGAGACTGTGAGGACACCTTTATCCAGATCGCCGGTTACTTTCACACGCTCACCAGCCAGGCCCTTAAAAGCGTCCGGGTTGGTAACCTCAATGACTGACTTGTCGCTATTGACGAACACCAGCGTAGCGCCTTGCTCCAGGCACTTCTTGCTGCAAGCGGCATTTACTTTGGCGCCACAGCGATCATCGCTGACCCATCCCTCCAGGGACACTGGTTTTGCCAAGACCATGGTTGAAACTACGAACGTAAAAACAAACATCAGCAGAAGCTTTTTCATTGAATCTCCTTTCAAAATTTGATTGTCACATCCATTGCAGACCTGCTGCGTGCGCTAGAGTATACCTTGAGACCAGAAAAACAGGCGGCAGGGTGCAAGATTTATTCGACCGGACGCACAGCAGTCCCGTTTGCGGAAAACTCAAAACAATATTTTGCGCGTTCACGGTTGACACCGAACCAGAAATTAAAATAGTATCTGCCGCTGTCCAAATGCTGCGGGACTACCTCGGGTATTCTTCCCGGTTTCGGTGGTTCATGTTATTCCCGAAAATGTCTACGGGGACGGCGGCAGCTTGCTTAACTCACCGCCGGCCATCCCATTCAGTTCTGTAAACCCTGAATCAGGTTGTGAGTTTACGGCGCCGACGTTCGTTTCTTTCCATGAATCGCCGGGTAAGATTTTTCCTTTGCTAAAGCGGGCCCGCCGGAAAAATTTACAAATGATTCGAATCTGAAATGTGTATGACACGGGTATGAAAGCAAGCTGCAACAAATCTATCCCTGCCCACGTTTCCTAAAACAATCCATGAGCACGATGCATGTAATGCAGGCGCCGGCCTATTCGGCAGCGAAGTTGACAAATGTAGAGGACATCTATCCGATGTCGCCGATGCAGCAGGGAATCCTGTTTCACAGCATGTTTGAGCAGGGGACGGGACTGTATTTTCTGGGAACGGGTTGCCGCATTGAAGGAGCGCTGGATGTGCCGGCATTTCGCCGCGCATGGGAGGAAGTGATTCGGCGGCATGCAACCCTACGCACTTCGCTGGTCTGGGAGGGACTCAACCGACCGCGACAAGTGGTCAGAAAAACGGTCGAACTTCCCTGGCATGAGGAAGACTGGCGTTCATTAAGCACAGATGAGCAGCAGAAGAAGTGGGACATTTTTCTGGCAATGGATCGCAGACAAGGATTTGATTTTAAGCGCGCGCCATTGCTACGGCTCGCGCTGATGAGAACCGGGGAACAGAGCTACTGCTTTTCCTGGGCCGGCCATCACGTCTTGCTGGACGGATGGGCGCGACAGATCGTTATGGGAGAAGTGTTTACGCTCTACGAAGCTTATAGAAAAGGCAGAACACCGGAATTGGTGCGGCCGCATTTGTATCGTGAGTACGTCTGCTGGCTTCAGCAACAGGATGAGAAAGCAGCCGAGGCATTTTGGCGAGCCGAACTAGCAGGTTTCTACCAGCCTACAAGGTTCGGAATCGAATTGGATGGTGGCGTTCAAGATGGGACTGGAAATGAGCACGGATTGGTCGAAGCCTGCTTGAGCCGTGAAGAGACGCTCCGGCTTGAACAAATTTGCCGGGAACAGATGGTCACGCTGAGCACTCTAATGCGGGCGGCATGGGCGCTTCTTTTGAGCTGCTATAGCGGGGAAGACGACATTGTGTTCGGAGCCACCGTGTCCGGCCGGTCTGGAGGAAATTCCCGGTTTGAACAAACGGTGGGTCTATTCATCAACACTCTGCCGGTTCGAGTGCGATTCAACCACAATGAACCTGTCACTGACTGCTTAAAGCGGCTGCAACAGTGGCACGCAAGAATGCTCGACTATGAGCACAGCCGCTTGCCCAAAGTGCAGGAGTGGAGCGATATACCGCGAGGAACAGCGCTGTTCGACACTATCGTAGTTTTTGAGAACTATCCGCTGGATGCGGCGGTGCAAAAAGTCCCGGAGTCGTCGCTGAAGTTTTCCCAGATTGGAACTCTGGAATCCACAAGCTATCGCATGGGGCTGGTGGTCCGGCCTGGCAGGGAGCTTTCGTTCTCCTGCCTGTACAGCCGGCGATGGTTCAGCCGAGGCACTGTGGAACGCCTGCTACAGCAGTTATTTTCAGTCCTGGTGAACATCAGCAGCGATGCCACGCAATGTATTTCTAAAATCTCTCTACTCAGCGAAGCGGAGCGCCGGCAGTTGGCAAACGGTTGGAGCGGCCCGGCGGTTACTCATTCCCACAGGGGCATTGGCGCTCTGGTGGCGTCGCATGCGGAACGAAATCCAGACGCATTGGCTGTGGTGAGCGACGGGCAGATGCTGACTTATCGAGAATTGAATCGCAAAGCCAACCAGTGGGCAAGCTATCTGAAGGAGCAAGGGATAAAGCATGGGCAGCAGGTAGCGATAGTTCTGGAGCCAGCTGCGGAGATGGTGGCGGTCGCGCTGGGAATTGTGAAAGCAGGAGCGGTCCTGGTGGGCGTGGATGCAGACGAACCGCCGATGCGACAAGCGAGAATGCTGGAGAGGTCCCACGCTGCACTGCTGATTACGGAAAATCGGCTGGCCGAGAGCTTCTCGAGCCCACCACGTCTGCTGCTCATAGAAGAACATCGCGAAGCGGTGGAGGAGCAGAGGGGAGAGGAACCCCGGGCAGAAGTTGAAATGGCCAGCGCCGCATGTGTGTTATATCGCTCCAGTTCAGGAGGAGAACTGGCCGGGGTGGTGCTGCCGCAAGGAGCGCTGTGCGGCGGCGAGTCATGTGAGCCGCAGGCGGGGAACAAGCACGCGGAGCGAGTAGCGCTCAGGCTAAGCTTTGCGCATGAAGCGGAGAGCATGGAATGGTGGAGCGCGTTAGCTCGCGGAAACTGTGTCGTGAATGTCAGCGGCGAAGTATCTCCACGCAAGCTCGCGACTGTGTTGCGCGAGCAGAGGGTAACGGTGCTGTGGACGCGGACTGCGATGCTGGAACGGCTGGCGAGAGATTTTCCATGGGCGCTCAAGAACGTTCGGGAGATCGTTTGCGAAGAGCAGAGCTCGGCTTTATCGACTTTGCGCGAACGGCTACTTGCAGAAGTGTTGGAGCGGGTGTGTGGAGTCAGCGGGTACACCGAGGCTGGCGGATGCTGTATGAAGTATCCATTGGCGGACATTCTGAAACCCGGCTCTATTCCTTTTGCTTGTCTGGCACCCGGCGTGAGCATGTATCTCCTCGACAGCCAAATGCAACCCGTAGCAGAAGGCGCGCTGGGGGAAATTTATCTGAGCGCGGGGACTCTGGCGCTGGGCCATGAACAAAACGGGCAGGTGAATGAGCATGCGTTTCCGACCGTAACGTGCAACAGCGAGTCAAAAGTCAGGATGTACCGGACAGGTGAGCGGGCCAGGTGGGAGCAGGGAATTCTGCAACTTGAGGGAAGCCGGAACACGCAAGCAGTGATCGCGGGCAAGAGAATACGGAGCCAGGAAATTGAAAGTGTATTGCTGGAGCATCCTCAGATTCAGCAAGCAGCGGTTTTGATCGGAGAAGACGAAAAGATCAGAGCGTTTGTAACTTCGTCCCCGCGGGCATTTGATTCAGCTGAACTGCTAAAGTTCATCAGGGAGCGGCTGCATTCCATGATGGTTCCGGCAGAGATCACCGTTATTGAGGCGATCCCGCGAGGGAAAGATGGAGAGATTGACCGAAGGGCGTTGTTGCAGAAAGTGAACGCTGCTTCCAATGCGGCCGCTTATGTAGAGCCGGGTACCGAACTTGAACAGAAGCTGGCAAGCATCTGGAGTGAGACTCTGGGAGTCGATCAGATTGGCATCCACGACAATTTCTTCAGCCTGGGAGGAAATTCGCTGCTCATCATGCAAATGGTCTGGAAAATCCGCGAGCTTCTGGGAGTGGAAATGCCGATCAACAAGTTTTTTGAAAGTCCCACGATTGCGGATTTAAGCCGTGCGATTGAGCAAATAATCGGGCCGGAGATGAATTGGCAGTTGGGCGGGGAGATGCAGGCGGAGAACCTGCCAACATAATTCGACAACACTGCCAGGACCAGCAACAGCGCAGGAGGTTTGCTTTGCCGAACCAAAGAATCAAGCCACGGGCCAGAAAGCAGCTCAATATCATCGGGATTTCATCCGGGTACCACGATTCGGCCTGTTGCATCATGCAAGATGGAGTACTGGTAGCGGCCGCGCAAGAAGAACGCTTTTCCCGAATCAAGAATGACAAGGACCTGCCGCGGAGGGCATTTCGTTATTGTCTGGAAGCAGCCGGGATAACGATCGCGGAAGTTGACTGCGTGGCTTTTTACGAGGACCCAACACTTAAACTCGGACGACAGTTATGGATGGCGATGGGACCAGACACTCCCGTCGAAAGGCGGGGAGCGATTCTCAACCGTCTGCTCAGGCCGCGGCCGGAAGTGCTGATCCGAAAATCTCTGGGGTACGAGGGTCCGATTCAAACGATGGACCATCACGTATCGCACGCGGCCAGCGCCTATTACTTTTCGGGTTTTTCGGAAGCAGCCATTTTCACGGTTGATGGAGTGGGCGATTGGGCAAGCACTACATACGGATTCGGACGCGGCATTGATATTGCGAGGCTGGAGCAGGTGGACTTCCCCCACTCGTTGGGCTTTTTCTACAGCGCCATCACTGGCTACCTGGGTTTTGAAGTGAATGAAGGTGAGTACAAAGTGATGGGTCTGGCGCCCTATGGAAAGCCTAAATATGTTGACCAAATCAGGAAACTTGTCAGCATGGAGTCCGGCGGTCAGTATCGGCTGAACCTTGAGTACTTTGATTTTATGCAGCGGGATTCCATGTTTTCAGAGCGACTTGTTGAATTGCTGGGCCAACCACCCCGGAGTGCCGAATCTGAGCTTGGGGAGTTTTACGTTGATGTGGCCCGAAGCACGCAGGTTATTCTGGAAGAGATTCTGCTGGAAAAAGTGAAGTATCTGCACACGAAAGTGCCAAGCGAGAACTTATGCATGGCGGGTGGAGTGGCATTGAACGTAGTGGCCAACAGCAGATGCTTGAAAGAAGGTCCATTCAAACGTCTTTTTGTACAGCCTGCAGCCGGAGATGCCGGAGGCGCGGTAGGCGCCGCTGCGGTTGCTCACGTAAGACTTGCAGGAACTTTACCTGAGCAGAAGCGGCTTGCCCATGTCTACCTGGGTCCGGACAATTCGTTAGAGGATTTGTACCGCGTCCTCAAAGGCTCTTCGGCCAGCTACCGTGATTTTCGCAACAACCAACAAGGTTTGATCGCTTACACCGTTGAGCGGCTGGCGGAAGGCAAGGTGATTGGCTGGTGTCAGGGTCGAATGGAATTTGGACCCCGATCCCTGGGAGCACGTTCGATACTGGCCGATCCCAGAGATCCGCAAATGAGGGAAAAAATCAATGCGCTGGTGAAAAAGCGCGAAGCTTTCCGGCCTTTTGCCCCGGCCGTCCTTGAGTGCGAAGCCGGGAAACATTTTGACCTGGATCATCCATCGCCATTCATGCTGGAGGTTTGCCAGGTAATCTCCGGCATTGATTGCCCTTCGATTACCCACGTGGACGGCTCGGCAAGAATCCAGACAGTGGACAAAGAAACCAACCCGCGCTTTCACGCGTTGCTGGAAGAGTTCCATAATCGTACCGGCTGCCCAATTCTGCTGAATACCTCCTTCAACATGAGAGGCGAGCCCATCGTGTGTTCGGACATAGATGCCATAAACTGCTTTGTACGCTGCGGCATTGACGTGCTGGTGGTGGAGGATTTCATTCTCGAGCGCAGCGGAATCCCCGCATTATGGGAGCTGCAGGCGCAAAATGCGCCAGTCCGCAACCAGGCAGCGGAAGTGAGTCACAGCATTTATACGATGTTTTAAACAAGAATCGGCGCGATTCAGAACCGTCCAGTACCGCCTGCATGTACCTCTGCTTCAGCAGTGGCAAGATTCCACTGAGAAATAGCACCGCGAGAAAGTCATGGACCATCATCAATCTCCTGATCCCCTGAAATCATTGGCTAATCATTTGGCCCAGGCAGTCAACACGGAGGAAGCCGGGCGGGCGCTGTTATTGCTGCGCAGTGCTGGCTTGCTAACGGATCCGCTGGAGACTACCCGCAGTGAGCAGATCGAACCGGACGAACTGGAATTGCAACTGGCAAGCCGGGAAGACGGCGACCGGGTTGGAATCTGGGAACGGAAGAAGGGCTCGGATAATTTTGTCCGGCGTCGTGATCTGGCGAACCAATGGACCTGGTGGGCTAATGTGGGACGAATCGCGCCAAAGCAGGCCAAACGTCGCGTGGTGTTGATCGGTGAATCGGTGGCCCGTGGGTATCTTTATGATCCGCAGTTCAATCCAGCGAAGGCCCTGGACAGCATCTTTCGTTCGCGACTCGGAGCAGGCGAGATCGAGACCATAGATCTGGCAAAGACCGGAATGAGCTGCGAGCTGGCGAAAGACGTGGCGTTGTCCTCGCTGGTGTTGGAGCCGGATTGCATCATCATTTTCGCCGGGAACAACTGGGTGACCGACAGCTATCGAGCTTTGGGGTCGGGGAATGCCATTGCCGTCCTGAGGGAAGGCGGAATTCCAGCTTTGAAGCGGCTGGTTGAACAGAAACTGGCGAAGCTGGGGCGGAATATCGTAAAGGAAATTGCCGACGAACTGGTCGCGCGACACATACCCCTGATCTGGGTACTGCCGGAATTTAATCTGGGAGACTGGAGAGATCCAATCACCACCGCTCCCTATTTGCAGGACGGCAAGAACTGGGAGTGGATTGATAAATCGCGGATGGCCACGGAGGCGCTGGAGCGAGGAGATTTTGAGGCGGCAGCGGCGCTGGGCCAGCAAATGATTGAGCTGGATGCTGGCACATGCGTCAGGGGGTTCCATGTCCTGGCCGAATGCGCGCAGGAGACCGGCGACACTGAAGCCGCACGAACATACCTGGAAGCTGCACGAGATGCGCTGATGTGGAGTCCTCTCTCACGCTTTAAGACACCCAGGCCTTATGCACTGACGCAAAAGGTGCTAAGGGAAGGGATGGCCAGGGAAGGCATCCAAATTGTGGATTTGCCGAAGTTGTTTGCGGAATACCTGGACGGTGGCTTACCTGATCGGCGATTGTTCGTTGATTATTGTCATCTGACTGCTGAAGGCATACAGATCGCGATGTCAGCGACAGCATCCTGTGTGATCAGGGCGCTATCGGGAGCCGAGTATCCATGGCGTTCTCTCAAGAATCACTGTGTAACCCCGAGCAATCGAATTCAGGCTGAAGCAATGTTTCTAGCCGCCATTTACAACGCTCATCTCGGTCAATCGCGCGATCTGATCACATATTGCTGTCTCCAAGCCCAACGGATCTGGCCGGAGGTAGCCAGGCTCATGAAAGCTTTTGCTGAAGTGCAGACACGGCGAGCCCCCATGCTGATGTGCAAGGCAGCGGAACTTGTGGTTGATCCGCAGTTTCCTTCAGTGCAAAAGTACTTGCCTTATTTCAACCTTTATCTTCAACAGCTCGACAAAGTGCTGCTGGACGCCATGATGTCGTGCATTCAGGAAACCGGGGCTGCGGGACGGAAAGAACTGGAGGAACTGCGGGTGGAAGAGCACAGCGTAAGGCACAGGCGTATCGATCTACTGGACCGTTACTACTGTTTATCGGCGGAACAGGAATTTGCTCAGCCACTGGCTGGCGATATCGCCCCTGAACCGGGCAGCCGGCTGGAGTCTGAAAGCGACTACTACAAGGCATATTCGCC
>DATEJX010000214.1:0-8562 GCA_035277785.1 Candidatus Angelobacter sp. | reverse complement strand
CGGGTTCACGTATGTGTACGTCGCCACTTTGGGCGTGGGCACATGTTCCAGCAGGAAGATGAAAGCGCTGTAGCCGATCCAGGAGCCAAACACGACTAAATAAGCAATTGATTCAATCGCCGGCGCAGTCCACCGGGCATGCTGAAACTGCCCGGACACTCCGGCGATCATGGCGTTGACGAGTCCGCCCAGAGTCATCTGCCAGCCAGCGCCCACAAAGATGTCGGCGTGAACGTCAAAGCGGTGCGAGAACACGGAGCCGAACGACCATGCCAGTGATCCGCAGGCCAGAATGCCACAGCCCAGCAATTCGAGATGGCCAAGATGTGTCCCTGAGATAATCCGCGGCCACAACAGCACCAGCAGGCCCAGCAGGCCCGCGGTGAGCCCCATATAGCCTTGTCTTGTCATCCGTCCGGCACGATACACCCAGGCTTCAATGGCCACCACCCAGATAGGCATAAGAGCCACTACCAGCGCAGCCAGGCTGCTTTCCACATATCTTTCTCCCCAGACAATCCCCATGTTGCCGACGGAAAGGAGCGCAACGCCAATCACCAGCAGGCGCCAGAAGTCGTGGCGGGAAATGCGGATTTTGCGGCCCATGAGCGCGCACGCCAGCAGCATGATGGGACCGGACACCAGATATCGTGACGTGCCCACAACGAAAGGCGGCAGGTCTCGCACAGCAACTCGCATGGCGAGATAGGTGGAACCCCAAAGAATGTAAACCAGCGCAAAGCACAGTATCACTCGGAATTCATGCTGCTGCGCAGTTGTGCGGGGGCCGGCTTGAGTCATGGAGTAAGAACTAATATCAGACGTTCGCGCACACTTTGGCGATGCTAAAAATGCAAACGGCGCGAATCCTGCATCCAAATGCACAATAGTAACCGCCGAACGCAATCGCATTTCGGGCTATAATAAAGGTACGGAGTATGAAGAACAGCCACACATCCTGGTTTCTGCTGCGCACGCCGGAGCGTTCTCTGGCCTGCTGGGTGGATTTCCTTGTGTGTCCGCGGCGATTCCTTGCGGTGCTGCCCTCTCACGCCCGCGCCAATCTCTTTGCCGGAGATTAATTCCTTCCAGTCCCCCCTCTTCTGCGGCCTGCCTGCAGGCTGAAGCATCAACACGCAACTGATTATCGAAAAGAGGATGACTATGCCCACTCAGACCATGACATCTGCTGGTCCGCGGATCCGGACCAAACTTCCCGGCCCCAACGCGCAGAAAGTTTTGCAGGGCGACGCTAAGTTTATTTCGCCTTCTTATACGCGGTCGTACCCGCTTGTAGCCAAGGCCGGCCGCGGCTGCATCGTTGAAGACGTGGACGGCAATGAATTTCTGGATTTCTCCTCTGGCATCGCCGTGTGTTCCACCGGCCATTGCCACCCGGAGGTGGTCGCCGCCATACAGAAGCAGGCTGGCGAGCTGATCCACATGTCCGGCACGGATTTTTACTATGAAAACATGATCACCCTGGCGGATCGCCTGGCCAAACTGGCGCCCATGTCCGGCCCTGTGCGCGTCTATTACGGCAACTCCGGGACTGAGGCGATTGAAGCGGCCATGAAGATGGCCCGCTATCACACGCGACGCCAGGGCATCATCGCCTTCTATGGAGCTTTCCACGGGCGCACCATGGGCGCCCTCTCAATGACAGCTTCAAAGGTCCAGCAGCGGCGGCGATTCTTCCCAGTTGTGCCCGGCGTGGCCCACGTGCCGTATCCGTATGTTTATCGGCGGCCGGAAGGCATGAGCGAATCTCAATTCATCAAGGATTGCGTCAGCTTTATTGAAGACCGCGTGTTTAAAACCATCATGCCGCCGGAAGAGTGCGCGGCCATCTTTGTTGAGCCGATTCAGGGCGAAGGTGGCTACGTCCCTGCTCCAAAGGAGTACATGCAGGAGCTGAGGCGCATCTGTGACAAACACGGCATCCTACTGGTCGCCGATGAGGTGCAGTCCGGCGCAGGGCGTACGGGAAAGATGTGGGCCATTGAGCACACGGGCGTGGAGCCGGACATCATCACCATTGCCAAGGGCATTGCGTCCGGCATGCCACTGGGCGTCACGCTGGCCCGCGCGGAAATTATGGATTGGGTGCCGGGCTCGCATGCTTCAACTTTCGGCGGTAATCCAATCTGCATTGAAGCTGCCCTGGCCACGCTTAACGTGCTGGAACGCGAAGCCATGCACAATGCTGAAGTCGTGGGCGCGCATATTCTGAAGCGCATCAGTCGCTGGGTAGAAACTCACCCCATGGTGGGCGACGTGCGCGGGCACGGCCTGATGATTGGCATTGAGATTGTGAAAGACAAGAAGACGCGTGCCACCGCCCATGACGAGCGTGACCGCATCGTCGACCTGGCATTCGAGCGCGGTCTTTTGTTCCTGGGCGCGGGCGAGAACAGCATTCGCATTGCTCCTCCGCTTATCGTCACGCAGGAGCAGGCAGACATCGCAATGGATGTTCTGGAAGAGTGCATCGGGATTATTGAAAAAGAACGGTAATCTCCGCATTAATATAAGGCCGCGAATAAACGCGACTCCACGAATGAACAGCAGCTCTGGTATGATTCGTGTTCTTTCGCGTTAATTCGCGGCTGATTTTTTTATGCTCCTGTCTGGACAGGTGACACGGCTCGTTCTAAGAGCTCTCGATTCTGCAGCAAGACTTCTTCCTCGCAAGGACGCGACTCCTGCCCACCTGCGCACCGGACGTCGCGGAGAGGAAGAAGCTTACTTCTACCTGCGGCAACAGGGTTATGTGATCATCGCGCGCAATTACCGCAGTCCGCGCTGCCGCAGCGAGCTTGACCTGGTAGGTTGGGATGGCCACATGCTTTGCTTCATCGAGGTCAAGACCCGGACCACCCGGGACATTCAGCCGGCTGAAGTCGCCGTTGATCCGGAAAAACGGCGTGACCTCTCACGCGTTGCTCGCGAATTCCTCCTCAAAGTGAAGACCACTCCTGCTTTTCGGTTCGATATCGTAAGCGTCTATTTCGAGCCGGGGAAAGGCACCGCGATTGAGTTGTTTCGTGATGCATTTCCGTTGACTTGACAATCGCATTTAGCAACACGCTATGGCCTTTTAACTGCTTTTGGCTCCGCCCGCCTTGCATGACTTCGGTAATCTGCCCCAGGCTGCACATCAGTCGAACCGGGGTACAATTCGGCTAATCCCCCAGCCCAAGTCCCTAATAGCGATTTGTAATTCAGGCTTAAAGGAGTGCCCATGTTCAAGAGATCTGTTGTTGCCAGCCTTGTGCTGATGTTCGCGCTTGCCGGCTGGGCCCAGTCAGGCGAAGCAGGCTGGACGAAGTATTCGAGCGAAGCGGGCAAATTTTCCATGAAGGTTCCCGGCACACCTGAAGAAAGTGCAAGCACGGAAAAAGGCGTGATGCTGCATACCTTCAAAGTCCTGCAGCGCCCCAGGCTGTACCTGGTGATCTATTCTGACTATCCCGATGCTGACCTTGAACTGAAAACCCCAACCAGGCTGGCAGCGGAAAGAGATGGCTTCATCAAAGGCCTTACCAACGGAAAGCTCATTTCTGAACGTGAAATCACTTTCAAACGTGGAGATACCGAACTGCCTGCGCTTGAGTTCACTGCTGAAACAGACAATGTGAACTATAAGAGCGTGGTGGTGCTTGATGGACGGCGCGTTTATTTTGCCTGTGCGGGCAGCATCAAGGGCAACGATTCCACCAGCGAATTCGAGCGCTTTCTCGGCTCTTTCACATTGGATTAACAGCTGGAGGGCAAGAACGGATCGAGTGTCGGCAGGCTGCCCATGCTCGCGACTTCGGCTGCGCAGCCTGTGCCGCACTCATACACCTCTCCGGTTGTAAGATATTCCTGTGCCTGAACTGCGAAAAGATCCCATCACCGGACGCTGGGTGATTATCTCTACTGACCGTTCCAAGCGCCCCAGTGATTTTTCCCGCGAGCGTGCCGCCATTAAGTCCACAACTTTCTGTCCTTTTTGCCCCGGCAATGAATCCAAGACGCCGCCTGAAATCCTGGCATATCGAACCGGGGAAACCGCCCGGAGTGACAGCGCAAACTGGAACCTGCGTGTGGTACCCAACAAATTCCCCGCTTTGGGCATAGAGGGCGATCTGGACCGGCAGGCCGATGGCATGTTCGACAAGATGAACGGCATTGGCGCGCATGAAGTGATCATTGAGACTCCCAACCACATGGAAACGCTGGCCACCATGCCCGTGAAGCGGGTGGAAGACGTGCTCTGGGCATTCCGTGATCGCATCCTTGATCTGAAGCAGGACCGGCGATTCAAGTACATCATGGTCTTCAAGAACCATGGCGAGGCTGCGGGAGCATCGCTGGACCATCCGCACTCACAATTGATCGCTTTGCCCATTCTTCCCAAACAGGTGGTAGAAGAACTGGAAGGAGCAAAGCGCTACTTCGCCAACAAGGAGCGCTGTATCTTCTGCGACATTATTCGGCAGGAAAGCGAATCGCGCATCCGCATCGCGGCGGAGAACCAGGACTTTATAACGCTGTCGCCCTACGCACCGCGCTATCCCTTTGAAACCTGGATCCTGCCGCGAAGGCATGAATCGGCTTTTGAGAATTCACCTTCAACCCTGTATGAGAATCTGGCCAAAATGCTGCGACTGGTCCTGAACAAGGCCGTCCAGGTGCTCGATGATCCCGCATACAATCTTGTGCTGCACACGTCGCCCATTCAGGAAAATACGAATGACTACTATCACTGGCATCTGGAGATCATTCCCAAACTGACCAAGACTGCCGGCTTCGAATGGGGAACCGGTTTTTACATCAATCCCACGCCCCCGGAAGAAGCGGCGCGATTTCTGCGCGAAGCCCGGGTTGAAGCACCGGTGGGTGTGCAGTCTTGAAAAGTCCCGGCAGAACAGATCAGGAAGTCTCCGCGGGCCGTGTTCCAGCATGGCGGAAAGAAAACGCCAGCCGGACTATGTAGTGAATACCGGAAAAAATGGTGAGGGCCACTGTGGCGTAGATGCCCAGATGTTTGCCAACATGCACCCAGCGCTCCTGTGAAACTTCAGCGAGCAGGGCGAAAGGCACCGTGACAATCTGCGCCACGGTATTGGCTTTCCCCAGCCAGCTGGGCCGGAAAACCTTCATGACCCCGGTGGCGTACAGGATGGCGCAAACGACCACAATCAGGATGTCGCGGCTGAACACAAGAATCGTTACCGGCCAGCGGATGATCTGATGAAAGAACGACAGTACGAGGAACATGGTGCTGAGCAGGAGTTTGTCAGCAATCGGGTCAAGGTACTGTCCCAGCACCGTCTTCTGGTTAAAGAGACGCGCCAGCAGTCCATCCAGACCGTCCGTGATCCCGGCCACGACGAAGATACCGAGGGCCCACATGTAAAGGTGCTGCTGCACGGCAATCACAACAAAAGGTATAAAAAGTAACCGGAGCAGTGTAAGCAGGTTGGGCGCGGAGCGGAGTTGGTTGATCATCGCTGCGGCTCCGCAAAATAAGCTTCGATTCGTTTGCCGGTTTTCAGCGTGAACTGCTCGGCCAACGACGGCAATTCTCCGCTACGTCCATCCAGTTCCATGCGTTGCACGCGGTGCATGGGAAAAAATACGACGCTGGCGCTGGCGGGCTCGCCTGATTTGACCATTTGTGTGAAGTCATCCAGCGATTGAAGGTCGACGCCGCGCACGCTCACCCCCGCCGCTGTAAGCGACAGCAGCACGCCCCAGAACTTCTCGCGTGGATTCAGCAGGGTAATCAGTACCAGTTGTCCGCAATCCATTGGTTGCCGGCGCAGCCCCTCGGCAATGATTTCAGCGGAATCATCGCAAAAAAGCAAGGCCGCGCCGGATTATTCAGAAAACGATTGGGGTTGATGCCTGGTCCCTACTGTGGCGTTCCCAGTCGGTACACCAGTCCTATGGAGAATCGGGGATGACTCTCGCCATTGCTGAAGAAGTTGGTATGCAGAAGGTCAAGCTGGGCCCGTCCCGCCCAATTGGCATTGAAGTTGTAGTCTCCTCCGCCGCCCAGAACCCAGGAAAAGGCCGTGTCACCCTGGCTTATGCCGGAAGCGCTGATGCTGGCATGGCTGGCGCCGAACAATATATGACCGAAGACATTAAACGGCTGGTCTGGGGCCCGCCAGGTCACGCGAGGCCCGAAATCAAAATTGTGCAGGCTGTTATCGACACTGGAGGGGGCACCAGGTATGAGGATTGGCAACGCGCTCAGGTCTTCTGAGCCGTAGTGGCCGCTAATCTCTCCTTCCGCTCCCAGCCAGCTGTTATTGAAGCTGTAATTGCCGGCAACAATCCAGCCGTTCAGGCCAGTGCCAAAGTTGCTGGAATGGGAGAACCCGGCGAAAACATCAAAAGGCGGCTGATCGTCCGAGCCGGTTTGTGCGGATGAAGGAAGTGAACTTAAGAGCAGAACAGACAAAATCGCGACAAAAAGACGTGCTTTCATGCTTCTCCTGAAATGGCCTCGCCAATTCTCCAGCGAGTGCCGATTTGAATTAAGTTTGAAGGACGGTTCCCTATTGCCTTAGTGGCAGGGAGCGGTTCATCGGTTGCCTGTGAGAGTTGCTGCTGTTGGTCCCTGGACGGTGATAAAATGACACGAGCAGTAGGCGCGTAGCTCAGTTGGTTAGAGCGCTACCTTGACACGGTAGAGGTCAGGAGTTCGAGTCTCCTCGTGCCTACCATTTCACTCTCTGTCCCGGCATGGCGTGCCTGCACTTTATATCCTGCAAAGCCAAACAACCGGCAATTTCTATATCGGATCAGCATTCGATCTTGAAGAGCGCCTCAGCGAGCATCGTCGCGGCCACCGTTCCATTCAAGAATTGATCGATAAGAATAAGCTTGGTTAGAGCGTCCCGGCATGGCCGGGAAGCTCAGGAGTTCGAGTCTCCTCGTGCCTACCATTTCTTTCCTGACTGTCTTGCCGCCGGCGCTTCGTTTCAATTCCCTTTTGCACTGTCCTTCAGCAATCCGTAACGCACCAGGCTCTCTGCGGTGGCGATGAGTGCATCTTCCCGCGATCGCGGAGACCACCCCAGCACGCGCCTTGCCTTCTCGCTGGTGGCATTCTTTATCGTGCCCAGTTCGGGCAGGATCTGCTTGACGTCCGGATCCTTTAACGCAGCCACGCGCACCAGCCAGTTGGGCAACACTCTTAATGGCACTCTTCTGGCGTATTGGCCCATGCGACCCTTCAGAACGCGGGCGATTTCCTCGACTGACATAAAGTCTCCCGCAACGGCCAGGAAGCGCTCGCCCTTAGCTGCCGGGTGCGTCATGGCACGGAGGTGCAGGTCAGCAACATCGCGGACATCAACCACCCCAAAATACAAGCGGGGCACGCCGGGCATGGCTCCATCCATGAGTTTCTGGACCAGGAGAATTGAAGTTGCGTAATCGCGTCCCAGCAGCGGGCCAAAGACTCCCACGGGGTTAATGACGGAGAGTTCAAGGCTGCCGCCTTCGCGGGCCATAAAGTCCCAGGCGGCGCGTTCGGCCAGCGTCTTCGATTTGACATAGGCAGTCAGGTCGCCATGGGGCTCGGTCCAGTTGGTCTCGTTGTACGGCGTGCCGGAGGCAATATGGCTGTAGCCGATGGCTGCAAAGGAAGAAGTCAGCACCATGCGCCTCACTCCGGCATCACGTGATGCGCGGAGCACGCGCAGGGCGCCCTCGCGCGCAGGCACAATCAATTCATCTTCGTGCATGGGAATTCCCGCCGGGAATGGGGAGGCGACATGCAAGACGTAGTCGCAACCGGAAATCGCTTCCGGCCAGCCGGCGTCTTTTTCAAGGTCCGCGGCGAAAAATGACAGGCGGCCGTTCGGCTCGCTGCCGCCCTGCTTCAACATTGCGCGTACATCACCTTCGCGCTGCAAATTCCGAACGGTAGTACGCACCTGGTGGCCTGCCGATAGCAACTGCAGTATGCAATGGCTGCCAATGAAGCCGGAACCACCTGT
Source organism: Candidatus Angelobacter sp. (assembly GCA_035277785.1). Lineage (GTDB taxonomy): Bacteria > Acidobacteriota > Terriglobia > Terriglobales > Acidobacteriaceae > Angelobacter. The sequence goes on along the minus strand of DATEJX010000214.1, from coordinate 556 downwards.
GACAAGGACTGTGCTCATCTACACTCCCGCTGCCCAAATTAGAACCAACAAGAATTGTTTCAGGAGCCGCCCATGTTGTCGCGCAAAAAATTGCATCGATCCAATTATCATTGTTGGCGGATAAGCCCTGCCCTGAAGGAGTGAGTGGATGCCTTTTGTCAGCATCAATAACGTGCGTCTTTTCTATCGACTGGAGGGCAGGCCGGAACTTCCTGTGCTGGTGCTCTCACATTCACTGGGCTGCGACCTGGGCATGTGGGACCCACAAATGCCCAACCTTTTGGAGCAATTCCGCGTCTTGCGTTATGACACGCGCGGGCACGGAGCGTCAGATGTGCCGACCGGTGAATACTCCATCGAAATGCTCGGGCGCGACGTTGTGAATTCGTGCACTGCGCTGAACATTGAAAGATTTGCTTTCTGCGGTCTATCCATGGGAGGCGCTGTGGGCCAGTGGCTGGCGCTGAATGCGGCTGAGCGAATTTCATCTCTTGTTCTGGCCAATACCTCGCCGAAATTTGGAACTCGTGAAACCTGGGACGCTCGCCTGCAGTCA
>DATEJX010000213.1:0-2911 GCA_035277785.1 Candidatus Angelobacter sp. | reverse complement strand
ACATCGCGCACCAGCATGCGGTCTCCGATCCAGCCGCCAAGAGCGGTGGCAACCAGACCGTTTACGGCGGCGATCAGGCCGAAAATAATCGTCGCCTTCGACAAGGACATGTGGTGGACACGAACGAGAAATGTAGGCATCCAGACCTGGAGTCCGCCGACGGCGAAGGTATACATGGCCATACCCAGACTGGCGGTGATAAACGCGGGATTGCGGAAGAGGCCTGTAAAGGTTGAACGCTGCGGTGAAGGATCAGCAGCTTCGGTGCGGCCACGCTCGGGCTCGGGAAGGAACCAGAAGATCAGTGCCAGAAGAAACCCGGGAATGCCGGCCAGCATGAATGGAACACGCCAGCCATGATGCTCGCCCAGGGGACCACTGAGCGCAATTCCCAGAGCGCTGCCGACGGGCAGGCCAAGATAAAAGATAGACAGCATTCGCCCACGGCGCTCAACCGGGAATGAATCCGCCACCAGCGCAGGCGCTATGGTGGCATAGCTGGCTTCGCCGATGCCTACGATGGTGTGACGAACCAGGAGTTCGGTGTAGCTATGAACAAGCCAAGTGAGCAGCGTGAAGCCACTCCAGACGAAGATGCCGAACAGCACGATGTTCTTTCTGGGAAATTTGTCGCCAAACCAGCCGACCATGGGCGCGGCAAACATGTAGCAGAAAAAAAATGCGCTGGTGAGAATGCCGGTTTCCGCATCATTGATGTGGAACTCCTTCTGGATCAGTGGCTGGACTCCCAATAATGCATTGCGGTCAATGTAATTGAGCAGGTTGAGTCCGGTGAGGACCGCCAGCATGGCATAAGGATAGGTTTTGCGCGGCATTCGGTTGCGTCATTATACCGGGAGAAGGAAACCTTACCGCTGATTGCGCTGATTCAACTGATTCACAATGATCGGGCTTGATGGTTTAGAAACCTGGCTAGGTCGGAGCTTCTAATTCTATTCTCGTCCTCTTAGTGAATGCGCAAGATACCCCAGCCGTATGCTCCAAAAAATGGCGGCCCTTGCGGGCCGCCAGAGGATGCTAACGGAGTAAGCACTTATTGCAGCGTGCTGCCACCTGTCTGTTTTACGAAGAAGGTGCGAGCAGCGCCGGTTGGACTTGAAGTGTTCTTGTCGTCGGAATAGATGATCAGAGCTTCGCCATTGAGTCCGACGTCCGGAGCAAAATATTCAGCCAGGTTGCGCGTGCCGGCGGCACAGGCCAGTCCCTGATTGCAGATGGGACCAACGTGTATCACGCCGGTTGCGGCGGCCTGGGTGATGGTTGGAATTGCATTCGTGGCATTCGTCGATTGAGCGTTGAAGACCTGCCACGATGCGGTTGCGCTGTTGGCGTCAGCGGCGCTGGTTCCCCAGAAAGCAATATTCACATGGCCGGGGGTTCCGGCGGTGACCCAGGGTCCCATTGCGGTTTTACTGGCTGCCCCGTTGTTGACGCGCACCGGGGTTGTCCATGACGCACCTTGATTGGTAGAGGCAGTCAGAAAAACGTTGGCGCCGTTGGAGAACACAACAAAGACATTGCTGGCGCTATCCACGGCAACTACGGGAAAGATGTTTGCCAGGTTGGTTCCCGCGGGCGCGGCAAAGACTTGCTTCAGGATCCAGGTTTTGCCGCCATCCGTTGAGGCAGCCAGCCAAACAATGTTTTCGTTGGAGCCAATGAATACCGTGTACACGTTGCCATTCTTCTGGTCCACGGTGATGTTGCCCTGGTCGCCAGGCTGCACACCAGCTTCAGGAGTGGTGACCAGCGCGACCTGCGGGAAGGTAATTCCATTATCAAAAGACTTGGCGACAAACAGGCTTGCTGTTCCATTCAAGTCTGCGCCGAGCTGTTTGGTGGTCAGATAAAGCTCGTTGTTGCCGTGGGGCGCGATCCACTGCCGATCTACCAGGGGCAAGTCACTGGAGACGGGATTCGATACCCAGGCGGAGCCGCCGGTGAACGAGGTACTCTGCGTGGCCGAACCGAGCCAAAGTGAGCTAGCGTAAACGACTCCTGAAGGGCTGACCGCGATGTCCTCATCGCCGCCTCCAAGCCCTACGCCATCTGCGCCTAGCGCGGAGCCTATTTGCAAACCATCCGGCTGGCCGAGGTAGGTGAAGGTTTTGCCCGAATCGGCGGATTTCCAGACGTCAATGCCGCCCGGAACTCCTTGAATAGCAGCAACATAGTAATTGCCCAGAATGTCATGCACGATGCGGGGTTCCACATCCTGATCTGAAGAGATTCCAGTACCGCCGTTGTTCAGCAGATCAATGGGCCGCTCAAGTTCCTGGGGTGCGCTGAAGGTGAGATTGCTCTTTTTGTAGCGGGCATTGCCGGTGCCCAGAGTCGGCTCTGGTTCAACGCTGGCCGCCCCGGTATAAGTGGCATTCACCACCGTAAACCCAACCACTTGAACGGTGTAAGTGCCGGAGGGAAGCTGGCCGCAGTCGGCATCTTCAGATGTGGTTCCGCCCTGCCCGGAGGAGCAGATGGTATTACCGGAGCTGTCATTCACGTTCAAATCGAAATCATTGCTATTGCTGGCCCAGTTGATCTTCACGTGGACGGCATAACCGGGATTAGAAGAGTAAAAAGTTGCAGGAACGTTCACAGTAAGCGCGAACGTGTCACACGTTAGCGTGGAGCAGGCGGCTGGAGTGGCGGTTGCGCCGGTAAAGGGGCCGCCACTGAATGAGACGGATGAGGTTTGTCCGGCAGCGGGAGCATTCAGAGTACCGCTTGACGGCGTAGCAGAGAAAGCTGGGCAGGCTGCAAGCGCCAAACTCAGCAGCGCCAGCCCAAGGCCTTGTTTGATTTTCATTCTTTTCCCTCCGGGGCGAGTGCGACGAACGGGCGAGTTGCTGTTAGTAGTGCTACTACTAACAACAGTTGCAAGGAGAGA
>DATEJX010000212.1:0-5495 GCA_035277785.1 Candidatus Angelobacter sp. | reverse complement strand
CGTGATCACGGCCTCGTCTTCCACGTTGCAGAAGAGAGCAATCTTGCTCTTGATGTCCTTGGAAAGAAAACGGTCGGTGCGGCACAGCAGAATATCCGGCTGGATTCCGATACTGAGCAGCTCTTTCACCGAGTGCTGCGTTGGCTTGGTTTTGAGTTCCTGCGCAGCGCCTATCCACGGCACCAAGGTGACATGGACAAACAATGTGTTATCGCGCCCCAGTTCCTGGCGCATTTGGCGGATGGCCTCGAGGAAAGGCAGTGATTCAATGTCGCCTACCGTGCCGCCGATCTCGACAAGAGCAATATCTACATCTTGAGCCACCTTCTTCATGGCAGCCTTGATTTCATTGGTGACGTGTGGAATCACCTGAACGGTTTTGCCCAGATAGTCGCCGCGACGTTCCTTGGTGATGATCTGTTCGTAAATGCGGCCGGTGGTCCAGTTGTTGTCGCGCGAGAGGCGGGCATGGGTGAAGCGCTCATAGTGGCCAAGGTCGAGATCGGTTTCGGCGCCATCGTCAGTGACAAAAACTTCCCCGTGCTGGAAGGGAGACATGGTTCCGGGATCAACGTTCAAATAGGGGTCAAACTTCATCAGGTTGACCTTGAGGCCGCGGCTCTCCAGCAGACAGCCCATTGATGCTGCTGCCAAGCCCTTGCCGAGGGAAGACACAACTCCGCCGGTCACGAAAATGTATTTCGCTGCCATGAACTCCTCACGCAATCAAATTGTTGTGGTTTTTGTGCTGAACTGTATTTTGAGGGTGCTGATCCCCGGCTCGGAAGTGGCTTACGCCGTTGGCCGCGGAACCTTCTTGGGTGCACGATCAATTATACAAGAACCTGCCTGTGGAAAGCTGGGCAGAAATTCGGGAGAGACGCAACCCGCGACTGCCCACTGAGATTCAGAGAAAGCACGGGAACCGCTTTGGCAAGAGACGGTTCCAATGCCTGCTATACTTCAGTCCGCCCGGAGGCCCGGAATGACACCGAAGAAAGTAGTCCAGCAACTCCTTGAAGCTCTGCCCGATTCCTGCAGCTACGACGACATCAAACGGCACATTGAGTTATTCGAAAAGATCCGCAGAGATCAGGAGGCCGTGATGATGGGTGCGAAAGGGAGTTTGGAAATTGAGCGCCATCCGGAGCAGTAGCAAGGTGCCCGTGGAGTCTTGTCCATTTAGCCTTCCTGTAGTCTTCGGACGTGCTCGGCGCTAACGCGCGGCGAATCAGCAGACAGATCAATCACTTGAATTCCATCGACTGCGCGCGGCCAAACGCTAACGCCTTTCCGCACCAGTTCTGACACAGCTTTGCCAACTGAAATGGATCGACTTTCGGCGTACTGTTTCACCGTTGATACGAGATCGTCATCGAGGTTGATCGTTGTTCTCACTTCTCCGCCATCATGGCAGTTCTGGCGATTCATGTCGAACGGCACGCAGACAAAAATCGAGGTCCGCCCTCACTTTACATACCTGGGCTGCTGGCCGTTGTCCCAGGGATCGTACTGATGAGCGAAGCGCACACGGTCGGGAATAGACGGGTGATCGTAGTACCAGAAGACGACGAATTTGCTGGGATAAGGATAGTCGAGAGAGAGCTCGCCCAGTATCTGGAAAGCGTGGGCGGCCGCCTCCTGCGAATTGGAGTTGATCCCGTGCGTGACTTCCAGGCCGTAAACGTCGGCATTGTGCTCAATCGTGCGGCTGATTCCTGCGCTGATTGGCTGAGAGATGAAGCCGAGGATGCTGAAGATCAGGAAGATCATGGGGAGGGCGGCCCAGTCGCCCAATTCGCGAATCTGCCAACGCTGTCCCCAGCGGCGCAGAAACAATCCCGACAAGCGATAGAGCAGGTACAGCCCAATCAGCAGACCAATGGCAGCCGCAGACAAGCCGATGACTACGTGGTTCAACACGTAATGTCCCATTTCGTGCCCAAAGACAAAAAGCGTTTCCGGCGTAGTGGCTTTCTGGATCGTGGTGTCCCAGACCACGACGCGCTTGGATGGGCCAAATCCGGTGACGTAGGCGTTGAGCGTTGTTACTTTTTCGCTTGCCTTCATCAGGAACATGCGGTCTCGCGGGATGATTACCCCGCCACGGTGGAGGACGGTTTCAATGGAATCGACGAGTTGGGGATTGGTTTTATCCAGCGGCTCGAACTTGTTGAACATGGGATCGATCACCACAGGCGTGATGACGGTTAAAAAGACAATGAAAGGTAACGCGACGAGCCAGCATTGAAGCCACCACCATCGCGGACTCCTGCGAATACGCCAAATCAGGAACCACAGGGCGATGATTGAAAAAAAGACGCTGATCCCCAAGCCCTTCAACACATCCCCGAACCAAGACCCCCAATGCTGCACGGAGAGACCGTATTGCAGGCTGACATGGTGGCCGTAGGCAGACAGAGGCCAGTCCAGCACGCTAAGGACAATCACGAATAGTGGAATTGCGATCAGCGCTTGGAAAAAACTGTACTTGCTCGCTCCTTCTGCCCAATCGCGAAATTTGGCAACAACGCCGAGGTAGAGAATGCCAAGCAGAACCACAAAACTCCAGATCGTGCCGATGATCCGCAAGCGCCCGCTGATGTCATAGAGCGCTTTGGATTTGGCCAGCTTCTCGGGTGGAAGTGTGTATTCTGTGGTCGACGCTGACTGACTGGAGTCGGCTTTAGCTGAAGAGGACGCTGCCACGGCGGGAGTGGTGAAGGCAGTTTGTGCGGCGAAACAAGCACCAGAGACTAATAACAAGATAGAGATGATGAAGGCAGGCTTCATTGTCATAAGAGCTCTCACGAGAGTATTTGAAGGCAAGGTACCAGAAAACCCGGGCCGTAGTCTCTCACAATTCCGCGTTTTGCGAGACTGCGATGTCACTGCTTTGAACTGTTGCTAAGCGAACCTGCATATTGGAAGCATGCATGGACTCAACAGGGGGAAAGAAGCGCTTTCGCAGCAGACGATTCATGGGCTCAGAATAAAGCTCCGCAACCATCGCGCCAAGTACAACTGAGACCAGAACGACCGCAATGAACAGAGGGGGCACAAGACGCATCTGCTTGCCGGCGTTCACGAACAAGGTAAAAAGCGCATACACCACGAACATATGGGTGAGATATATCTCGTAGCTGTATTGACCAGTTCTGAGCAAAGGCTGGAGTACACGTGGCGCTTTCCAGTTGGTCTGCGCAAAAACTACGATACACATGCAGGTACCAATGCCGAGCAGCGTCATCTCCAAACCATAACGGCCGAGCCCCCATTGATATGCAAGCAGAGAAAATCCGAGGATAAAGGCCACCAGCCCGGCACCAACAACGCCCAACGTCCAGAGTACCGGTCGAGAACAACGGAATCGCGCGACGAACAGCGCCGTAAGGCATCCCAGTGCAATGGCTTCCATGCCACCAAGGTACGAATACTCCTCCCAGGTGCCGTTGCCGTGCGCTAACACTGTGCGCCCAAAAGGGCCGAGCACAACAAATCCAAGAAGAAATGCAAGCAGAAGTTTTCCTTGCCCCAAGAGGCGGCACACGAGCGGAAAGAAGAGATAGAACATCTCCTCTACCGAAAGGGACCAGAGGACGTCCCAGTTACCGGGCAAATATCCCCGGTGTGCCTCCAGCACATTTATGTGAAACGTGAGTGCTGCGAGAAGGGCCCGTCCGAGGCCGCCGGTTTTTGCGGGCACCACGAAATCATGAAGATGAGCAAAGTGTAGAAGGCTGAGAACCGCAAGCAGCGATAACAGTAGAGGCGCAATTCTGGCGAAACGCAATTGATAAAACCCACGAACATTAATGTTCGAAAGCCGTTGCCAGCGCCGTAGGCTGATGGAAGCGATAAGAAATCCGGAAACGGCAAAGAACATCTGAACGCCGAACTGACCGTTCCAAAACAGCGATTTTACGAATTGCCGCGGAAGTCCCTGCGTGTACGGCAATCTAGCGAGAAATAAACGCATGTTCACGTGGTTCATCAGCACAAAGAGGATTGCCATCCCCCGAAACAGATCGATACCGTCGATGCGCTTCTGGCTGGGGACCAACGTGTGAGAGGCAGGCATGGCTCATAGTACATCGGAATAGGGCGATTCCAGCGGGCGTAAAAGCCTTGCCGGGAAGAACTGGCAGAGAAAGCGAGGGCGCTTGATCGAAGGCTGAAACCGGCATCTAATCAGGACAGGGGTATCCCCTATGACACGCATTATTCGTTGTCTCTCTGTCCTGGGCATGGGCGTTCTTCTGCTCGTGTCGCTCCCGGCATTCGCGCAGCAGAACCCTGAACGCCTGGTTCTGAAAGACGGGTCGTACCAGAACGTTACCGAGTGGGAAGTCCATGGCGACCGGGTGCGTTACTACAGTGCCGAGCGCTACACCTGGGAAGAGCTGCCCAACGAAATCATAGATTGGGCAGCCACCGAGAAATACAACAAGGAGCGAGCAAGCCTGCGCTCGGAGGTGGTGGAAGAAGCTACCAAAGAGGCAGATGCGGCCGAGCCGCCCCCACCCATGCCGGCTCCGGGCCTGTACCTTCCCGACGGCGGAGGCGTATTTTTGCTGGATACGTATCAGAGCCAGCCGCAACTGGTGGAACTGACGCAGGACAGCGGCGAGCTCAACAAGCACACGGGAAAAAATATCTTGCGCGCAGCCATCAATCCTCTGGCACTTTCTTCCAAGCAGACGGTTGAACTCAAAGGCGCGCACGCTCAAACCCAGGCGCACGTTACCCAGCCGGTGATTTATCTTGATGTGGATACCGGCAGCGCAGACACCAAGGCGCCTGCAGACGCTAAGGCGCCCGCGCAGAACAGCAGCAAGCCAGTTCCTGCTGCTTCTCCAACTCCGGCCAAAGCCGGCGGTTTAGGAAGTGCGCCATCGATGGGACCTGGAGCAAGCTCAGGCAAGGCATCTCCAGCGAACCAGGCGCCGCCACCTTCCAGCGCGGCGGTCAGCAATGCCGATCACTACCGCATCGTGCGCATGGAGCAAAAGAAGGACTCGCGCATCCTGGGGAATGTAAACGTGGCTATCTACGGCAAAGTCAGCCAGAAGGAGAACTGGACGCAAACTGTGAGCCAGCCCGTAAGCGGGAACTGGATCAAGCTCACGCCGGCTCAGCCGCTGCAGCCCGGCGAGTATGCGGTAGTGGAGCTTCTGGATAAAGGCCAAGTCAACCTCTTTGTTTGGGATTTTGGAGTAAATCCCACGGCTCCAGCCAATGCCCACGCGTGGGGCGCGAAGAAATCAGTCACGGGACAGAGTGATGAAAAGCCGGGGCTGGAGAAAAGGCCGCCACAGTAAGCAAATGTCAATTAGCAAATAGCAATTGGCCAAAGCTTTTCTTGAAATCTGCAATTCAGAAGGTAGGGATCCCTCGCTAGGCTCGGGATTTCAGAAAATCGAACTACTTCAGCACGCCCAACTGCGCAACCGCTATGTTATCCCGGCTGGAATTTTTGACCATGTACATCATCT
>DATEJX010000211.1:0-3853 GCA_035277785.1 Candidatus Angelobacter sp. | reverse complement strand
ATGGTGGAACTCGGCATCAGCCACGTGCCTGAAGGCCGGCAGGTGTTTCCTTTCATGACAGTGCGCGAGAACCTCTCTCTTGGAGCTTACAGTCCGCGCTCGCGCGCTCACATGAAAGAAAGCATGCAGGAACAACTCGCGCTCTTTCCACGCCTGGCGGAACGTATGAACCAGCTTGCTGGCACGCTCTCCGGCGGCGAGCAACAGATGGTGGCCATCGCACGCGGCCTCATGGCACGGCCTAAGCTGCTTCTGCTCGACGAGCCTTCTCTCGGTCTGGCCCCCAAAGTGGTTGATGAGGTATTCGAAAAAATTCAGGAAGTGCGCAACACCGGCATCACCATGCTGATCGTGGAGCAGAACGTTGTCAGCGGCCTGAGCATTTCTGATCGTGGCTACGTGATCCAGCACGGCTCCGTACTGATCGAAGATACAGCCAAAAATCTGCTAAGTAATGAAATGGTGCGCGCAGCATATCTGGGCATCTGATTTCAGGCTTTCGAATTTGGCCTCGCCAAAATTGCGCGATATTTCACTCTTCGTACCATTAACCCCTCATGCCATGCGGATGGCCTGCTTCCCTGGCCGTTGATCGCTTACAATCACTTCAGTGAATCCTCCCGTCCGGCTGATAGCCATCGACATTGACGGCACCCTGCTCGACCAGCACTTTCAGGTTCCGGCCAGAAATGTCGCTGCGCTGCGCGCTGCGCACTCCTGCGGCGCTGAGATTTTACTGGCTACAGGACGCAGGCATGACTACGCCTTGCCCATCGCTCAGGAACTGGGCTTTCCGGTTTGGCTCATCAGCTCCAATGGAGCACTGATCCGCTCCACTGAGGGCGAAACATTCTATTTTGACCGCCTCCCTCGACAATCGGCCCTCAAGCTCATCCAGCACATGGACCACTTCCGCGGGAATGCAGTTCTTACCTTTGATCGGCCGGGACACGGCGCCCTGGTTTTGGAGCGGGTGGAAGAGTTGAACCAGACGATTGCGCGTTGGATTCAGAACAACGAGCCTTATATCCGGTACATTTCGCCATTGGAAGATGCCCTGCGAGATGAAGATCCCATTCAGGCTATGTATTGCGGAAAAGTGGCCCGCATGCAGGAAGCACAACTGCGGCTTGCTGAGGCCGGTTTTCTGGACGAAATCACCATCGTCCGCACCCAATATGACCATCGCGATCTTTGCATTCTGGACGTCCTGAACCGCGATTGCTCCAAAGGTCACGCATTGCGCCGCTGGGCAGAACTCCATGGCGTACCCCGGTCTCAGATTATGGCCATCGGAGACAACTACAACGATTTGCAAATGCTTGAATTTGCTGGGCTTCCTGTGATCATGGGCAATGCCACTGATGACCTCAAGCAGAATGGCTGGAAGGTGACAGGCACCAATGCGGAAAACGGCGTCGCTCAGGCGCTTGAGGAGCTATTTGGGGCTGGCTTTCAGGCCCAAATTCAGGGACAATAGTTAGCTGGGATCAGTATGTCTGCTTTTAGGCCAATCGGGATCGCATTGTTGCTGCTTGCTGGCCAACTGTCCGCTTCGGCCGCCGATCTCGCCATCCTCAAGAATGGGTCGTCCATTCCCTTCCTGCGCAAAGAGGTTTCCGGCTCCATCACACGGCTTTACATCCCGGGTGGGCATTTGGATATCCCCAGTGCTGAAATCTCCTCGTACGATAAGGATGACTCTCTCCTGACAGACGTACCGCCGGACCCGCAGCCTGCTCTAGTTGCTCAGCCAGTCTCAGCCACGGTGGCGCCTGCTTCTCCAGCGCCGGTGCCTGCGGCTGCACCTGCTGTGAAGGCCAATCGCGCAGACATTGATGCCATGGTCAAGGAGATTGCTGCCAAGTATCAACTGGATCCGGATTTTGTAGCCAGCGTCATTAAGGCAGAAAGCAACTTCAATCCGCACGCCATTTCGCGCAAGGGCGCCCAAGGTCTGATGCAGCTCATGCCGCAAACAGCCAACCAACTGGGCGTCAAGGACTCGTTCGATCCCAAGGCCAACGTTGAAGCCGGCACAGCGCACCTGAACGCATTGCTGCAGCAGTATCACGATGATCCGGTCAAAGCCCTGGCGGCTTACAATGCGGGCGCTCACCGGGTTCAGCAATACCATGGCGTACCTCCCTACCGCGAGACTCGGGCTTACGTGGCTGCTATTGTGCGGGACTTCAACGCAAAGAAGCGTGCTGAACTACGGGCAGAAGCAGCCAGGAAGAAGGCATCTTCACCGGCTAAGACCCAGCAGAGCGCCAAAAGCACCACCAAGCAGACTCAAGCACAGCAACAAGCCAGCGTCTCCAATGTTCAAAGCACCCCCTGAGACGCCCATCCAGCATTTACAATAAGGTCATGAGACGCGCGCCTCAGTCGGCGCGTCGTTTTTTGTGGCGGTCCTGCAGCTCAGCCCCTGAACCTTCATGAAGAACAAAAAGCGCGTTCTCGTCACGGCAGCGGTGTTGGTCATCCTGGCCGCGTTGATCTATCTCCAGGTAAGAACGTGGCGCAAATTCGATTGGGAACGGTTCTTCGCTGCAACTGACGAAACCAATAAGTTCTGGCTTGCTGGCGGCATCGCCCTCATCTACGCCGATTATTTCCTCCGTGCCTGGCGCTGGCGAATCCTTCTTGAACCCGTGTGTCAGACTCGGTTTTCGCGCCTGATCGCGCCCACCATGATTGGCTTTACTGGCATGGCGCTCTTCGGCCGCCCCGGCGAGTTCATTCGGCCCTATCTTATAGCTCGCAAGGAAAACTTGAGCGTTTCCTCCCAAATTGCCGTCTGGACGGTAGAAAGAATATTCGATATGGGCGGCTTTGGCCTCATCATGGCGCTCAACGTTCTCTGGTTTGCGGATACCCTGAGGAGGTTGCCGGGCTTCGAATCCGGCACAAAAAAATCAATCCTTGGATTTCATGTCACCACCTTTGCTTTGTTTCAGCTCTCTGGACTCGCGCTCTTGTTGATTGTCGCGTTTGTGGGATCGCTGGCTTTCTGGATAAGAAAGAATCCGGCCAAGGCCTCTTCATTTTTCCGCGGGATCTTCGGGAGCATATCTCCCAGGATTGGCGAAGCTGCTTATCATCGCGTGCACGCGTTTGGGGAGGGCCTGAATACAGTTAAGAATTTCAAAGCGTTCCTCAAGCTCAGCGGCTTGTCACTTTTGATCTGGATTGTGATTGGTTTTGCTTACGTCTGTGTAACGCATGCTTACTCCATTCACCGGCTTTCTCATATGACCCTGTCCAGCGTCCTGCTGCTGACCGCCGCCAGTGTGATGGGAGGCATACTGCAATTGCCGGTGGTCGGCGGCGGATCGCAGCTGGCAACGATTGGTACTTTGCGCGGCGTCTTTCATATCTCGCCCGAGATCTCCACCAGTTGCGGCATCATGCTGTGGCTGGTGACGTTTATGTCGGTGATACCGGCGGGGCTGGTGGTGGCACACTTTGAGCGGATTTCCATCCTGCGCGTGGAGCGTGAAAGCCAACAAGAAGAAGAGCAGGCATTGAAAGAGGGATGAGCGTTTTTAGCTCCTGATCCCGCCTCTCTCGCTGACCCTGATACAATTAGAAGTACAACATCCCTGGAAAGCTCTATATAGCACCCATGAAATGCCCTTTTTGCGGGTTCGAGAATGACAAGGTGGTGGACTCGCGCGAAAGCAAAGAAGGCGAATCCATACGCCGACGGCGCGAATGCCTGAAGTGTGAAAAGCGCTTTACCACCTACGAACGCATTGACGAAATTCCCTACATGGTGGTGAAGAAAGACGGCCGCCGTGAGAAATTTGAGCGCCAGAAGGTGCTTTCCGGCGTACTGAGGGCATGC
>DATEJX010000210.1:0-4152 GCA_035277785.1 Candidatus Angelobacter sp. | reverse complement strand
GCCGGCAAAGAATGTTGTTTCTTCTCTGGGGTATGACTTGTCGCCATAGGTCCAGTCTCCTCCATCAATGGCATCCATGTAACGGTGGTCACCGGCGACGATGCCAATCGGGAATCCACCACCCACAGCTTTCCCGTACGTAACCAGATCCGCATGCACCTGGAACAATGCCTGCGCGCCTCCGGGATGAACACGGAATCCGGTGACTACCTCATCAAAGATCAATGCAGCACCGGAGTCGCGGGTAATGTCACGCAATGCGTGCAGAAATGCCTGATTGTGACCTTCCGGATCGCGGCTGGGAACTGGCGCCACCAGCACGGCCGCCAACTCGGAAGCATGCCGTTTCAATGTCTCGAGTGATTGTTCCTGACCATACCGTAGCAGCAGCACGTCAGAAATCATTGATCGCGGGACGCCCGGCGCAAGAGGGACCGCTCTGAGTCCATCAGAACCGCTTTCGCCACGCACCATCACGCCATCAAAGGTGCCATGATAGGAACCGGTGAACATAGCAAAACGGGAACGGCCAGTGTACGTCCTGGCCAGACGAAGGGCGCTCATGACAGCTTCAGTGCCAGAGTTGCAGAATGCGGCGCGTTCACAGCCCGTCAGCCGACATAGCAAATCAGCCACAGGTCCGGCCAGATAGGATTGAGGACCAATTCCAACTCCCAGCTCAACTTGTTTGGCGAGCCGCTCCATGAGGAACAAGGGAGAATGGCCAAAGAGGATGCTGCCGTAGCCCATGGAGATATCAATGTATTCATTGCCATCCACATCCCAAACCCTGCTGCCCTGGGCGCGTTCCATCAGAATCTGGTACACCATCTCCTTCCACAGCATCCGGAATCCGGCGGAGACTCGGTTGTCAGATAATACTTTCCGGTATTTCTGAGTCAGCGTTTTCGATTTCGCTGTACGGGCGGTGAATGTGGATATCAAAGCTTGCAGATGGGCAGATTGACGCTGGTCCAGTCCGCCAGTGGGAATGTTTAGCTTTTCGTATGCAACATACGTCTGCTCACGTGTTGCAGGAACAGACTTCTCCTGGGTCGCAAGTTCAGGCGCATTCGCTTTCGCAACGATATCTCCGGTACCTACGGCCGCATCCTGGAGCAAAGATGCTGGCAACTTCGAGACTGCCTTGCCATTCGATGTAGTTTCCGGCTTCTGTTTTCCGTTTCCTGAGGAGAGCAACCGAAGCTGCATCTGCATGAGTTCCAATTGCTTCGCCAATATCTCTTCAATTCCTGATTGAAACCCATTCTCCTCGAAATCATTCATGGCTGAAATCTCAACGTCGTTCTCCGCAGCCTCCGCAATAATCTGCTCTTCAGTTGGCTCGGGAACATCAGCGTCATAGGCTACGATCCCCTGCTCAGCAGACTCCGAAATTTCAAGCGTTGACGCAGGAAGGAGCGGCGGCCGTTGCTCAGTAATGTAGGCGGCCACTGCCGGTATGGTTGGGTATTCATCCAAGAGCATTCGAAAAGGAATCCTGACGCCCATTTTTTCCCTGATCACCTGGGCAGAAGAGAGCAACCCGAGAGAATCTACACCCATTTCCAGAAAGGTCTTGTCGAGCGGAATCTCTTCTGGCTTACACCCGAGATGCTGCGCCAGAACCTGTAGCAGCTCTGATTGGGTCAACTCGATGGCATGGGGCTCGATGATTTGCGGGTCCACGGAAGTCCTCTCTGAACTTGTCTTGGCTGGGGATCAGTGACTTTGTTTAAGAATGGAAAGCTGCTGAGCGAGCATTTGCAACTGGCGTTCGACAATCGAATTGATATCTGACTTTCTGCTGCCGTTGGAAGTTACTGGTGGTTTTTTTGATGGCTGCAATTCCTTCGGACGTGACGCTGCAGTTACCACAGGCGCCTGAGTAGGAACAGGATCAATCCAGTACCGTTGGCGCACAAAGGGATAGGTGGGCAGAGATAGTTTGCGGCGCTTCTTTTCCTCTTGCAGTGCATTCCAGCGAATGCTTGCCCCCGCAACCCAGGCTTTGCCGATACTCTGCAAAAATTCCTCAAACTCGAGTGAGGCTCCGGAAACACGGGCAATGGTTGGCACAACTGTTTGCCCGTCCTGGTGCGCTGGATGCTGAACTGCCAAACCGCTCAAGACATTTCCTGGTCCGGCTTCAATCAGCAACGAAACACCCGACCGGAGAAGAGTATCCAGTCCGCTGTTGAAACGGACGGTTTGTCGCAAATGTGTGGCCCAATAAACAGGATCAGACAATTCGTTTTGTGTGATCCAGTTCCCCGTCAAGTTCGAAACATATCGAAGCACCGGGGGCCGCATTCGAACCTGCTTCAACAGTTGAGAGAATCGGGGAAGAATCGGATCCATCATAGGGGAATGAAATGCATGAGAGGTGCGCAAAGAGCGTACTGGGGTTTTTTGCTCTTCGAGACGTCGTTGCAGCTCATCGCAGGCATCTGCTGTCCCGGCGATCACCGTCAATTCAGGGCCGTTCACGGCAGCAAGAGCAAGCTCGGGCCCGAGCAGCGGCTGCACTTGCCCTTCTGAGAGGCCCACTGCAAGCATTTTCCCCTGTGGCAATTCGCTCATGAGTCTTCCACGTTCGACTACCAGCCTCAACGCATCATCCAACTCCAGGACGCCTGCAATACAGGCAGCAACGAATTCTCCAAGGCTATGTCCCATGACAGCATGAGGACGCACACCCAATTCCATCCACAAGCGGGCGACGGCGTAATCAATGATGAATACTGCCGGCTGTGTAATATCGGTACTTGTGATTCTCTGTTCCGCAGCCTGTCGTTCGTCATCAGGGGGCCACATGATTCGGCGAAGATCAACCCCCAGCGCCGGCTGAATGCGCTCACAACATTCATCCACTATATTGCGGAAAATTTTGCTGAACTTGTAGAGCCCCTCTGCCATGAATACTCGCTGAGAAGCCTGGCCGGGGAACAGAAATGCGGCTTCCGAAGCACGATCGACGTTTCCAGGTCCGGCGGTCGAGAACCGCAGCTCCTCGGCTGATTGGCTTGCGTTCCAAACAGTGAACGATCTATATGGAAGAGCCGCTCTGCCGGACTGGAGCGTATACGCGATGTCGGCGATATTCACGGAATCGCCAGCAGAGGCGAGATAAGTCTTGAATTCGGCCACTCTTCGCTCCAGCGCTTCCTGGTTGCGGGCAGACAGAACCAGTAACTCTCTCTCGCAGGGAACGTCCGACACCGGAGGGGTCGGGGCTTCTTCCAGAATTACATGAACATTGGTGCCGCCAATGCCGAATGAGCTTACTCCGGCGCGGCGAAGTCCGCTTGCAGCCCATGGCCGCGATTCAGTTGGAACAAAAAATGGACTGGTCTCCAGATGCAGATTCGGATTGGCCGTTTTGAAGTTCAGGCTGGGGGGAAGAGTCTTGTGCTGTAGAGCCAATACAACCTTGATTAATCCCGCAATTCCGGCAGCCGCATCGAGGTGCCCAATATTGCTCTTTACTGAGCTGAGCGCACAGACATTCGGCGTGGTCACACTTTGCCTGAAAACCTGGATGAGAGCCGCAACCTCGATTGGGTCACCCAGAGGCGTCCCCGTGCCGTGGGCTTCAACATAAGAGATTTCTTTGGCTGAGAGGCCGGCTACGGTGAGAGCATCCTGAATCACCTGAGATTGCCCCTGGATGCTGGGAGCTGTGTAGCCTACCTTGGCCGACCCATCATTATTTATAGCCGACCCTTTGATGACGGCACGAACAGGATCCCCGTCCCGGATCGCCTCATCGAGACGCTTCAAGATGACTGCTCCCACTCCGCTCCCGCCAACGCTTCCCTGAGCGTCTTTGTCGAAAGCCCGGCAGTATCCATCAGGTGAGGAGATTCCACCGGAATCATGCGTATACCCGACACGGTGCGGTACTGCGACGGAAGCGCCTCCAGCAATTGCCATATCACATTCGTAATTCAGCAGGCTTTGGCAGGCGAGATGAACCGCCACCAGGGAACTCGAGCAAGCAGTCTGGACATTGATGGCAGGTCCGCGGAGATTCAGCTTATAAGCAACTCGCGAAGGAAGAAAATCGCGCTCACTCGAAAGAAATGCCTGAATACTTCCGCCCGAGCCCACAGCATTGCGAAAAGCTTCAAACTGGTTCAGCACATAGAA
>DATEJX010000209.1:0-8658 GCA_035277785.1 Candidatus Angelobacter sp. | reverse complement strand
GCTCATGCGTCATTTCAAGCAGGGCGTTCTGCGCAGGTCCGGCACGGTGCTCCACCAGGTTCATGATGTCGCCTTCAACAACGGACTGGCCTACGATGGCGGTGTGCGGTTCAGAAGTGAAATCGCGCACGCTGGGTGAATGCCAGTGATAACGCCGCGCCAGTCCTGTGGCATCATTCATTCCCTGCTGCACAACTGTCCATTCGCCGCTGCTACTGACGACAAAGGAATGAAGATAAAGCTGGAAGCCGTCAGCAATGGCGTTGTTATCAATCCGAGCGGTCAACCGGCTGTTGCGGGCGAGTTCCTCGCCGTTGAGATTCGCGCGTTCAGCCACGGCGCGAAGTTCGTCCGGCGTTTTGCGGGAGTGCCTGCCTCGGCCGCCACAAACATAGATTCCCAGTTCGTGTGCGCGCGGATTGAGACCACGCTTAAGCGCACCCATCACAGACGTTGTAATGCCGGACGAGTGCCAATCCATGCCCATCACGCAGCCGAGGGCCTGAAACCAGAATGGATCACTTAAGCGCGAAAGCAGCTCTGATGTACCGTAATGATAGAGCACAGCTTCGCAGATGCCGGTTCCAAGACGAGTCATGCGCTCAGCCAGCCAGGGCGGGACACGACCGCCATGCAGGGGCAAATCGGCAATGCCTGAGCGCTTCATACTTCTATTATCGCTCGAATGTAAAGCGAAGGCTATTCTGATCTTGTTATAAAATGCCCGCCACACGGAGCTTCCTGATGCACACAATGATGAGAACGCCACTCACGCTGGTGGCGGTACTGGAACGGGCGGGCACGTATTTCGGGAATGTGGAGGTGGTCTCGCGACTGCCGGACCGCAGCATCCATCGCACAACATGGGGCGGTGTTTATGAAAGAGCGCGAAGGCTGGCCGAGTGCCTGCAATCGGCAGGAATCAGAAAGGGCGACCGTGTAGCCACGCTGATGTGGAACCACCACATTCATCTGGAGGCGCATTACGGCATTCCTGTGATGGGCGGAATTCTGCATGCGTTGAATCTGCGACTGCATCCGGACGAGATCGCGTGGATCACCAACCATGCACAGGACCGTTTTCTGATTGTTGATGACGTGCTCCTTCCTGTGCTGGAGAAGTTCAAAGCCAAGGTAAATTTTGAGCGCATCTTTGTTGTGCCCAACTGTGGCCAGCCGATTGCCTCTGGCTACGAAAACTATGAAGAGTGGCTGAAGCACGCGAGCGGGCACTTCCAATATCCCGAGATCGCTGAAGATGACGGCGCGGCAATGTGCTACACCTCAGGAACCACGGGCAATCCCAAAGGCGTGGTCTATTCGCATCGCTCGGAGGTGCTGCACAGTCTGGTGCAGGCCATGCCGGATTGTGTTGGCATGTCACAACATGACGTTGTTCTGCTGGGCTCTCCTATGTTTCATGCCAATGGCTGGGGATTTCCTTTCTCTGCCGCGATGGTGGGGATGAAATTCATCTTGCCCGGTCCTCACCTGGATCCCGAAAGCCTGCTGGAGCTGATTACGCAAGAGCGTGTCACCATTAGCTGTGCCGTTCCCTCCGTGTGGGTACCCACCCTTGCGGCGCTGGACAAGCGTGGAGCAGATTGGCGGCCTGAAAAAGATATTCGTATCTTGTGCGGAGGAACGGCGCCGCCGGAGATGCTGATGCGCGGCCTGGACCGCCACGGCTTCCACCTGATTCATGCGTGGGGCATGACGGAAACTTCCCCTCTCGGCAGCACCATGCACCTGAAGCCGGAGATGCTGCGCTGGCCGGAAGACCGGCAATATGCGCAACGGTGCAAACAAGGCTGGGCATCGCCCCTGGTCGATCTTCGTGTGGTCAACGAGCAAGGGGTGGCGCCGTGGGACGGGCAAGCCATGGGCGAGTTGGAGGTCCGTGGTCCATGGGTGGCATCAAGCTACTACAACGCACCGGGAACAGAAAATCGGTGGAGCAGAGATGGATGGTTTCGCACCGGTGACGTGGCGATTATTGACGAGGACGGATGCATCAGGCTGGTGGACCGCAGCAAAGACATGATCAAGTCTGGCGGCGAATGGATCAGCTCCGTTGATGTGGAGAATGCGTTGATGGGACATCCCGCGGTGCGCGAAGCAGGTGTTGTGGGTGTGCGCCATGCAAAATGGCAGGAACGTCCACTGGCGCTGGTGGCGCTGAAAGAAGGGGCATCCGCAACGCCGGAGCAATTGAGAGAATTTCTCGAGAAGAAGTTCGCCAAGTGGCAGGTGCCGGATGACTTTGTTTTTGTGAACGAGTTGCCGCACACTTCAACCGGTAAGCTGTTCAAGTCAGAGTTGAGAAAGAAGTACGCGGAATGGAAGTGGACTGAGAGCTGAGTATTTCTATAATTTCTTGCCCATCAGCAGCCCGTCAATGGAATCAAGGTAATAGCGTGGCAGGACCTTGAGCACGGAGTATCCGTGCTTTTTATAGAAGCGCATCGCCTTGTTGTTATCGACAGCCACCTCCAGTGACACGTAATCACACTGCAACCGTTTGAGTTCCTGCTCAACGCTGGTCAGCAGCAGGCTGCCGACGCCGCTCTCCCGCACTTCCGGCGCTACATCAATGGTGATGATTCTGCCCATGGAATGGGACACGCGACGCGAGCGAAAGCGATCCGCAATCACAAAACCCTGAATCCACCCCGAATCTTCTGCGACCAGAGTGAGCGCCGAGCGGCGGTCAAGGAAATATCGCATCTCGTCTTCAGGGTAGGCGATGCCTTCAACAAAGCATGCTTTGTCTATCTCCATCAGACGAGAAAAATCAGCTTCCTTGTACCCTCGCAGTGTGACCACCGATTCATTGTACGAGGGAAGCACCAGGACAGCAGCCGCGGCAGCACGCAGGAAATCTCCCGGCCGCGATAGCGAAGCCGATTTTTAGGGGTGATTTTCTCGAAGACGCGGAGGGGCGCATAATTTGCTGCGCCCTCCGCAATCGCTAATCCCTAAGCCACCACGCGGTCCTCTTGTGGTTGCAACATCACCTTGATCCATCCCGGCGAGCGGCGATCAAAGCGTTTGTAAGCTTCAATTACGTCTGTCATGGGCTCGATCTGGGTGAGAACTTCAGCAGGATCAACTGATCCATTGCGAATGAGTTCAAGCAGCCGCGGCGCATACTTGCGATGGTTGCAGTTGCCCATTTTGATCGTCAGGTTCTTCTCCATCGCTTTGCCGATGGGAAATGTGTTCACGAGTTCGCTATACACGCCAATAATCGAGAGCGTTCCCGCTTTTGCCAGCGCCTGAACAGCCCATTCAAGCACCTGCGACGGAGCATCACCTGCTTGCCAATTCCCGTTGCTTGCGCTCTCTTTGCCCAGCGTGGTCTTCATGCGCTCAGTGCGGAAGCGCGGCGATTTGAAAAGGCCCTTCGGTGCTGCAGGACCATGATGCGGTCGGTTGGCATCAACACCCACACAGTCAATGACTCGATCCACACCGATTCCGGCGGTGAAGCCCTTAACAGCCTGTACCGGATCTTCCTGCTCAAAGTTGATGGCTTCAGCTCCTTGCCGGCGCGCCATTTCGAGACGATCCTGAAGACCATCGATAGCAAAGATTCTTCCGGCGTTCAGCAACCTGGCGCTGGCAATAGCAAACTGGCCGACCGGCCCGCAGCCAAGGACAGCCACAGTGCTGCCCGGATGAATGTCTGCAAGCTCCGCCGCCATGTAGCCGGTGGGAAAGATGTCAGAGACCAGAATGGCTTCATCATCAGAAACTCCATCTGGAACTTTCACCAGGTTGATGTTGGCAAAAGGCACGCGCACAAATTCGGCCTGCATGCCATCAAAAGGCCCGCTGGCTGCCGGCCCGCCATAAAACGCTGTTCCCGCGGCAGAGCCGTTAGGATTCGCATTGTCACACTGTGAATAGTAGCCAGCGCGGCAATACGAACAGTTTCCGCAGGCAATGGTTGACGGAACAACTACGCGATCTCCAATACGGAAGTTGCGCACCGCGGTCCCCACTTCCTCCACCACTCCAACACCTTCATGACCGAGGATTGTGCCGGGAACCATTCCGGGCATGGTTCCGCGAATCATGTGCAGGTCTGTTCCGCAGATTGCGCTGGCGGTGAGCCGCACGATTGCGTCGTTGGGCTTCTGGATCCCGGGCTCGGGAACGTTTTCAAGACGAATATCACCTACTCCGCGAAAGACAACAGCTCTCATAAGTGCTCTCCTGAAGCGATTGCTGACAATTTTTTGGGATGCCATGCCGGCGCAGGCGGTGGCCATGAAGCGTGAGGAGCTGATTGGAGATGAGGGTTGCGGGTTTACACACCTTTTACAGATTACTGGCGCAAACTTAACCCTACTAAACACGCAAAGATGCTTAGATAGCTCTAACGCACGTTTGAGAGGTTGTATTCATAATGGCAACATCAATTCAGACGGATATTTATTGTGCCTCATGCCCAGACTTGTTGCTGCATCTTCCGGCGCGTCCGCGCATCCTGCTGGTGGACGACTCTCCTGAACTGCTCGACGTGGTCTGTGCAGTGCTTCAATCGCAATACGAAATCGATGTGATCGGTCAGGCCGAGGATGGGCAGGCGGCACTGGAGCTGGTGCCCACGCTTTGCCCCGATCTCATCATCATGGACGTGCACATGCCAAACATGGACGGGCTGCTTGCAGCGTCCATCATCTCAACGCAGTACCCGGCGGTCAGCGTGGTGCTGATGTCCGGTGACGATTCTCCCGAACTGCGCTCGCAGGCAAGCCGTTGCGGCGCAAAAACCTTCATCTTCAAACCAAAATTCAACGCCGGCATCGCGGAAGTTCTTGGCATCCACCGGCGAAAAATCCAGATTCCACCCAACGCATGAGCCTGCTTCGGGCCGGATCTGGCCCTGCTGATCCGGCCCGGTGCAACCTGTCGCAACCGCGCTCAGGCTGAACCGGAAAGCAGCGGACTTAAATAACTTTTCTCGGTGGCTTGCGGCAATCTTCACAGATGCCGTAGATCTGGAAATTGTGTCGCGTCGCGTCAAAGCGATACTTGCGGCCGATTTCCTCTTCAATCTTTGTCACTTCCGGAGAGAAGAATTCAACAGAGCCGCCGCACTCGGTGCACACCATGTGATGATGGCTCCGCCGGTTGAACTGGTGTTCAAAACGGGTGGTCCCATCAGGAAACGGTACCATGCTGGCCAGACCGCATTCTGCCAGCAGTTTGAGCGTGCGATACACAGTGGTAAAGCCGATCTTCGCGTCCTTTTTTCTCACCAGACGGAAGAGTTCGTCGGTAGAAAGATGGTCGCGCGTCTCCAGGAACGTGCGCAGGATCGCGTCTCGCTGGTCAGTGTGCTTCAGTCCAACGCGCTTCAGGTGGCGATAGAAAATGTCCTGAGCTTCGCGCATGGCTTCTCGCGTTGGAGGAGCATGATCGTCAATCCGTCTTTGCAGCATCTTCACCCTGGGCCGAGCGAAAATCCTAATTGAAATTGATTTTCATTTTCAATTATAGCAACCCCGCGATAATTTGCAGGCCCTGACCAAAGGGTCTCCCTCCATGCAATGCCTGATTGTTGTTTGCTGCTTCGCGCCATTACAATCGCAACGCCATGGCCTCAACAGTCGCAGCACCTGCCCGGCGAAGCGCCGTTCGCCGCATCGTAAAGATCATCTCCGTCCTGTTCACGTTGGTTGTTGCCGCCATCATTATTCTCGGGCTCTGGTTCCGTCATGCGGCCGAGAGTTCTTTGGCACAGCTCGACGGAACCATTGCCATCAGTGGCCTGCATCAACCCGTGCACGTGGTGCGCGACTCTCACGGTGTTCCGCATTTGGCCGCCGCTGATCTCCACGATCTCTTCTTTGCCCAGGGCTACGTCACAGCCCAGGACCGCCTGTGGCAGATGGACCTGACGCGTCGCGCCGTGGCCGGTGAAATGGCTGAAGTGCTTCCCGGTGGCCCGCCGCCGCAAACGCCCGCGTCGCGTGTGAACGGCACTCCTCCTCCCATCCGCACCTGGGTCGACTATGACAAGCAACAGCGCATCCTGCGACTGCGCTCCGTGGCTGATCGCGTAGCAGCACAACTCTCGGCACGCGACAAAGAGCTCTTTGACGCTTACACCGCGGGCGTGAATGCCTACATCGCGCAGCATAAAGATAATCTCCCCATTGAGTTTCATGTGCTCGGTTATTCCCCGCGTCCATGGACTGTTTCCGATTCCGTGCTCATCGGCATCGGCATGAGCCAATTGCTCAACCCGCAGTACGAAATGGAGTACAAGCGGGAAAAGATTGGCCAGATACTCACGCCTGACCTCATGGCCGATCTCTATCCCAACGGCTCCTGGCGAGACCACGCGCCTGCGGACGACGCCGGCAATGTGGTACCAGGAGAAACCACGCTGGACCGGAATTTCAAATTAAAGGGTGGCACAGGCGCCCTCGCCTGTGGCCTTGCGGGATGGTCACATGCGTTGCAGGGAAGCAACCATCTCTCCACAACTTGTTCCGTAACGTCGCCTGCCAGAAGAGAAGCATCAAGCTTAAACCCGAGTTCAAACAATCCACAGCCGAGGGCGGCTGTGCCACAACACCGTCTCGCGTCAAATGCCTTCTCTTCACTCTCACTACTTCGTCCCGCACCTTCCTGTGAAGCTTGCCTGCCGGGATCGAACAACTGGGTTGTCTCCGGCGCGCACACCACCACGGGAAAGCCGCTGCTGTCGAATGACATGCACTTGCCGCATCGCGTTCCCGGCGTCTGGTATGAGGCTCATCTTCATTCCGGCGATTTCAATGTTGAAGGCTTCACCCTTCCCGGTGTGCCGTTTGTCATCGTGGGACATAATCAGCGCATCGCCTGGGGATTCACCAACCTGAATCCTGACGTGCAGGATCTGTTCGTGGAAAACTTCAGCCCGCAGGGTGAGTATGAAACTCCCAGCGGCTGGCAGAAACCGGAGCGTCAGCATGAAGTCATCCACGTAAAAGGTAAGCCCGACGTAAGCTTTGACGTGGTCATCACGCGCCACGGTCCCATCATTAGCAGTCTCTTGCCCGGCGAGACGCGGCAGATCGCGCTGCAGTGGGTGCTCTATGACACGCGCCAGATCGGCATCCCGCTGTTTGATCTCGACTCGGCGCAAAACTGGGAGCAGTTCCGTAAGGCGCTCTCCGTGTTTGCCACGCCCTCGCAGAACGTCGTCTATGGCGACGTCGACGGCAACATCGGCTACCAGCCCATGGGCTTTGTTCCCACACGCGCTTCCGCCGACGGCACAGTTCCCGTCCCCGGCGGCGACGGCAAGCATGACTGGACCGGCTACGTGCCTTTCGACAAGCTGCCCGCCGTCTACAATCCTCCCGGCGGAATCATTGCCACCGCCAACTCCCGCATCACTCCCAAAGACTATCCTTACCTGCTGGCCACGCAGTGGTTTCCGCCGTATCGCACTGAGCGGATTTATCACGTGCTGCAATCCGGCAAAAAGTTCTCGCCTGCGGACATGCTGGCCCTGCAAACCGATATCACCTCCGAATACGACCGCTTCTTCGCCGACCGTTTTGTCTACGCCATTGATCACAGCAGCCAGGCAACAGATCGCACCCGCCAGGCCGCTGACGTGATGCGCGGATTCGATGGCCGCATGCTGATCGATTCGCCTGCAGCCGTCATTGAAGTGAAAGCCCGCGTCGCGTTGTGGAAGCTACTGCTCCAACCCAAACTCGGCGACAACTGGGACCGCTACGAATGGTCAGAACAATCCGTTGCGCTTGAAAACATTGTGCAGAACCAGCCTGACCGCTGGCTGTCTCCCGCCTACAGCAACTTCAATGATCTGCTCAACGCAGCCGTCGCCAAAGCCATTCAGGATGCGCCGGCTGATCTCAAATCCTGGAAGTACGGCGAGCAGTTCCCTGTCTTCATCAACCATCCCATCTTTGGCGCCATTCCCGGCCTCGCAGGAATGAGCGCGCCCGGCCGCCATCCTCAATCCGGCAGCGGATTCACCGTCAAGCAGGTCGGCCGTGGCTTCGGCCCGTCTGAGCGCATGACCGTGGACTTCTCCAACCTCGACTCTTCCACGTTCAACGTCGTCCAGGGCGAATCCGGCCAGCTCTTCAGTCCTTACTATATGGACCACTGGCCCGCCTGGTACGGCGGAACTACTTTCACCCTGGCGTTCTCAGATCCCGGCGTAAATCAGAACAAAGCGCATGAGTTGACGCTGGAACCTGTGAAGTAGAGCGTTTAAAGCCGAGGTCCTCTGCGCTCTCTGCGTTCTCCGCAGTAAGCCGCCTCTTTCCGTTGCGACGTTCGCGCCCTTTGCGGTAAACGCCCGCGTGTTTGTTCCCCGATACGAACGATCTCGGCGATTGGGTGCGTACTCCCCCGGCCACCCCAAAAACGGCTAAGTGAATCGCTAATGGCTGGTTTTCTGAGTGCTGACTGCCTTACGCGCAGCCCAACGTCAAGTATCTTGGGAATCATGGCCTTGGTTCTTTTGTCTTGTAGGCATCAAGGGTGTCTAAAATTCTGCGATGCATGTTTTTCAGAGCCATGAGACGAAGACTTTTTGCTTTGCCCAGCCATCTGAAGCCCCAGATACGTCGCAAGAGCCACGCTCATTAATAGGATCACTCCAAATATCAGGAG
>DATEJX010000208.1:0-4132 GCA_035277785.1 Candidatus Angelobacter sp. | reverse complement strand
CAATGGACGAGCGCGATTTTTTTGACGAGAAAGAAGCCAAGAAACCGGCAACCCTCAACTGTCCCCATTGCCATCAGGCCAATGAGTACGAACTTTCCTGGCTGGTGCGCACCAAGAAGCGTCAACTGCCAGGACGGGCCGACGAACGCGACCGCGCCAAGTTTGCCAAAGCACAGTCATACATGGTCCGTCGCGAGGATATGGTCATGTGCAAGAACATGCGCTGCCGCAAGAGGTTCGAAGTCGCCGGTGTCCAGTCAGTGGCGTTTCTGGAGTAATTCCGCGCTCAGGCTGTCTGCAGACTTCAGATTGAATCCAAAACGTCCGACACTAGAGGCTCATCAAACAAGGCCATTTCCTCTTCTGTGGGCGCCTGAAATGCGTTGTACCATCGCGCCAGATCCTCCGACCTTATAGGAGGATTTTCCATCCCCCGCCGCTGAAGTCTGTCAAAAAGAACATCGACGGAAGCGGAGACATAGTGCAGCTCAACCGCCGCTCCAAGAGCACGCGCTTCAATGCGCAAGGTATCCCGTTCAGAACGCCCCCATGTGCCCCATTCGATGATGACAGAAAGACCGGAACGCAGAAGCTCTTGGGAAAGCGCCCATTGCAGTGCTTCAATCCTCGCGCGGCGCTCCTCGTCATAAATATCGAGCGAAAGGGCCTCCATCCACTCGTCAGGACAAAAGCGCACCGCTCGCAGCCTGGTTTCAAGGGCTTTGGCCAGAGTGGTCTTGCCCGCACCGGGTAGTCCGCAGACAATCACCAGCCTTGCTCGGCTGTCGCCACTTTCCATAAAGGAATTATCCGGCAGTCCCTTCCCTGAGTGCTCAGGATTCGCACGGAACCGGCGTTGCAAACCATCCTGCCGCAATGTTCTTGCTTCATTTATACTTACAGGTTTCGTTTCTCTTGCGGGCCTCACAGCAGGCCCGTTCTGATCATCTAAGTCATAGGAAAAGGCCTCTATGAAGATTCTGGTCTGCATGAAGCAGGTCCCACAGAAAGACGCTCCGCTCAAGCTGAATGAAAGCTCCACCTGGATTCGTGACGACGTGTCCTATGAGGTCAACGAGCCGGACGCCTACGCCCTGGAAGAGGCCCTGCGCCAGAAAGAAAAACACGGCGGCGAAGTGGTGGTGATTACCGCCGGGCCGGCGCGCTCGCAAACCGTGCTGCGTGAGGGGCTGGCCAAGGGCGCTGACCGGGCCATTCATCTGGAAGACAACGCGTTTGTCGGGATGGACGCGTTGAATATCGCCAAAGCCTTTGTGGCGGCCATCAAAGATGAGCAATTTGACCTGATCTTCACCGGCTTGCAGTCCGACGATTACGGCTTCGCCCAGACGGGCGTGATCATGGCTGAGCTGCTGGGCTGGCCGCATGCCACCATCATCATGGAAATCCAGAAGGCCGATGGCGGCGGCGCTAATCAGCAAATCAAGGTCAAGCGGGAGCTGGAATCCGGCTTCTTCCAGCATGTATCCATGCCGCTGCCAGCGGTGCTGACCATACAATCCGGCATCAACAAGCTGCGCTATGCCACGCTTTTGGGCATCAAACAAGCTAAGAACAAACCGTTGCGCAAAGTCCCGCTGGATGAGGTGAAGGCGGCGCTGGGCGACAATCTGCAGAAAATTGAAAAGCTGTACATCCCGCAGAAGTCCAAGAAGACTGAGATGCTGGATGGCGCGCCGGGAGAAGTGGCCAAGAAGCTGGTGGACAAGCTGCGCAACGAGGTTCGAGTGATCTCATAAGTTTTGCAGGAGGAATCGCATGGAAAGAATGGAATACGATCCTAAAGGCGCGGCTTATCTCCCTGTAACCGAACACGAAACTGGATCCACTTTCCTGGTTGTGGGCGTGGTGATGCTGCTGGCGGCCCTGGGCTGGCTGATGTTTGTGGGCTGGGACATTCGCGGCGGCAACATGTTCATGCAGGTGCTTTTTGCTGTAGATGTTCTGATTGCCCTGTTCCTGATGGTTTTAGGATTCATGAAAAAGAGGCGGACAACTTAACTAAAAAATGGCAGACACAATTCTTGTTGTTGCAGAACAGCGTGAAGGCAAGCTGAACCGCGTTTCCCTGGAAACGATTACCGCGGCGCAGGCCATTGCTGCTGAAACAGGCTGGACTGTTGAAGCGGCGGTCTTTGGCAGCGGCATTTCGGGCATTGCCCAGGAGGTCGCGGGCAAAAAACTGGCCAAGGTGTATGACGTCGAGTCGGACAAGCTGGCCAGATACACGCCAGATGGCACCGTGGCAGCGCTGAAGGACTTTATCCAGCAGAAGCAGCCTCGCCTGGTGCTGATGCCGCACACCTACCAGGTGCGCGACTTCGCTCCCAAACTGGCGGCCACGCTGGGCCGCACGCTGATCAGTGACTCCATCGGCTTCCGCAAGGATGGCGACAAGCTACTCTTTACCCGCCAGATGTTTCAGGGCAAGTTTGCTGCCGATGTATCGTTTGCCTGCGATCCGCCGCACTTTGTGACGTTCCAGTCCGGCGCTTTTCGCGGCGACAAAGCCGAGGCGGGCGCATCGGCGGCTCCGGTGGAAACAGTGAATGCGCAGATCACTGACGCGGCCATCCGCAACAAGCCGGAAGATCCCTTCAAAGAAGCCAAGCAGGCCGTGGACCTGACACAGGCAGAGATCATCGTCTCTGTGGGCCGCGGCATCAAGGAGCAGAAAAATATCGAACTGGCCAAGGCGCTGGCTGACGCGCTGGGCGGCGAGATTGCCGCATCGCGTCCCATCTGCGACTCCGGCTGGCTCCCCATGGACCGCCAGATCGGCAGCTCGGGCCAGACCGTGGCGCCCAAGCTGTACCTTGCCGTCGGCATCAGCGGGGCTATTCAGCACATTGTCGGCATGAAGGGATCACGCACGATCATTGCCATCAACAAAGATGCTGAAGCTCCGATTTTTGAGATTGCCGATTATGGCGTGGTGGGGAATTTGTTTGATATTGTCCCGGCGCTGACGGAAGAAGTGAAGAAGGCGAAAGCGTAACATCTCACCACGGAGGCACGGAGACACGGAGAAAACCAAAGGGGCTTGGGAGAGCATTGCTACCCGAACTGAGGATTCTGAAGGTTTTGTTTCTCGTTGTGAAGAACAGCCAAGTGACCGGGTCTGTTGACGAAGCTAAGTATTACCAGGCTGTATCAGGGACGAAGAGATCATGATTTCGTTTTTCCCTGTGTCTCCGTGGCTCCGTGGTAGATTTTCAGTTTCCCGGAACAAACTTTTCACATGATCCATTTCCGCAAACCTCTTGAAGGAATCGAACGTCCGCAGATGGAAGCGGACGTAACCATTGTTGGCGGCGGGCCGGCTGGAATGGCCTGCGCGCTGCGCCTGTCGCAGCTCATTGACCAGTACAACAAGCGCCACCCTGACTCGCAGATCACAAAGGAAAACGTCTACGTGCTGGAAAAAGCGCGCGAGGTGGGCCAGCACAATCTCTCCGGCGCGGTGCTTGATCCACGAGCCATGGATGAACTTCTGCCCGGCTGGCGGAATGAAGCTCCGCTGGACGCGCAGGTGGAACGCGAAAGTTTTTACTACCTGACCGAGAAAAAAGCGTTTCGAGCGCCCATGATGCCGCCGCCCATGCGCGACCACGGCAACTACATCATCTCCATCAACAAGTTTGTGAAGTGGCTGGCGGAAAAAGTTGAGCAGGCGGGAATCACCGTGTTTACCGGCTTTGCCGGCGCTGACCTCCGTTTTGAAGGCGATCAGGTGGCCAGTGTGATTACGGATGATAAAGGCGTAGACAAGAACGGACAGCAGAAGTCGAACTTTGAACCCGGTTACGAGCTGAAATCGAAGATCACCATTCTGGCCGAGGGAACGCGCGGTTCGCTGACCAAGCAACTAGTCGGCAAGCTCAATCTGGATAAAAACCGCAATCCACAGACCTACGGCGTGGGCGTGAAGGAATTGTGGGAGGTGCCCTCCGGACGCATCCGCAAAGGTGAAGTGATCCTTACACTGGGATGGCCACTGACCACCAAAGAATACGGCGGCTCTTGGACGTACGGAGCGAAAGACAATCTGGTCTCGCTCGGCTACGTTACCGGTCTCGATTACGCTGATCCACGGCTTGATCCGCAGCGC
>DATEJX010000207.1:0-11178 GCA_035277785.1 Candidatus Angelobacter sp. | reverse complement strand
CTATCCTGCACGGCTGGGGCTGGACTTTACTGAATTTGGTGTGGAAAAGCGCGGCAAGGCGATGCTGATCGATTTGCAATATGAAGGCACGGGAGAAAATGACCACGTGCCTGCGTACCTTGTCTTGCCTTCGGGAAACGGACCTTATCCCGCCATCATCTGGGGCCATTGGATGATGGAGGGATCGCCGTTGCGCAATCGTGATGAGTTTCTGGAGGAAGCGCTGGTGCTCGCGCGGGCCGGCGTTGTCTCTCTTCTGATCGATGCGCCCATGGTCCGCCAGGAGTACAAAGGAAAATCTCTTAAAGACGACCCGCTTGGCTGGGCTGAGCAAGCCAGTGAAGATGAACGCCAGGAGATTGTAGATTTGCGCCGCGGACTTGATCTGCTCATCAGCCGTCAGCAGGTGGACCGGCATCGCATTGCTTACGTTGGCCACAGTTTTCACGCTCACGCTGGGGCAATTCTGGCTGGGGTGGAAAAGCGGATTTGCTGCTTTGTCCTCATGGCCGGATCGTACAGCGACGAAGAAGAAGTTCGCAACGCAACCACTGGTGACATGTTCAACTGGAAACAGCAGGTAGGCAAAGACAAAGTTGAACAATTTTTGGAAGATTATGCCTGGGACGATCCCGCCAATTTCATCGGCCACACCGACGGTCAAAGCATTTTTCTTCAGTTCGCCACCGGAGACCATGTCTCCCGCGAGCAGGCCCAGAAATGGCTGACCGCCTTCAGCGCCAAAGATAAGAAAATGGAAATTTATGATGCGTCGCACGCGCTCAACGCCGCTGCCCGTCTGGATCGCGATCGCTGGCTGCAACAGCATTTGAAATTTAAGCGCCTCGATGAAGCCGCGCTGAATGCAATCCCTCAGCTAAAATAAATGGGGATTAATCCCGAGCTTAGCTCTTTCTGAAATCCCGAACCCGCTGTTTTTTGCGGGTGAGGGATCGCTACCCTCTCATCGATTGCAAGGATTCGGCTGCGCACGGCGTGGGAAACAGATTCCGTGTCTCCGGCAGTCGATGGTGAAAAATCCCACCTACGTTCTCAACTCCACCACCGTTGCGCCTCCGCCGCCTTCATTCTGCGGTGGCTCACTTACGGTGGCTACATGCGGATGCCTTTGCAAATATTGCCGCAGCGCTTTGCGCAGGATTCCCATGCCGCTGCCGTGCACAATCCGTATGCGCGGCATCCCGGCCAGGAATGCCCGGTCCAGAAATTTCTCCACCTCGCTCGTCGCCTGGTCAACCGTCTGCCCGATCACGTTGATTTCCGTCGGTGTGTTCAGGTCATCACCTTTGAGCGAGATCGAAATTCCCTTGGCTCGTGCGGCCGCCACAGGATTCGTTCCGCTGCGAGGAAACACCTCCGCAACATCGTCGCGCAGAATCTTCATCTTCATCGCTCCCATCTCGACCTCAAACGTGTGATCGTCGATTTTCCGCTTCACCACCGCCGTCCGTCCCAGCGACTTGAGCTTCACCATATCGCCTTCGGAAACGTGCTTCACCTCATGCGGACGCGCATGCGGATCGTTCCGGTCAGCGCCCGTCTTGTGCGCCACCACTCCAGCGTCGAATTGCTCCTTGAACTCGCGCCTCAGTTTGGCGATCCGTTGTTCCGCCTGCTTTGACAGCTTCTGCTGCGCCGCCCGGTCCTGCACAGCGTTCACCGCCTCGCGCACCTGGTATTCAAAGTCACGGATCAACGAATCCAGCTTGCGCTCAAACTCGCGCGTCTTCTGCCGCTGCTCCTGCGCGCCTTCCGCTTCCAGGCGCTTCAACTCTCGACTCATTTCCTCCTCGCGCTGCTGCGCCGCCTTGCGATCGCCTTCAAGTTGCCGCAGCTCAGAGTGGAGTTTGTCCAGGAAGCGCGCGACGTCCTGCGTCTGCGTACCCAGTTTGGCCCGGGCCGCGTCGATGATCTGTGCGTTGAGGCCCAGCCTCTGCGCGATGTTGATTCCGGCTGATGCTCCCGGCACACCAACCTGCAGCTCATATGTGGGCTGCAGCGTCTTCTCATTGAAGCCCACTGCCGCATTCAGCACGCCTGTTGTATTCGCCGCATAAACTTTGAGCGAAGTATGGTGTGTGGAAATAATGGTCACAGAGCCAATGCGGCGGAAGTGCTCGGCAATGGCCACAGCCAGCGCCGCTCCCTCTTCCGGATCGGTCGCCGAACCCAACTCGTCCAGCAGCACCAGGGAGTGCGGCGTGGCTGTTCGAGAGGTGAAATCGATATTGGTTACATGCGCGGAAAATGTAGATAAATTCTGCTCAATCGACTGGTAATCGCCAATATCCGCCAGCACCGCGTCAAACATCGGAAGACGGGCCGTCGTTGCTGGAACGGGCACTCCAGCCTGGGCCATCAATGCGAACAGGCCAATCGTCTTCAGCCCAACCGTTTTGCCTCCTGTATTCGGCCCGCTGATGATTAGTTGCCGGTGCGCCGAATCCATCTCAAGTGACAGCGGAACCACCTTGCCGCCTTTGGGCCGCAGGTTACGCTCCAGCAACGGATGCCGTGCATCACGCAGTTCCAGGTAGTCCTCCGTCAGCTCAGGACGCACGCAATCGTAATCAAGCCCGAAGCGAGCTTTGCCAAATTGCAGTTCTACTTCTGCCATCACGTCGGTCGCAGCCGCCATGGCATCCGCCTGCTCGGCAATCTTCTCGGTCATCTCCTGCAGAATGCGCCTGATCTCCATCTGCTCTTCTTCCAGCAGACGCACCAGATCATTGTTCTGCTCAATCGTTTCCAGCGGTTCGACAAAGATGGTCTGGCCGCTTGAAGACGCTCCATGCACCACGCCATTCACGCGCCTGCGCTGCTCAGTCTTTACCGGAATCACAAAGCGCTCACCGCGGATCGTGACCAGCTCGTCCTGTACTGCGCCACCTTCTGCCAGGCGCCGTAGGTACCCGCGCAACGAATCCTGGATCAGTCGTTTCTGTTTTTCCACCTCACGCCGAATTCGACTCAGCTCGGCTGACGCACGATCGTCGAGTGTGCCATCCGGCAGGATCTTGTTTCGGAAATAGCGCAGGACTGCCGTGAAGTCCGCGATTTGCAGAGAAAGCGCCTGCATGCCCTCCCAGGCTTTCTCCCGAAGGACCGCCTCAGGCGGACGCAGAGCGATTTCCCGCCACTCCGCAGCTTTGTCAGCTATCAGAAGAATGTCTCGTATTTCCGCGATTTCCAGCGCCGCCCCGGGGATCTTCGCTTTCGCAAGCAGCTTGCTCGCGTCGAACAATCCTGAAAAATCAAACCTGCCACCGGCCGAAAGAAACCGCCGCGTTTCCGCGGCAAGTTGCTGCTGCTCTGCAATCCATTCCCGATTGGAAGATGGCCCAAGCTGCACCACCCGTCCTTTTCCCAGAGGTGAATTCACATACGCAGACAGCAAGTCACGGAACTGGTCAAATTCCAGAATGCGGGATGACGAATGTGGCAGCGGAGAAGGAACCATCTTTTATGATGTTAGCCTAAATCTGTTCCCTGACCGCTACGGGTTTCGTTCGGCTGGTGGAAGCCACGAGGTGGCAAGACGTAAAAAGGCGAGACGCGTATGCTTAGTCCGGATGCAGCAAGACGTTGATCGTGGGTTGTTGATCGCACAAGCTCTTGAAAGTCTCTGCCAGGAACTTGACAAGGAGTACGCTGCCATCCTGTATCAGAAATCAGAAAGCCACTAGCCCTACAACACATCTTTCAGAATCATCCTCAGCTTCCTTGATGAATTACCACGCTGCACAGTAGCATGAACCACGGTTCCCACGGGCTGCCGAAACACGTCTTGCCTGATCGCAACCGCTGGCTCAGCAGGCTGGTGGCCTTTGATTGAAGTAAGCACGTCGCCACGCTTAATTCCAGCCGCTGCGGCGGGCCCCCGGAAAACACATTCAGCACCTTTTCACCTCCGGGCACAAGCTGCAGCACCATGCCGGCTCGATTGTAGACATCTGGCTTGGTGTAATTTTCATTCTTTTCGAGAAAAAGCTTCTGGTGAATGGCATCAAAAGTGGCGGTAAACTTGCGGAAAAATCCTGTTCCAATGTTTCCGGCAATCGTTGTGGTGGATGAAATTGCTCGCGTATCACGGGACAATATGGTGACCAGATTCGCGGTAGTAACACTTCCAAGAGCGAGCTTGCTGCGAGTGAAACAGGCGTGTTGCGCTCCTCCAAAACCCTCGCCTGCGACGCCACAGAAGCTTTTCCCAAGTTTCTTGTCAATTGCGGTGCGCTGAATAAAACTGTTGAAGAGGTTAAGGGCGACGTTCTCCTGCCCTGTATCCAGCGAGAACATTCCCGGAACCCCTTGCACCGTTCCGTCGGCTACAAGCCAGTCATTGCTGATATGCATGGGAACCTCAGTGCCGTGGCCTTGGTGACGGAATGTCGGACCATCGTAGAAGGTGACCTTATGCTGCCGGTAGTTGATCTGAATCGCCAGCCGGCGAAACACCGGGTACCCGATGATAGCCACCAGCGGCTCCTTCGTTCCATGGCTGCTGGCCATACGGAACGTCTATCACCTCAAATGGCTGGTTTCGTAAAGTTAGCCCTCCAATCTGAACTGATCTCACTGATGTGTGCTGTACGGTGACCGAAGCTGACATTCCCGCAACCGGCATCTGCCCCCCGAGTTTCAGGCCCAATTGTCGCGCCACTTCGGATGAGATCAGATTCACAGAGGCCCCGCTGTCCAGAATCACGGTGAACGGTCCATGGCCGTTAATCCTGGCCTTCAAAATGATTCCCGTCGAACTGAAAAACGGAACCGTTACCTTGCCGGCTGGGGGCAGTTGATAATCGCGCTGAAACGGGATGACAAAATCAGCACTTCTGGACTTCTCGAGTACCTGCCTGGTCGTGTAAACAAACTGCTCCGCGCCAGGCTGAATTGAAACTTTGAATGGCAGACGAATGGAACCCAATTGGGGTAATGGAAGCCGCACCTCGCGGTAGTCGCTCCAGAACTCCGTGTGCGGTTGGTTGCCCTGGTGTTCAACGCGTTCGATCAAATGGGTCTGGCGGTTGATCCACAATATAAATCCGCGCCCGCCTTGCGGCTTCACTTTAACGCGATGATAGCTCGATTGTTCCGGGCCATTGGATGGAAGTAGCACAACGGCAGCGCCGCCAAATTCCGGCAGCCAATATGCTCGCTGGGCCAAATAGCGATCGTCCAAGGCGTTTCTTTCCGAAAGCAGATCGTGAGAGATGGAAATGTAACCATTCGCATCCTGCTTCCAGGAGCCGTGAAGTTCCATGCCCTGTGTTGCCTTGGATCCTGAGGCGAATTCATAATGCAAAACATTTCTTCCCGTCGCTATATCCTCTACCTGACGCAGCGAACCGCTGTTCCATGCAGCCTGGAGCTTACCCTCCGTGACAATCTCTGCAACCCGGTCCCAGGCATCGCCGCCTGTGGCCTGCCGCGCCTCTTCGAGTACGTGCCTGGCCGAATCACCTTCGTTCTGCCCGGCAGCAATCAAAACCGCAAACACAAGGAAGCCTGATAGCGCCACCATCCGGATTTTTTGCATTCAATATCGCTCCAGGTCTTCCGAGTGACTATGATGGTGACCCGATCAATACTTTCGGAATAAGAGATGTCCTTGGTGCATATTGGCGTCTGGTGGCCATTCTTTGCGTCCTGTGGGGTAAATGGCGCTTATCGAGTTCAGCTTGTGTCCATGACACTTGGAAGGTAAGATGGTCTTACCGTGACCACGAAGGTATCCAGCAAAGGACAGGTTGTTTTGCCCGGCCCAATTCGGCGAAAACTGGGCATCCGTACGGGCGACTCTCTTGAAGCAAGGATCGAAGCTGGAAAAATTGTCCTGACGCCACAAACCAAAAAACCTTACAAGGCCAGGATTGTTCGAGATCCTATTTCCGGACTTCCTGTTCTGACCGCCGGTTCAGGCTCGCCAATGTTAAGCAGCAAAGAGGTTCATGAGATCCAAGCTGACTTCCCATGATCTATTTGCTTGACGTAAATGCCCTTGTCGCGCTGGGATTTCAGCAACATGAGTTTCACCACCGCATGGCTTCATGGGTGGCTGGAGATCGGCCATCTCATTTGGCAACATGCTCAATTACAGAACTGGGCTTTGTAAGGGTGCTTTCCCAGGCAGCTGCTTATGGATTTTCCATTGCTCAGGCGCGGTCCTTATTGCTTCGGCTGAAGCGCTCCCCCTCTCCTCAGTTCACCTTCATACCTGACGAGAACGATGTTTCCCGTCTTCCCGCTTGGGTAAACACTGCTGGGCATGTTACAGATGGACATCTGGCAGAACTGGCAAAAGCACACGGCGCCGTGCTGGCCACCCTGGATAGGAGGATTCCCGGCGCCTTCCTGATCGCCGATTGATTCAAACCGCGGTTGGGTTCCAGAACTGCTAAACTCTCCCTTGTTATGGCCTTTCCAGTCACCCGCCTTCGCCGGCTGCGCCAGTCTGATTCCCTGCGTTCCCTCGTCCGCGAGACCCATCTCGAACCCTCAAATTTTGTTTACCCCCTGTTTGTCTGCCCGGGAGAGCGGGTTCGCAAAGAGATCAGTTCCATGCCGGGGGTGTTCAATCTATCGATTGATGAAGCGGTGAAAGAAGCACGGGAGGCGAAGTCTCTCGGTCTGGGCGGGATTATTCTGTTCGGGCTTCCTGAGAAGAAAGATGAAGTTGCTACTGGCGCCTGGGCGGAAGATGGAATTGTTCAGCGCGCCACACGGGCCATTAAGCAGGAAGTTCGCGATCTTGTCGTAATGGGCGATGTCTGCCTGTGCGAATACATGTCGCACGGACACTGCGGCGTTGTCAGGCGCAAAACATCGGGTGGGAAGAATCCGCGCGTGATGGTGGTTGCGCGCGAGAACCTTGCCGCTGCTGCTACCAAAGTGGCTGAAGAAGCGGCACTCGAATATGAAATTGAGAACGACACCACGCTCGACATCCTGGCTAAGACGGCTGTCTCGCAGGCCCAAGCGGGTATGGACATCATCGCTCCCTCTGACATGATGGACGGTCGCGTTGCCGCCATCCGCAAAGGACTGGACGAAGCCGGTTTCATCAACACGCCGATCCTTTCTTATGCCGCCAAATTCGCTTCGGGCTTCTATGGTCCATTCCGCGAGGCCGCAGATTCCACTCCCCAGTTTGGCGACCGCCGCTCTTATCAGATGGATGGAGCCAATCTGCGCGAAGCCATGCGTGAGATCGAACAGGACATTCACGAAGGCGCCGACATGATCATGGTCAAGCCGGCTATGCCGTACCTGGATGTGATCAACGAAGCGCGGCGCCGCTTTGACCTGCCCATTGCCGCCTACCAGGTCTCAGGCGAGTACGCCATGTTGCAGGCTGCCATTAGCAATGGCTGGCTCGACAAGGACCGAGTGATGATGGAATCACTTCAGTCCATCAAGCGTGCCGGGGCCAGCATGATCCTTAGCTATTTTGCCAAGGACGCGGCGAAGATCCTTAAGTAATCCCTGAATTAGCGCGAAGCGCCTCGTCTCCCGATTCGCACTTTTCGCGTTGATTCGCGGCTAACCCTCACGCCGCCCGTCGAATGCCTCCGGTACCGCTTGTCCGGCCTCGCCCAATAATCGCTCTGAATATAGCCGTCAGAACCACGGCTCCCACAATCGCGATCAGAATGGTATAGATCATTCCGCCCTGGCCGGTTCCGCCCAAAGCTCGCATAATCCAGCCGCCTACAATCGCACCCGCAATGCCGAGCAAAATGTCTGCCAGCACGCCATAGCCGGAGCCACGCATAATCTTGCCTGTCGCCCATCCGGCAATCAATCCCACGATAATCCACCAAAGTACAACCATTTCCCTTCACGCTTTCTGGAGAACCGAGGTACGCTCCTCCACGTATTCGAATTAGACGTAACCCCCTGAGAGACCGGGTTGTGCTCAAACTCTGGAATTCGTGAGCTGCGGAGTCGAATCTTTGCAGCTACTGGCTCTATCTAATGGAAGAAGGAAAGAACTGGATTGGCTGAATGCTCAGTGCTGATTGCTGACGGCTAATTTACAATCTTCTGTTTGTCTTCTCACGATTTTCCTCACAGGGGAGCATGACTTTGCCAGATACAACTTATGACGTTGCCATCATCGGCTCCGGACCCGGCGGATACACTGCCGCCTTCCGCGCCGGCCAGCTTGGACTTAAAACCTGCCTGATTGAAAGAGACAACAAGCTTGGCGGCACCTGCCTTCACGTGGGCTGCATTCCTACCAAGGCGCTTCTTTTCCATGCCGAAGTCTACGATCACCTTAAATCGGCGGAAAAATACGGCATTGACGGCCTCGGCGCCGGCAAACTGAACTGGAAGACCATTCAGGAGCGTAAAAATGGGATTGTTGCAAAGCACACCAAGGGCTTGGATTTCCTGGTGCGCAAAAACAAAGTGACTGCTGTCCGCGGATTCGGCACTCTTACTGGTCCGGCGAAAAACGGCGTACACACCGTGGACGTCACCGGGGAAGGCGGCCAGAAATCGCAGATTCAGGCTAAGAACATCATCCTTGCCACCGGCTCTTACGCCCGCATGCTGCCCGGACTGCAGCCCGACGACAAGGTCCTGACCAACATTGAAGTGCTCAGCCTCTCTTCCATTCCGAAGTCAATGGTCATCATTGGCTCCGGAGCGGTGGGCGTGGAGTTCGCGTCATTGTACCGCTCCTTCGGAACCGAAGTGACCGTCATTGAAATGCTGCCCCGGCTCGTTCCCGTGGAAGACGAGGAAGTCAGCAAGGAATTGCTGCGCAGTTTTAAGAAAAAAGGCATCAACTGCTTCGTCAACACCAAAGTAGAGAAAGTCGAGAAGACCAAAGGTGGCGTAACCGTCAGCTTTACTCCGCAAGGTGAGCAGCAGCAGAAACTCGAAGCCGAAAAAGTGCTCATCGCGGTGGGCCGTGGACCGAACACGGAAAAGATCGGGCTGGAGAAAACACCCAACGTCAAAACCGAGCGTGGCTACGTTCATGTAAACGAGTGGATGGAAACGGGCGAACCCGGCATTTACGCCATCGGCGACATTGTTGCCGGCTACCCGCAGCTTGCCCACTCAGGCGCCATGTGCGGCATTGTTGCGGTCACGCGCATTGCCGGTAAACCCGCAAAGCCGGTGAACAAGCTGCGCATTCCCGGTTGTACTTACTGTGAGCCTCAGATCGGCAGTGTGGGGCTCACGGAAGCCAAAGCCAAAGAAGCTGGGCATCAAGTGAAGGTAGGCAAGTTCCCCTTCACGGCTAATTCCAAAGCCAGCATCATTGATAACCATGAAGGTTTCATTAAGGTGGTTGCGGACGCCAAATTTGGTGAGATTCTGGGCGTTCATATCATCGGCCCAGTGGCGACGGAGCTGATCGCGGAATCTGTGGCGGTAATGGAACTGGAAGGCACAGTTGAAGACTTGATGTTTACTGTCCATGCCCACCCGACTGTATCTGAAGGCATGCTCGACGCGTTTAGCGCAGTCGAGGGCAAAGCGATCAACATCTAACCTTTAAACTTTGAATCGACCGCGGCATTTTTTATGTCGCGGTCGCTCCGATTCTACTCCACCTTCCATCCGTCATCGAACTTCACCAGATGGGCCTCATATTCTCCCGTGGTTGCGAATCCCTCCTGTCCAGGAACTGCGAACATCATGGGACTTTCGACATCAGGACACGTGCCTGAGTTTGCGGATGTCATGTATTTGTTACAAAAATCCGATCCCACCGTCATGTCTTTGCCGAACTCATTGAGCTCCACTACCAGAGAGTACTTGGCCAGCATGGCGGAGTTGGAGAGTTGCGCAAGACCGGTCACCTCCACACGCTTTTTCTCTCCCATAGGAACAAGATAAAACTCGTAATTACATCCTCCCACTCCGCCCTTAT
Source organism: Candidatus Angelobacter sp. (assembly GCA_035277785.1). Classification (GTDB taxonomy): domain Bacteria; phylum Acidobacteriota; class Terriglobia; order Terriglobales; family Acidobacteriaceae; genus Angelobacter. Next base: position 1,259 of record DATEJX010000207.1, on the reverse strand, counting down.
TCGGGCTCGCGCCCAGTTTTTGCAGTAAATCCTTGCCTTTCGTTGTAAGTTCAACGCTGCCGCTCGGGTTCACATCAGCCCAGCCGTGCTCGCGCATCAGAGCGTAAATGGCGGCATTGGCATCTCCGCCGCAACGTTTCGTGCGTCCAATCTCAATTTCCGCATTGACCGGTTTCGAGGTAATCAGCACGCCGGTGTTTTCGATGATTGTGGCCACATCAGAACGCGATGGCTGGCTCGAACAACCAGCCAACAGGAACATGGAAAGACTCATCAGCAGGATTTTTTTCATAGGTAAGTTGGAACAGCACGTATTCTGCCCGAGAAGTCTCTTCCTGACAATCAGAGTTTTAGAAACAACACGGAAGCTGGAAATCCAGGTGCAGATGGTTAAGGCATCGCAATTTTGGCAATGTCGGCAATTCTGGCAATTCGCGATCTGTAGAAAATCAGGGCAGCATCCTTCGGCGTAAATTGCGAATCAACTCATTCGGAGGGGAACCATGCCTATCGATCCGGTCTGCAAAATGCACGTAAGTATCCCCAGGGCAGCCGCCAGCCTTGACTACCACAATGAGACGGTCTATTTCTGCTCCGTTGAGTGTGAGAAGAAATTTGAAAAAGATCCTGACGGCTACATGCACGGCATGAGCGATGAGGAGCAGATAGCGAGTTAGTAGTAGCATTCAGTCCTCAACGGCCAGCTTTTCTGAAATCTCGAGCGTAGCGAGAAATCCCTATGCCATCCATCACAGCTTGGAGAAATTGTGAGAGAGTGATAGTGCCCTGCAAGCTCACGCTTGAGCCGTATTAACAATCTTAGCGGTCCTGAAGATTTCAGGACCGCTGTGGGGCGCGCCCTATAAAGCGTTTACAATGTCCATGTGTCCCTCCGCGTCATCAATGTCATTTACCTTGGCCGCGTTGACTATTCCACCGCTTTAAATCTGCAGAACACACTCGTCCATCTGGTCAAGATAGGCCGTGCCGGACACACACTGCTGCTGCTCGAGCATTCCCCGGTGATTACGCTCGGCCGCAACGCCGGGATGCAGAACATCATTGCCTCCCGCGACTTCCTCTCCAGCCAGGGGATTGAACTCTTCGAAACCGACCGCGGCGGCGACGTCACATTTCATGGCCCCGGCCAGCTTGTGGGCTATCCAATTTTTGATCTACGCGCGTTCGAGCCGCGCATCGGAGCAGTCGAGTTCGTCCGCAGGATTGAAGAATCGCTGATCCGTACCTGCGGCGACCTC
>DATEJX010000206.1:0-19179 GCA_035277785.1 Candidatus Angelobacter sp. | reverse complement strand
GACTCGCCTCTTGATCTGCCTGCTGGGACCGACCGCCGGTGATTCTTCGGCATGCTCCGGCGAGTCTTGCGATCCCGAAGGCGAGCTGACGCTAAAGCGTTTTTGCGAGGCAGAGAGATCAGTTTCGCTGAGCAACAGCATATTGGCTGAACCCAGAAAAATACCTTTATCGAGGATACGGTCGAGGAGATCGCGCAGTTCCAGTTCTTCAGTAGGAGTTTGTTTGCGAACAGTGGTGTGGATGCGCACCTTCCCTCCCAATCAATCTACAAAGATTGCCAGGTTACGAACGGCGCGCTGGAGCAAGGCATTCTGCTCCGAATGCACTTCATTCTAGACCGTCAGGAAACGAAGTCAAGTAGCCAGAGAATTTTTGAACCGAGAGGGGTGGAGTTCAGGAAATTTTCACCGCGGCGGCGCGGGCACGAGCGCAGCCCTGGCGCAGCGCGTCCCAGGCCTCTGCGATAAACACGTGCATCTGCGCTTCCGACCAAAACGCCCTTGCGGCATGGCCGCATGAAGATGTAAGCGAGGCCCCACTGGAATGAGGGTCAATCCGCCCGCCGCAATGGCGGCACTCAATATCCAGCGGCGTGAAGCCATGTTCGGGATCACACTCCGCGACAAACCTAAGGTCGTCAAGTTCCTTGGAAATTTTCATCAGCTTCTTCCAGGCAAGGGACGGCAGGAAATGTATGAGAACTCACGCGCGGTTGCTGAGTTGTCTACCAGAACTCGATTCCGAGGTTAAGTTTCAGTCTGGCTGGTGCGGGCGGTTTTGTGACCGGCCGGGGCGAATTCTCCGGACGCTAAGTGCGATTGACATGTAAGCACTACGTCAATCAGGAGATCGGGGCCGTCAAGAGTGCAATGTGTGACGTCCGCCGTGACCGGGCTTTCCTGCCAGGGACTGCGGGCGAGGAAGATGACGCAACGGCCGGGATTTCTCTCCCGGAAGAGTGCCACCAGCCGTTGGGCAGTGTTTTCAGAAATTGTGTGGCAGAGCAGCGCCGCGTCGTATGGTTTTTCCAGCAGGGCCTCGGCTTCCTTCTTTGAGCGCGCGATGTCCACGTCCACGCCGTGCAAAGCGAGAACAGCCTGGCGAAGCCGGGCGAGTTCCATGTTCGCACTCAGACAGAGGATCCTCATAGCGTCATTACTTTGAATTGCCCAGGCGAGGCAGGGATGTCTTACGCCACCTTACCATCGCTGAAAAAGGAGCAACGACTGGGAGGGCCCGGCGGATTCATAAATCATGCAGCATCCGGTTCGCTGCTCACGATGTTGGGCGCTTCCTCTATTACCGGCAGTTCGAAAAGATGAATTTGGAAATCTTCCGGCCCTTCGCTCCTGGCAGGCGCGGCGTGCAGCAGTTGAAAACTGACTAACTCGTGGCAGCGCTCGCATCGGGGAAAGAGCTGCTCTTTATATAGACCCACCTCGCGCGGCAAGCGGTGGGATTGATGATGGACACTATAAATTCCACTCTCTGCTATGACTTCACCGGTTTTGAAACGCGCTCCATCCCTGCCAGATGTCTTCAGCAGATACGGCCTTGGCTTCCTGGACGACAAAAAAACTTTCCTTACAATTTACGATGCTCTTCCAGTCCAGCCCGTTGCAACAGCCGGCCTCAATGCAGGGTTCCTGCTCAGACCAGCGAACGGTTGTATCCCCTTTGTTTTTGTTCATTACGAGGGTAACTTTAGTTCAATTCCCTTCTGGTGCAAAATGCCGGTAGTAGTTTTCGCGCGGTGCGGTTGCCACGAGAGCGCGCGCGACTTTGCCGCAGGAGTCTCCCGGAATGCAAACAATCGCTGATAACACTATCCCCTTGAAGCCGAAACGTAACAACCGCCGTTCTCCTCGAACCAAGATCAACATGCATGTGAAAGTCTGGCGCCGCATCAAGGGAGAAAAGAAGCTTGTGCCGGGCTATTCCAGAAACATCAGCCAGGACGGTATCGCAGTTTTCATCCCAGCACAGATCGCGCTGGATGAAAACGTGGAGCTGCAATTCAGGCTACCGGGTTTCTCTACAGAGGTGACCGTGCATGCTGTGGTGCGGGGCGTGAACAAATTCCAATATGGCATGGAATTTACCAGCCTTGACGGCGCGGTAAAGCGTTTGCTGGCTGCCGCGGCGGTGGCTTGAGGCCCTCAAAGGTAACTATGGCCAGATTTCGTTTGCTTCGGAAGAGCGAACTGGGGTAACGTTCTTCTTACCCCCCAAAGTTCAAGTTCGCGCGCTCTGTTGCATCCTGACGGACCGACGACGGAGTTATCCATGATTTTCCTGGCATCCATACCCTGGCCCGAGTTGGCCGTATATGTCGCCTTTGTGATATGTGCCATGTTGCCGCTCATTCTGACGGTGACGTTGCGCAACCATTTTGTCCGCTACAAGCAACGGTCCCTGGACGACGATTTGAAAAAGCTTCGCGCTACGGAGAGCAGCCTGGTGAAAAGCTGGGGAGGACAGCAGGGAGTGAGCCAGGAAATTGAGCATTACTACAGCCGGCTGGCCTTATGGGTTCCTTCCGGCCTGCTCTCATTCATGTACCTGATCCTGTTCGCAGTGGCGTACGGCGAAGTGGCATTCCTGTTTTTTGGAGACAGCAAGTGGTTTTTTCCCCAGAATGTTTCCTTCACGCTGCCCGTGTGCATGGTGTTCATCGGCGCCTATCTTTTCAACCTGGGAATGATCATACGGCGTTTGTATGTCTATGACCTCAACGACAACCTGTTCTGGGGCGCGATCAATCGCCTGCTGCTGAGCGTGGGTATTGGCATTGCGCTGGATCTGGCCTTGAAGTCGCACGACGGCAACCTGCATGCCACCCTTGTCGTCTTCTTTTCCATACCTTTCATTTTGAACAAGGTGCTGGTGGGCGTGCTGCGGGCCGCGACAACCCAGCTGGGAACCCTGTTCAACATCAGCGCCGTCAGCCCCAGCGGATCAGGTCTGCAGCAGGTGAGCGGCATCAATATCTGGAAGGAATACCGACTGGAAGAGGAAGGCATAGAGGAAATCCAGAACCTGGCCACAGCCGATGTGATTGAGCTGGCAGTAAAAACCCATTACAACATCAGGACTCTGATTGACTGGGTGGACCAGGCGATTGTGATCTGCCGCTTCGGCGACAAGACGGAAAAAATGCGCGCTGCAGGCGTGAACATCAGCGCAGTGGAACTGGCCCAGGAAGCGCCGGAGAATAACCGGCCGAATTCCGCGTTCGTGGCCAAGCTGGCGACTGTTCTGGGGATGGAAGTTGAGATCCTGACGGCAGAAATGAATTCAATGTATGAAGACGAGTTTATCCAGACCCTGTGGACGCTGTGGCAGACCCGGCCGGAGACGCCGCTGGGCGCGCAAGCAATGACGGCGTAGGGAAGCATCGCCGTGATCGCCGTGATCGGAAAACAGAATCCAGTACGTATACCGCAAAGGACGCAAGGGGCGCAAAGGATATAACGCAAAAAATAGCCAGAGATAAACGCCGGTGAACGCGAGATATGAAGGAAGAACTTTTATCTGCGGGGATCAGCGTAGGAATCAAAGAAAAAGACGACCCTGTCTCGGAAGGTTTGGATTTGATGGTGGGAATAAGCACTGAATCCAAATTAAGACACTACCATCTGTTCCGCTAGATTGACCGCTCCACCCAGGTTGGCGATAATACGACCTTTGGGTGTTGGGGTTCACCCGTAACCGCCCTCATCAGGCAGATGACTCCTACTGAATTGCAGGTAGGGACCGTCTGCTTCCCTTCCTCCCTTCAATTCTAAAATCCATTTTTGTGCGGTCCTGACTCTATGAACGAGCAGATCGACCTGAACGAGCACCATCGCCGGCGGCTGCTGGTGAGCTGCCAGTATATTGACCGGCTGCTGAGCAGCATTGAAAACGCGATTGCCGACCACTCCTGGAGCGCGTTTCCAAAATACATCCAGGACATGAGCGTACCGGAGCGCGATGAAGTACGGGAGCAAGTGGCGAACCTGCGCGCGCAGCTTATCGAGTTCCTGCGACGGTGGGGTATAGCTGCACCGGAGCCGGCGATCTCTGCCCGGCATTCGATAATCACCAGCCTCGGCTATATCGATATCGCGGTGGAAGAGCTCAAACCGCGATACCTGGGCGGATACGGCCCGGTGCCTGCGGCCGTGGCGCCGGAGTTGAAGGATTCAGTGGAAGGCTTGCTGCGCGCAGTGAAATTGACGATTGCAAAGGTGAAAAAGCCCGTCCGCAATGACATGAATGCTGCGGAGGCGGAGTCCAAGTGATGGAGCGGGCCCTTGAACCAGTGTTCGGCCGCATGAAGGAAGTGGAGGAATTGCGAAGGCGGTTTGCGGATCGGCGAACATTTCTCTTTCATGGCGAGTCCGGCGCGGGAAAGTCACTGCTGGTGAGATCACTGTGGCGTGATTTTCCGAAGATGATTTATTGCCAGGCAGACAAGGGGATGCAGGACGTGTGCCGGCAGCTGGCATTGCGGCTGCTCGAGAGCGGCAATCCCACGATGAAGCAGAAATTCGGAAGGAGGCCAGGAACGGTCCTGAGCGGCGTGAGCATTATTTCGCTGCGCGGAATCGTAGCGGCGGCCCTGAAGGAAGCGCCGTACTTGCTGGTGCTGGACCATTTCAGTTTTGCCTCGCAACAATTCGCGGCGCTGCTGAAGTCCTGGATTTCCGAATCAACGCCGGTAGTCGTTATTGCCAGATCAAACCACATGGAAGAGATTGGCTACGCGTCAACCCTGTTTGTGGAGCGCAAAGAGCGGCTGATGCTGGCCGATTTTGCTCCAGAAGCTGCGCGTGAATTTATTGACTGGCGAGTTCAAAACTCAGGGTTGGCGGCGGAGAACCTGGATGAGTTCAAGCAACGCTTGCTTTCGCTGAGCGGCGGTAATCCGGGAGTGATCAGCTGGCTGGTGCGCCTGGCTGCGCTGCCGAAGTATCGCAGTGGCGAGCAAATCAAAGTGACTCCGCTATACCTGGATTTCAAAATTCACGGAATGGGCGCCATACCGCAGTGACCGCGCCGAACAAACCGGCGGCAGACAGTTCAGCAGGATCCACGCTGCAGCCAAACGTAATTCTGCAAGCAGCGCGCGACTTAGGCGCAGAGAGAATTCAACAACATGCATTGGATCTGGAGGAGCGCGCCCGCGCTCAGCGTTTTTATGTTGCCTGCCTGGGACAATTCAAGCGAGGCAAGTCAACGCTTCTGGATGCCCTGATTGGCATGCCGATGCTGCCGACAGGAATCCTACCGATTACGGCTGTTCCAACGGTGGTTCGCTACGGCGCGGAAACGGCTGCAAGAATCCGGTTGCAATCGGGAGAATGGAAGGGGATTCAACCGGTCGAACTAGAAGCCTACGTTTCAGAGGAGAAGAATCCCGGGAACGGCAAGAGGATCAGCGCAGTTGAAGTTTTTGTACCAAGCCCTCTTCTTGCTTCAGGCATGTGTCTGGTGGATACCCCGGGACTGGGATCGATTTTCAAGAGCAATACGGAGGCGACACGCGCATTTATACCTCATGTGGATGCGGCCATTCTGGTGATTGGCGCAGATCCGCCTTTATCAGCCGAGGAGCTGTCATTGGCAGAGGCGGTTTCAGCGCACGTGAAGGACATGATGGTGGTGCTGAATAAAGCTGACCGTGTGACAAAGGCTGAGCGCCTCATCGCCAAAGATTTTGCGCGGGTGATTCTGGAGAAGCATCTGCGGCAGAAAATTGGGCCTGTCCTGGAGATCAGCGCGACGGAATGGCTGCAATCAGGAACGCCCACGCGGGATGGAGAGGAGCTGGTTAAAAATCTGCAGAAGCTTGCCGCTGATTCAGGCGCAGCGCTGGCACAGACTGCATGGGAGCGCGGAATTGAACGGCTGCGGCTGGAGTTGCTGTCCATTATTTCTGAGAGAGTTGGCGCGCTCACACGGCCGCTGGACGAATCGCGAAAACGGCTGACTGAATTGCGCGAACAGGTTGAGATGGCAAAGGGTTCATTGCGTGATCTGACACCGCTTCTCGCCGCCGAGCAGCAGAGGATGGCCAACATTTTTGCAGAACGCAGGAATGCCTTTATGGCAGCCTCTGTAGCTTCAGCAAACGAGGAGCTGCAAAAGCGGATGGAAACGGTGGCGTTCCGCTCCGGACCGAAATACCGCCGGGATGTGATGCGAATTGCGCAGGAAATTGCAAGGAGCACAGTGCAGCCCTGGCTGCAAAAAGAACAAGTAAGCGCGGACGAGTTATATAGCAAGACGATGGCGCGGTTCACCGCGCTGACTGAAAGCTATCTCAGTTCACTCGCGCAATCCATGGAAGGATTTGGCGGACTGAAACTCAAGAAAGAATTCGAAGCAGGAGAGGAACTCATAGCCAAGTCTGAGTTCCGCTTCTATGACATGATTCGTGTAGCGCGTCCGGTGTCTCCCTTCGGATTATTGCGCGACGTTGCCCTATCTGCGGTTCGAGTCAGGCAGCCATTTCTTCGCTACGCAGTGCAGTTCCTCAGGCAGTTGCTGGAGGTGAACAGCTCCCGGGTGGAAAATGATTTCAAAGAACGAGTTGCAAACAGCGGGCAGGCACTGGAAAAACAGATTAGGAAGTTGCTGAACGAAACGGTAGAGCGCGCAGAAGGCGCCGTTCAGGCAGCGCAGAAAATCATGGATCGGGGCGAGTTGGTAGTCGTGAAAGAGATTCAGCATTTAAGGGAGCTTCAAGAGGCTTTGGGCCAGGGATTTACCGCAGAGTCGTCAGGAAGTTGAGGTTTTCTATTGTCGCTCCGCCTGCTCCACCCCAATGCGCCAAAATCGCGCGTGATCGGAAAACAGAATCCAGCACCTTTACCGCAAAGGACGCAAGGAACGCAAAGGACATAACGCAAAAAATAGCCACAGATAAACGCGGATGAACGCGAGATCTGAAAGAAGAACTCTCTATCTGCGCGGATCAGGGTCAATCTGCAGCTAATTGGTTTTTGCTTTTATGTCCCTTCGTGTTCTTTGTGGTTAAGGGTTCAGTTCGTGCGGCGGCTGCGAGAAGCGCTCGCGGTCGCGTTCCTCGATGCGTCGCATGGCTCCGAGCAGATGAGAATTGGCTCCTGCGCGGAGGCTTTCAGACTCCCGGTTGAGCAGCTGCATCATCAGAGGATCGAAAATACCGACTTGCTCTAATAACGCTATGCGGCGCTGGACGCGGGCGAAAGCTTCATTGAGCTGGTAAAGAAGATCGTAAACGTGAACGTGGGATTTTTGCGCACTGCTAGAATGAGGGTCAGCACATTTCATCTGGGCGTTGCCGTTGGCCAGCATCCTTTGCGTCAGTCTCCTTGCCTTCGTGATGCTTCCTTCGCCTTTCCACGATCTCCAGCCAGCTTTTGCGGCACAGCTCTCGCGGTCTCAATCTTCGTTCGCGCATAGTGACCGCCGGTCCAGTAGAGTAAGTAGGCCCTGCGTCCGATCGTTTCTCGCAGCACCTCTCCGTGATAACGCAACAGATACTGGATCCCCAGCGGCAACGGGCTTTGTTCGAATTCCGTGCTAGCCTGGCGCGCGGACTCTTGTTGCAGTCCGTTCGCCGCTACGTTCACCAGCAAGTAGCTCTGGGTCGCCATCGGATTGCGCCATCCATTCTCGCGGAAACCATGGATGATCGCCCAAAGCCGATTACCAGCCTGGATGCGTGCAGGGTGAGGTCTCGCCGGCGGCATCCTCTGTACCACTCTGCTCGGGTCTGGAACCCAGATCAGCCGCGGATCTTCCACAATCCAGGCTGCCAAGTCGCTATTCAGGTCGGCCAGCCGGGTGGGCGCCGGCCGTACCGCCACCAGAATGTCCTGCGAGTTGTCGCCATTGAAGTCTCCCACAAGAAATTTCGGCTTGCGCGGTTCATCCACCTTCAGTGCCCCGTGATAAATGCTGTCCACTTTGGCCCGGACGTCATCCAGTGTCGGCGGAGGAAGCGGCGCCTCTATTGCTTGCGTCTTGTTTGGCTGTACAGCCGGCTGCTTCGGAGTACTCTTGCAGGCTGCAATACAAATACAGAGGATTGCACTCAAAAAAGCAGGTGCGGTCTTAGGCACAGCGCTGAAATCGGCTCTCATTGGCTCTCCTCGACTCCGGAAATGCTGAACAGCGAGGAGAAGGTCCTGCCTTCCCCCCGCCGGATTACTTTTCTTCAGGCTCACAGCGACTTCAAAAAAGAGACGACGTCGCTTTTCTGTGATGCTGTGAGGCCGTTGAATGCATTCTTGACAGCGGTGGCTTCGCCCGCATGACGCTGGATTGCATCATTGAAGGTGACCGATTCGCCGTCATGCATGAGCCGCGAACGCACGCGCACACCCCAGAGAGGCGGAGTCCGCAGATAATTAGCAGTGGTTTGGAGCGAGGTGCCGTCCGCGACCGTTATGTCGCCCAGGTCACCACCATCCACCACGCCATCCCCTGTTCCTATGTTATGAAGGAGAAAATCACTGTACGGAGTGATGCTCTGTCCTCCCAACGCTGAAGACACAGTCATGCCGCTGCCATCCACTCCCAGTCCCGCGATGAATGTACCCGCCGCTGCGGTCGTGAACTGCTCCTGGTGACAGATTGCACAGCCGATCTGGCCAAACAGGTTCCGCCCATCCTGCACCGCCGCCGGATTCGGCGGATTGGTGTCCGGAGGAGGCACTTGCGTGGCTCGCATGAACTCTGCCTGGGTGTCGATTCCCTGTGCGCCGATGCTTTTCTTCGGGTTGTCTTCCGGATCAGCCACCGTGTCGCATGCGGCCACCACTTCATGGTCATTCGGGGCCAGGCGGCTGGTGATCCCCATTTCATTGCGGAAAGCGTTGCTGGCAAAGCTCAGCAGGCTGGACATCTGGCTCTTCCAGCCAAACCGACCTACCCGCTTCACCTCGCCCACGGATGCGTTGTCCGCACTCTCTGTAGTTCCCACCATCACCGCCTTGGGCTGGATCAATCCCCCGCCGGCAGGCTGAGTAGGCTCCGTGTTCACCAGGTTGAGGATCTGCTGGTCCGGAATGGCCTCCACAAAGCCGTCGCCCAGCACGTTGAGTGAGATCCGGAACGTATGAACGGTTTCCAGGGATTCGTCAACGCGCTCCTGCGCGGGAGCGCAGATGGCGCGATCATTGATCAGGGACCGGTTGGCGATGGTGAAAGTGCTCCCGGCGTTGTCGCGCACCTGCACCGTGGGGGCCACAAAATTTCCCGACGCATCGGTGTGGCCAAAGCGCTGCTCTGTTACCTGGCTTGCCGCTCCGGTCACCGGATTTTGATGGCACTCCCGGCACGACTGGGCGTTGTAAACCGGCCCCAGGCCGTCCGGCACTTTGAAGACCTGATCAAAAAACGATAGGTCGGAGTTGAATTGACTTTGTGAGATAAGCCCGTTGGGCGCGTTGGAAAACCCGCCGCCGCCCTGGGTTCCCGGGCCGCCATCTGGTGGCGGAGTGTTGACGATCTGTCCACTGGGTGTGCTGGCTGCTTCCACCAGCATGACCGAGCAGGCAAGAGTCAAAAGACATACACAGCTTAGAAGGATGTACCGCCGCATTTTTTCGGCTCCTTTGGCAAACAAAAAAAGTTCGCCCTTCTCATGGGTTGGGTGGACGATTTTCTGGTCTTGTAAAGCAAAACGGCGCTGCCCGTTGGCGAACAAACCAACGCGTCTGGCCTCATGGCAGGGTGGAGAGGCCTCCAGCAGTGCCCGTACCCTACCAGCAACTCTGGTGTTTTATCGTATTGCGATACTGATGTTCGCCGGCCGGAACAAACTCCCGAAGTTATGGGCGTTTTGTACCTGTTTTATGGAAGGATGGTTCTCGATTAAATGTCGAATTACGAACTTATCGTGTCGAGAATATCTTTGCCGGACACAAAAAGTCGGCACTCTAAGCTTCTCTCACCCAACTCAGGGTTCACTCAACTCAAAGTTTTTGGGTTTAGGCATACTTTGGCCTTGGAGACCTGCAACACATTTCAGCGTCACATCGCGTCGTGACGCTCATCACTGAAATGACGGCGGGGCTGAGATTACGATATGCCGCAGCCGGTCCGCCTCCTGCAACATGTTCCCTCTCCCGCCGTTCAGTAACTTAAACATGCCTGGGAACCCAACCTTTCGTGCAGCGAAGCGGATTGTTACACAAGGATTCCATTGCAAATGTGATCTTCATCACAATCACCGAATAACGGGGGTAGTGTAAAAGACGATTTCACTTGCTATCGAGCCGGGACTCATCTCTTCGGAGTTCGGTCGGGAGGACAAGGGTTGAGCGAGTCGCGCGCACAATGAACCACAATTTGCTTGCAATCGACATTTGGGCATGTACTCGTTAACAGCAGTGGGTCGCAAAAGACATGTACCGGCTGAGTGTACGGATTCGCAATGGCTTCGCCGCAGTAAGCGTGCTAACGTAGATAGCTTTTGGACAAAGCTGCTAGCGAGTAGCTTGTAGCTGCCGGCCAAATCCGCACGCCCCAGGGCGGACGGCGAACGTTCATTGATAACTTCATAAGAGCAATCAGCAATACCATTCAGCCCTTAACCGATGTGTTAACTAAAGAATAACTTTGGGGCAAAGTGGCGTGCACCTCAATCAAGAAAATGCCCGAAATCAACTCCGGGGTTGAATTGTGTAAGTCTATATTTTTCGGGGTTGACGGGGTGAGGTGGGGTGCACGGCGGCGTTTACCGAAGGATAAACAAAAGCGCTTAACCACAAAGGGCACGAAGGGCGCAGGCAATCGCCGTGATCGAAAACCGAATTCACCGCAAAGGCCGCAAAGGTCGCAACGGAACGAGGGGCTTCACCGAAGAGTACGCAGAGAGCGCAGTGGGAATCGGGTGATCCGGTGATCGGGTGATCCGGTGATCGAAAGGCAAACTCAGGATCTCACCGCAAAGGCCGCAAAGGTCGCAACGGAACGAGGGTTCACCGAAGAGTACGCAGAGAGCGCAGTGGGAATCGGGTGATCCGGTGATCGGGTGATCTGGTGATCTGGTGATCGGGAAAGCAAAGGCAAACCTTACCGCAAATTTCATGCTGATCTCCGCGGATCAGACAGAAGTCACCAGAAAGGGCACGCAACGGGTAGAAAAAACGCCGGGAAGCGTTCCCTGCTTCCCGGCGATTCCGTCGACGTTTTATTTTGCGTTCAAAGTTACGGTGAATGTGTTGTTCTGATTGTTGGTGTCAGTTCCGTTGAAGGATACCTGACCTGTTGAACTCAGAGTGCCTGGGGAGGGCACGCTGAAGTTGACAGTAACAATCATGGTTTGGCTTGCGGGCAATGTAGAGAGCGCGCAAGTAATGGTTCCTCCGCTGCCTTGCGGCGGGCCGGAACAGGCACCCAGCGAAGTGGAGACGGAGTTGAAAGGCAGTCCGGCGGGCAGGGTTGCCGTGAACACTACTGAATTGGCCGGCTGGTTCTGCGCGTTCTTGATTTGCCACGTGATGGTGTCAGTGGTGGTGGGACCGGAAGTGGGTCCACCATTCTGAGGCGATCCAGTGACCTGAAGGTCCGTGGTAGTTGGCGGCGCAGCAATTGTGGTGTTCAGGCTGAACGTGTTGTTCACGGGAGATGGGTCCACAACCGGATTGCCCGCTGCGTCATTGGCGTTGACGGTGGCGGTATTGGTAACGGCTGTACTCACGTTCAGAACGACTGTGACTGTAGCGGTGCCGTTGACTACCATGGCGCCAAGGTTGCACTGGAACAGCGAGCCAGACAGACCGCAGGCTCCCTGGCTGGTGGAACCGGAAACAAAGGTAGCGCCAACAGGAATGAAGTCGTCCACGGTTACCTGCGGAGCAAAGCTTGGTCCCAGGTTGCTGACGGAGAGGGTGTAGGTGACGTTGCTTCCGGCGGTAACGGCGGAAGGACCGGAGATGGTAATCGCCATGTCGGTGGCGCCCAGCGGCCGAGCGGGCGTAACGGCATTCGACGGGGCAGATTCAGGTCCATTGCCCTTGCTGTTGGTGGCGTGCACAGTGAAGGTATAGGTGGTTCCATCGGTCAAGCCGGTCACGACCGCTGAAGTGGTGGTTCCATTCAGAGTGGTGGCCGTATTTCCGCTGGGCAAGCCATTGATGTACGCCGTCACCGTGTAACTGATGATGGTGGCGTTGCCATCGCTGGCAGGCGGCACCCAGGAGACAGTAGCTTGAGAATCCTGAGCCAGAGCGGAGGCGCCAGTGGGTGCTCCGGGTACGGTAATCGCAATGGGAGTCACAGGATTGCTGGGAGCGGAAAATGCGCTGGTGCCCTGAGCATTGGTGGCCGAGACGATAAACGTATACGTGACGCTATCAACCAGGCCGGTCACCGTGATGGTTGGCGTAAGGGTGGAGCCGCTGGCCGGGGCAGTGACATCAGGTACAAGGATTCCGTTAGAAGCAGTAGCGTTGCGAACGGTATAACTTGTTGCCGCAGTGCCACCGCCGCTAAGGAAGGAGATAGATGCCTGATTGTCTCCGGCAAAAGCGGAGACACCAACCGGTGTACCGGGAACGGTGGGAGCTGCAGGCGTAGTGGAAACCGCGTAGTAGCGTCCTCCACCGGCGGTGCCAGCTTCCTGACCCGGATCATCGCCGCCGTAAAGGACCGGATTCGCCGGATCAGAAGCGTCAATGGCGATGCTGATCAGGAACAGGAAACCGGAGGCGTAGTTGGTGTCAAGGTTGATGTTGCCGTTCGGACTTGAAAGGCCCGACAATTTGAAGATGGTGCCTCCGGATTCGGTCATGTAAAGGCTGTCACCATTGGTGGCTGGATAGGCCTGATCACTAATGAGCGCAATCTGGTTAGTGAGCAGCGTCTTCAGGGTAGTTGTGGCATGGCACGGAGTGTTACCGTTGGCGGGAGTGAAACACTGGTCGGCATTTCCGATGCGCCAGACCCCGCGAATATCGGAACCCCACATGTCATGTCCAATCCACCCAATGGCCAGTCCGCGGCGCGCATCGGCGGTGCTGCCCATGACTTGGACGTTGGAGCACGGGATGATGGGACTGGAAGGAGAGACGATACGCACGATGTTGCCGTTCAGCTTGAAAACGATGTACAGGTCGCCATCTGGCCCGAGAGCAAGCGCAAAGGGGAAGTTGCCGCCGAGACCGCAGCCGCCGGAGTCCCCGAGGAATTCGGCGGTGGTTGAAACCAGTCCCTGCCCGGAATCCCCGTCAGGCAGGAAATGATAACGGGCCACGTTCTCCTTGTTCCCGGCGTCGACGCCATAGATGGTCTGGGTGAGCGGATCGTAAGCCAGGCGTGCCGAGCCAAACGCAACACCGCCTACAGTGGTGATGCAGGTGGCTGGGTTAACAGTGAAAGGACCGCCCGTATCCAGATCGGGATCAAGCCGGCAAAGCCCGCCGGTGTCGGAGGTCCAAAGATGACGAAATGGTTTGTTGGTAGCGGGATTGACGGCGCTACCCGACAACACCTGTGCACCATAGGGCAGAGTGAAGCCGGTGGCCAGAAGAGTGTTGCTGGCCGTGGGCGTACCTTGTCCCTGGGAATTAATACTGAGCGAAAGGAGAATGAGAAGCGTGATTGTCCAGAGCAGGTAAATGTTATGTATGTGCCTTGGCGTACAGGCGGTAGCAGTGTGGTTCTGACTCCTCATGGGCGTGCCTTGGCATGCCTTTCCCCCGGAAGCGTTTTGAGTGTGCCGCGTGACGGACCCCGGCAGGGTTGCTCTCCTCAATGTGAGCGAGTGCGGCTTGTTTTCAGTCAATTCTTCTTATGCACTTTGAAGCGCAGATTGATCTGAACAATGGAGCGCAGGACGAAATGAAACGTGGAATTGCCGAACACGCCGGCTGGACGTTTCAATTTGCCTGGGCTCTCGATCGGGCCGCCTTGGAAATTCGCTTATTAAGGATTGGCGCCAGGAAATATCCCGGTGCCCATAAGCGCGGCTGGTCCCGAAGCATCCGCGGGTTGGGGACAAAACATTTTTATTTTGCGGACGCCCGCCAAGAAAGGCATCCAAGTGCTGCAATACTGCGACGCCGCATAATACTAAGAATTCCATAAAAATGACAAATTAATTTTTCTAATCAAAGCAATTGAGGTGAAAAGCATTCAAAAGAAACAGCTTTGTATCGCCAGAGCAAACGGGACAAACCTGCAGTTTCAAAATGGAACGCCTTAATTCTGAGTGATTCTTTATGTCTTTCTTGCGGAAAATACCCTGTTATAAAATTGTTGTTTCGCGGAGGTCATGCCGTTCCCGCGGCTGCGCGATGCCTCAACACCCATTTTTCATGGAGCACACTTATGTCAACAGCACCTACTGTTGAATCTTTCCAGTTTCAGGCGGAAACCGCACAACTTCTCAACCTGATGATCCATTCGCTCTATACGCAAAAGGAGATTTTCCTGCGGGAGCTGATCTCAAACGCATCTGACGCGCTGGACAGGCTGAGATTTGAGGCGCTGACCAATCCCGGACTGGTGGAAGAGGGCCACAAATATGAGGTCCGGTTGAAGCCGGATGTTGCCGCCCGCACATTGACCCTCAGCGATACCGGAATCGGGATGAGCCGCCAGGAGTTGATTGACCACATCGGCACCATTGCGCGATCAGGCACGCGAGAACTGCGCAAGAAGATTCAGGAGTCTCAGTCTGCTCAAGCGATGGCAGATTTGATCGGCCAATTTGGTGTTGGCTTTTATTCTGCTTTCATGGTGGCCGACAAAGTAACCATCATTTCCCGTCGTGCGGGAGAGCAGAGCGCCACGCAATGGGAATCCAGCGGAGACGGTTCTTTCACGCTGGCGGACGCTGAAAGAGCAGGCTGCGGCACGGACATTATTCTTCACCTCAAGCAGGCAGACCCTGAAAGCGGGATTGAAGATTACACAGATCGCTGGAAGCTGGCAATGATTGTGCACAAGCACTCTGATTTCATTGCTTACCCCATCATCTATGAAGGGCCGCGTCAGGAGCCGGGAGAGAAGGACGAAGAAGGCAAGATCGAGACCAAGACGCTGAACTCCATGAAGCCCATCTGGACTCGGAGCCGGTCAGAGGTCAGCGAGAGCGACTACAACGATTTCTACAAGCACATCTCTAATGACTGGACTGAGCCTCTCAAGGTGCTTCCCTTGAAAGCGGAAGGAACGGTGGAGTATGAGGCGCTGCTCTTCATCCCCTCACATGCTCCCTATGATCTGTTTTACGTTGGCAGCGAAGTGGGATTGCGCTTGTATGCCCGGCGCGTGATGGTGATGGAAAAATGTGAAGACCTGCTGCCACGGTATCTTCGCTTCATCAAGGGTGTTGTGGATTCCAGTGACCTTCCGCTCAACATCTCACGCCAGCGGCTGCAACAGGACCGGCACATTACGCAGATTCGCAAGTGGCTTACCCGCAAAGTGCTCGATTCGTTCACAGAAATGCGGGAGAAAGAAGCCGAACAGTATCAAAAGGTGTGGGCGGAGTTTGGCCGGGCGCTGAAAGAAGGCGTGAGCTCTGATTATGAAAATAAAGAAAAGCTGCTTCCACTGATGCTGTTCGAATCGTCGAATGATCCCAAAGAGCTCACAACGCTCAAAGCATATGTTGAACACATGAAGCCGGAGCAGACGGAAATTCTGTACCTGACCGGCGAGTCGCGCAAGGTGATTGAGAACTCTCCGCACCTTGAAGCTTCAAAGCAAAAAGGGTATGAGGTGCTCTACCTGAGCGATCCGGTGGACGAGCTGCTGGTGCAGCATGTGCACGAGTATGAGGGCAAGCGTCTGAAGTCAGTAACTAAGGGCACCGTCCATCTGGGAACCGAAGAAGAGAAAAAGCAACTCGAAGAAGAAATCAAGAAAAAGCAGGAAGAGTACGCGAGCTTCCTTGAAGCATGCCAGAAAAAGCTGGATGAATATGTGAAGCAGATTCGACTGTCAACGCGCCTGGTTGATTCGCCGGCATGCCTGGTCACAGAAGAGCATGAGTACAGTCCGCATCTGGAAAGATTGTTGCAGAAGGGAAAAGGAGGCGGACCAAAGCAGCGCCGCATTATGGAACTGAATGCCGGACATCCGATTGTCTCGCAGCTGTATGAGCGCTATAAAGCCAATAATGACGACGCAAGTGTGGCTGACTCGATGGAACTCCTGTTTGAGCTGGCGCTGGTGGCGGAAGGATCTGAAATTGCCGATCCTGTTCGGCTGAATAGGCTCACGCTGGAGCTTTTGCAGAAATCCTTGAAGGCCGCCTGAGCCTGGCCGGCCGGTTTGTTGCGCAGAGACACGGTATGCGATCCGCAGAGAGCAGATGAAAGATGTTGCTCTCCAGTGCGCGCTGAAGGCGTATGCTGGTAGAGGAAACATTAAATAATGTCCGAACCTGATTGGCCGCCGTTCCGGCGGCCAACGCGTGTGCCAAGTCGCCCTCCGCAACGCCCAACGCGGCGTTTGCGACGGCTGCTGCTAATCATCGCCGCCATTCTGTTGATCAGCATCGGCGGCCGCACATGGCTCTCCTACTATGTGGATGCGCTGTGGTTCGGTTCGCTCGGCTACTCAAGCGTGTTCTGGAAGACCCTGCGGCTTCAGTCCACTGTATTTGTCCTGTTCACAGTGGTGACCTATGTGGTCCTTTACGGAACCTACCTGGCCATCAAGAAAACGCAACTCAGTTCCCTGCCCGGTTCGCACACCGTCTTTATTGGCGGACAGCCGGTAAAGCTGCCCGTAGAGCCGGTATTGCGCTTCGTGTCTATTGCCGCATCCATTCTGATTGCGCTGGTCACCGGGACCGTGATGCTCTCAGCGTGGTCAACTCTGGCTCTGTATTGGTATTCCCCTGCCGCGTCAGTCAGTGCAGTCGATCCGATCTTCGGGAAACCCACCAGTTTCTACCTGTTTACTCTGCCTGCGCTTGACCTGATTTCCGGCTGGCTGCTTTTTTTGACGATTATCACCCTTGCGGTTGCGGTTGTTTTCTTCCTGATCAAGCGCGCCGGCCGTGCGCTGCAAGGTCCATTTGGCGACTACAGTGTTTTATCGTGGAGCGCAGTCTCCACCACGTTTGCCTTTTTGCTCCTCGCGGTTGCCTGGCGCGTGTATCTCAGCCGCTATGATGCCATCTTTGAAGATCACACCATCTTCGGCGGAGTCACCTATACCGACGCCCATATCATGCTCCCTGGCCTCGTGGTGATCTCCGTGATGCTGGTGCTCGGCGCGGTAATCGCCATCGCCAATGCAGTCCGATTCCGACGAGGCAAATGGCTAGCCGCTGCCGTGCTCCCTGCCATCCTCTGCTACTTTGTGTTTCAGGTGATTGGTGGCTATGTAAGAAATTTCATCGTCAAGCCGAATGAACTGGTAAAAGAACATCCTTATATCACTTACAACATCGCGGCAACGCGGCAGGCGTTTGCGCTGGACAAAGTCGCTCAGCGCGAATTTGCGGCCGAGACTGGCGTGGCCGCAGCCGATCCCGAGAAAAATCAGGCCACTCTCGAAAATATCCGCCTCTGGGACTGGCACGCTCTTCAGGACACGCTTCGGCAGATTCAGGAGATCCGCACTTATTACGATTTTCCTGACGTCGATATCGATCGCTACGAGATCAATGGCAAGCTGCGCGAAGTGATGCTGGCAGCGCGCGAGCTGAATGTGAACAAACTTCCGGAGAGCAGCCGAAACTGGATCAATGAAAGATTGATCTATACCCACGGTTACGGCGTGACCATGAACTCTGTGAACGGCTTTACTCCAGAGGGTCTGCCAAACCTTTATTTGAGCAACATGCCTATACAGAGCACGGTTCCGGAGCTGAATGTTTCTCGACCGGAAATCTATTACGGTGAACTGACCAATACTGATGTTTACGTAAAAACACGGCAGAAGGAGTTCAACTATCCCCAGGGACAGAGCAATAGCTTCACTTCTTATGCGGCAAACACCGGCATTCCTCTGAACGGATTTGTGCGCCGCATCCTCATCGCCATTGCGCGAGGTGATCTGGATAAACTTCCTTTCAGTGATGATGTAAATAATGACAGTCTGCTCCTGATGCGACGCAACGTGCGTTCACGCACTGAATCCCTGGCTCCGTTTCTCACGTACGACGCGGACCCGTATATCGTGATTGGCGAAGATGGGCGCCTGTACTGGATGATGGATGCTTTCACGACTTCTGACAGCTATCCCTACTCAACTCACTATCGGCTTGACGGCGATGTCGTAAATTACATTCGCAACAGCGTCAAGGTGGTGATTGACGCTTACGATGGAACTACCACGTTCTACGTCTTTGACAGTACGGACCCCGTTCTTGCCGCCTATCGCAGGATATTTCCTGCCCTTTTCAAGGACAGCGCCACAATGCCTGCCGGGCTTCGCAAACACATTCGTTATCCGGAGCTGATGCTGGCAGTGCAGGCGGAAGTGTATGGGCTGTACCACATGACGGACCCGCAGCTCTTCTACAACCGTGAAGATCTGTGGACGGTTGCCAGTGAGGTCACTTTGAACCGGCGCGGCGAGCAGACGTCGCAGATGATGGAACCAAACTTTGTGCTGATGAATTTGCCCGGCGAATCCGGCCTGGAGTTTGTGGAGATTCTGCCTTTCACGCCGGCTAATCGGAACAATATGATTGGCTGGATTGCCGGTCGCAGTGACGGCGCGCACTACGGCACATCCATCGTCTACAACTTCCCTAAAACGAGGCTGGTTGATGGTCCACTACAGGTGGAAGCGCGTATCGATCAAAACGCGCAGCTCTCAGGTCAGATGACGCTTTGGAACCAGCAGGGCTCGCACGTGCGTCGTGGAACGCTGCTGGTGATCCCCTGCGGACGAGCACTCTTATATGCAGAGCCAATTTATTTGCAGGCTGAGCGCAGCCCGATGCCGGAGTTGCGACTGGTGGTCCTGGCATTGCAGGACAAACTGGCATATGCGCCTACTTTTGAAGCGGCGCTCACATCACTGTTTGGTAATGAAGCGCCGGAGTTGAACGCCGGAACGCCGCAACCAGCCTCGGGTGGAATTCCGGCCACTGCAGGCCAACCCACCGGTGAGTTCCAGGCACTGATTTCCGAGGCCGCCAAAGACCTCGCCGATTATCAGCGCCTCACCGCAGAAGGCAAGCTCGGCGAAGCTGGCCAGAAACTTGAAGAGTTAAAGAGCGT
>DATEJX010000205.1:0-12301 GCA_035277785.1 Candidatus Angelobacter sp. | reverse complement strand
AACCATCGCCTGGGGACATTCGCTGGGCGGAATCATTACCGCCGGCCTGATCCAGAGAAATCCCAGCCGCTTTGACGCAGCGTTACCCATGTGCGGCGTGCTCTCCGGCGGAGTTGCTACCTGGAACCAGGCGCTGGATTCGGCGTTTGCGTTCAAAACGTTCTTTAATTTCGGTGGACCGTTGCAGGTGGTACACATCGCCAATCCGACAGGAAATTTTCTTCTTTCTGAGGCCCTGCTGGCCGCAGCCAACTCCACTCCGCAAGGCCGCGCACGGCTGGCTCTTGCCAACTCTCTGGGTGATTTGCCGGGATGGTTTGATCCGGGCGCTCCCGAACCTGCAGCCAACGATTTTCAGGCACAGGCCGCCAACCAGTTCCTCTGGGCGCAGCAGGTGGACTTCCCGTTCATCTTTGCCTTCCGAGCTGAGCTCGAATTCCGCGCCGGCGGCAATCCTTCATGGAACACCGGCGTTGACTACAAGAAGCAGTTTGAACACTCGGTGAACAAAGCTGAGGTGCGCGCCCTGTATAAGCAGGCGGGACTCAGCCTGGAAGATGATCTGGATACCCTGAACAAGGCTGCACGGATTTCCGCTGACCCCAACGCGGTGGATTATCTGGAGCAGAACATCATTTTTAATGGCGATATTGATTTTCCCGTGCTGACCATGCACACGGAAGGCGATGGGCTGGTCTCAAACCAGAATGAGAGCGCGTATCGCGATGTAGTCGATGAGGCAGGAAACCAGCACTTCCTGCGGCAGATTTTTGTACATCGCGCCGGCCACTGCTCATTCAGCCCGGCAGAAACGGTTACAGCACTCGGCGCCCTGCTACAGCGGCTGGACACCGGACTTTGGCCGAACCTACAGTCCGGAGCGCTGAACACAGAAGCGGGCACCCTTGGGCCGCTCAACATTATTCAGAATGCGGCTGGACAGATTGTGCCGGGCGGGCCTTCCTTCTCCCGCTTTCATCCAGCACCGTTCGAGCGTCCCTTTGACACCTTTGACGCAGCACATTGCGCTCGGGGCCACGGTGATGGCGACGTTCCCTGCAACTTGCCTTAGACAGCTTGGTATGCGCGAAGAAATTCTGGCGCCGCAGTTCTGCGGCGCCTTTTCATGCTGATCATCTGCTTTCGACTGCAACAGGCTGGGGTGCGTCTTGAGGTTTATAGAAACCTTCACTGCCGAAGCCGAACACGCGATTGGAGCGCGCGCGGTAATTCTCCCATGCAATGGCTCCGCCAAGCTCCACCAGTTGCGGTGTGGTAAAGCGCTTTTGCAAACGCTGGCGCAGTTCCGGTGTTACGTTCGAGGGTGTGGCCGTAAGAGCATCGGCCAATTCCAGAACCAGTTTCTGGTCGCTGTCAAACAGACTGCTTTCCTGATACCAGTTCATGTTACGAATCTGTTCATCGCTCAGTCCTGCCGCCTTACCTGCGGCAGAGTTGATGTCGATTCAAAATGGGCACTCAACCAGCTTGGCAGCACGAATCTGTCCGAGCACTTTGAGTTTGGCGGGAACCAGGCGAGTTTTTTCCAGCGCCATGCTGAATTTCGCATAGGCGATGAGGAAGTCAGGATGCGTGGCGACCGTGTTGAGTGGAGCAATGTCTCTTCCCAGACGCTTGCGGGTAAAGCTGCGAATCAATGCAACTTTCAAACCTTTGAACATGAAAAATCCCCTCTGCTTCTAGAAGATTCAGGGAGATGGAAAGCGATTCAGGATTTTCGAGACAGGCAGAACTAGTGCAGTACGCCAACTTTGTCGACCGGCCAGTAGCCAAATACGGCTTTGCCATAGATGTAACTGCGCTGGACCGGACCGAAATCGCGGCTGTCATTCGACATGGAGCGGTGGTCACCTAAAACAAAATAGGAACCGGGCGGAATGATGGTCATGGGATAAGAACGGGAGTCAGCGAACTCGGCGGGGACGTAATCTTCTTCGATCGGCTTGCCGTTGATGTACACGTGACCGTAAGAGATACGCACCTGGTCACCGGGAACACCGATCACGCGCTTGATGAAGCTTTTGCGTGGATCCCGGGGATAGCGGAAGACGATGATGTCGCCGCGCTCAATTTTTTCCCAGCGGTAGACCAGCTTGTTGATGAAGATCCGCTCCTGGTCTTCCAGGCCAGGCTCCATGCTGCCGCCTTCTACTTTTACCGGCTGATAGATGAAAAGAATGATGAAGAATGAAACCAGCATGGAGAAGATGAGGTCCCGTACCGATGAATGCAGAATTCGTAAACCACCTCCGGGCGCCGGGGTTGGCGGGGTTTCAGATTCCTGGGGAACAGGAGGTGTATTGGCTTGCTCAGGCGTCTCCAAAATCGGGCGTGTCTCCTGTTCCATTATACGTACAATCGCGCAAAACTCAGCAGGGTTTGAGGCGAGTCTCTTCTGGAGTAGAATGAGGGACGTTATGAAATACTCTTTGGCGGCTTTTGCCTTAATTCTTGCGGTTGGAATCACTTCTGCCCAGTGGAGCAACGAAGTTCCGGCTTATCACAATAGCCCTCCGGCCAAGGGTGAAAAGCTTCCTCCCATCATGAGCCAGCAACAGCTGGAAACTTACGGGCTTACGCAGCCAGCGCAACGGGAAGCGTACAAAGCCGCAGAAAAAGATTCAGCCATCATGTACCAGATGCCGTGCTACTGCTATTGCGACCGGCACGCCGGTCACAAGAGCCTGCGCAGCTGCTTTGAAGGAACGCACGGCGCCAATTGTGGCACCTGTGCGCAGGAATCGCTTTATACGTACCAGATGTCAAAGAAGGGCTGGTCAGCCAAGCAGATTCGTGACGGTATTATCAGGGGCGATTTCAAACAGATTGATCTGGTAAACCCCGCTCCGGTGAAGTAGCTCTGCCCTGTTTATGGTGCAGTTGACGCGTGTTAAGATTATGCGTATAAGGGGCTGCACCCCTATGCAGTCCCGAGTGCCCTCGGGATAGCCGTACTGCTATTTTCCACAGGCTTGATCTGCCGCTATTCCGATGTGGCCCGCAAGGACGCAATAGAATGAAAAAGAGAGTGGCAGCAAGCGTTAAACGTTCGGTTGCTAAGCCAATAAGAACTAAGGTAGTTAGGAATAAGAAGAAGATGTCCGCAAAGAAATCAACCCCGGTGCAGGCGAAAGCTGTTTTGAAGGACGACCCCGGTTTTGCACAGGCTGTGCAAAACTATGAGGCCGGACTCAAGGCCATGCAAGAGCGCAAGTTTGAGCGGGCCAAGGGGATGTTTGAGAAGGTGATTAGCAGCGGACCGCGCGAACTGGCGGACCGTGCCCGTATTTATCTAAGCAGCTGTAACCAGCAACTGAATGAAGGCGCCGCGACGTTCAAGACGCACGAAGAGCACTTTGATTACGCGGTTTCCCTGTTGAATTCCGGCCAGTATGACCAGGCTCGTACTCACCTGGAGAAGATCCTGAAACAGAACGCGAAGGCAGACTTCGCTTTTTATGGCATGGCGGTGGTGGACTGCCTGACAGGCCAGGTGGAAAGCTCGCTCAAAAACCTGAATGAAGCCATTCGCCTGAACCCACAGAACCGTTTCCAGGCACGCAACGATTCCGACTTCCAGAACATGGCTGATGACCCGCGCTTTACAGAATTGCTGTACCCGGAGCCGAGTGACCCGCCCCCATCGAGTTTCAGAAAGTAATCCGCGATAAGCGAGAGGATGGCACTGAATTCTGAAAGCAGTTACGCACGCGCCGGCCAGGCGATTCGTGTAGTCGCAATTGGCGGCGGCACCGGTCTCTCCACTCTGCTCAAAGGGCTTAAACGTTACACCGTAACCGGCAAGGAAATGCCGTCGCGCTTCCCTTATATCTCCGATCTCACCGCAGTGGTTACTGTGAGCGATGATGGCGGATCCAGCGGACGTCTTCGCCGTGAGCTGAACATGTTGCCTCCGGGCGACATACGCAACTGTCTGGTGGCCCTCTCAGCCGACGAAAACCTGATCTCGAAGCTGTTTCAGTTTCGTTTTTCCAGTTCCGGTGAACTGGAAGGCCACAGCTTTGGGAATTTGTTCCTGGCTGCGCTTACCGCAATGACCGGCGATTTTCCGGACGCGGTAAAGCAAGCTTCGGAAATTCTGGCCACGCGCGGACACATTTTGCCGGCAACCTCCGCCAATGTAGAGCTGGAAGCAGTCATGAACGACGGTTCGCGCGTGCGTGGCGAAACCAAAATCACAGCCAGTGACAAGCGAGTGGTTGAACTCACTTTGGATCCTGCTCATCCGGAACCGCTGCCACAAACGCTGGAGGCAATAGCGGCGGCAGACATCATCACGATTGGCCCGGGATCACTCTTCACCAGCCTGATTCCCAATCTCCTGGTGAGAGGCATACCCGAGGCAATTGCAGCCTCAAGAGCAGTGAAGGTTTTCATCTGCAATCTGATGACGGAAGCGAATGAAAGCCTTCAGATGTCGGCTTCAGACCACATCCTGGCGATTCATTCGCACGCGGGCAATGGATTGTTCAACTACGCTCTGGTCAATTCCGCGCCCGTCTCAGAAGAAATGAAGAAGCGATATGAGGACGAACGCGCCGAACCGGTGGAATGCGATTGCGCGGTGGTGGAAGCGCTTGGAGTGGCCTGCATTGCCGGCAACTTTCTGGAAGAACGCGACGTGGTGCGTCATGACACGGACCGGCTCTGCCGTGAGCTGCTGCGCCTGGCTCATCTTGAAGGGAGTAGAGCCCGGGCTGCCCAGCCCGCGCTAAGATAGCTCTTCATGCCCGCACACAAAATCTCAGCGGAAAATGCATTCGCCATTGTCATCATGGCCGCCGGCAAAGGGACACGGCTCAAATCAAAACGCGCCAAGGTCCTGCACCAGATCGGCGGTAAGCCGCTACTACAGCATGTGATCTCTGCGGCAGCGCGCATTGTTCCCGAGCAGGACATCTACGTCATCATCGGGCATCAAGCAGAGGAAGTGCGCGCGGCGGTGAAAGACACAGGCGTGAATTTCGTGATGCAGGCGGAGCAGCGCGGGACGGGGCACGCGATCATGTGCGCGAGAGAGCAGGTGCGGCAATACGCAAATATTCTGGTCCTCTCCGGCGACGTTCCCTTGATCCGTCCCAGCACCATTGAACGCTTGCGGGACTTCCATCTGGCTCGGAAAGCCGCGATGACGATTCTGACCGCGGAGCCATCTGAGCCTTTCGGCTACGGCCGGGTGATTCGCGCAGGCGCAGGCCGCGAAAATGTAAAGGCGATTGTCGAGCAGAAAGCTTTAACCAAAAGCCAGCAGAAGGTGCGCGAGATCAATTCGGGTATCTACGCTTTTGCCACAGGCCCTCTCTTCGCGGACATTGACCGTCTTAGCTCCGACAATGCTCATCGCGAGTTCTACCTTACCGACATGGCGGCTCTGCTGGTGAAGCGCAAGGCAAAGGTGACCGCAATCAAGGCGGAAGATGCCGAAGAAGTGCTGGGAGCGAACACGCTGGCCGAACTGGCCAGCCTGGATGCGCAACTCCGTTTGCGCAAGTGCCAGGAACTGATGGCGTCCGGGGTGGTGATTTACCGGCCCGACACGTGCGTCATTGATCCGGATGTGGAGATTGCGGCGGATACGGTGCTTGAGCCCTTTGTGCAGATTCTGGGAAAAAGCCGCATCGGCGCGGACTGCCGTGTGCACTCCTTCAGTGTAATCAGCGACTCCCACCTGAGTGACAACATATTGGTCAAGCCTGGTTGCATCATTGATCAGTCGCAAATCAGCTCTGGGGCGATTCTGGGACCTTACTCGCATCTGCGTCCGGGAAGCGAAATTGGCGAAGCCGCCCACGTAGGCAACTTTGTGGAGACAAAGAAGATTCGGATGGGGCGCGGTTCCAAGGCGAACCACCTCACCTATCTGGGCGATGCTGAAATCGGCGCGGGCGTGAATGTGGGGGCAGGCACCATCACATGCAACTACGACGGAACGCACAAGCACAAGACGGTGATTGAAGATGGTGCGTTTATTGGAAGTGATTCCACTCTGGTAGCGCCGGTACGGGTAGGCAAGCAAGCCTACGTGGCAGCAGGTTCCAGCATCACGGATGATGTTCCCGACGGCGCTTTGGCAATTGGCCGCAGCCGCCAGGTTCTGAAAGAAGGCTGGGCGAGACGTCGGCGGGAAGCCCAATCAAAAAACGACGGCAAGTAGCTGGCAAGCGAGAGACCTTCTCAGGCACCATTATCCAGCAGACGCCGCTCTCGATTTTCATCCCTCCTCCTCTCCATTGTTTTCATCCTACTTCTGTGAGAGGGAGCTATGGTCGATCACAAGCGCGATGTGACAAAAAGAGAATTTCGGAAGCAAGAGCACGGACAGGCAGAAGCCAGTCCCAATCCGCACAATGAAAATAATGTGATCGAAATACCCGTGAGGACTGACCAGCGTAAAGAAACGGCTGGAGAAAACGTGGCCCAGACTCCAAGCACCCGTGAAGGGGTTCTGCATCCCTCAGTGGGCGAAGGAGTTGGCGGCGGAGTGGCTGACACCGACAGCATGTTCAATGAAGCCGACCCTCAGACGGAAGAAATTCTTTCTTCAGAAACCCGGAAACGGCGGGGCAACAGGAAGAGAAAGCCAGCGTAAGTCAAGTATTACATCGAGATGTGATCCTAATCTCGATTTTCACCGAGCCACAGAAACGAACGCGGCCGCCACGGCATCATTCTTTTGTGGAGGCACGAAATCTGGCCCTCCACAGATCTCGCTGGAAAAACTACAGGCGAGTTGTTCGTTCATCATTTCACACTCATACAGGAGGCATACCATGGCCAACATCACACGTTGGGACCCATTCAATGAACTTACGAGTCTCCAGGACCGGTTCAACCAATTGCTGAACCAGCCGTTCGGACTTTTCCGCGGCTTTAACCCTATGACTGAGCAATCGCTGACCTCGCCCAACTTCGTGCCCGCGGTCAACGTATTTGAAGATGAGCGCACCATCAGGATCGAAGCTGAGCTGCCGGGCATTGAGGAAAAGGACATTGATATCAGCCTGGAAAACAATGTCCTGACCATCAGCGGCGAGCGCAAGTTGGAGAACGAAGAAAAGAAAGAGAACTTCCACAGGATTGAGCGCAGCTATGGCCGGTTTACCCGGTCCTTCACACTGCCGCCCACGGTGGAAACAGAAAATGTGAATGCCGAATTTAACAACGGCGTTTTGAAGATCACGCTCAACAAGAAGGAAGAAGCCAAACCCAAACAGATCAAGATCGGCCTAAGCAAACCGATGGCCAAGCCGAGCAAGGCAGCATAGATCAACCAGTAGTATCGGAAGCGGCTGCTGATGCGGCCGCTTTCTTTGCCGGATTATGGCCTTGGCGACTGGGTAGGAGCAGAACCCTGCTCAGCAGCACCATTTTCCGGATTAATGGTGGCAAGCTCCTTCAAAATTCCCTGCTCCTGATCAGAAAACAGACTTTTGAAACGATCAGATTCCATCACCTGCTGGCGCTGCTGTGGCTCCATCCGGCGGAGATGACGCAATGCCTTGTGCACTGCGACGCGGCGATCCGGCGGCAGCGTTTGCAGTTTCTGGTTGGCGTCACGAACCTGTTCATGCTGCTCTTTAGTGAGGCTGGCCCAGAAGTTCATGCGCTTGATGGCAAGATCACGCTGATCAGGCGTGAGAGTGTTGAACTTCCGCAGACGGTCGCGCAATGCGTCCTGGCGATTGGGCGCCATCTTCTTGAAATTGGGGTCGTTCTCCAGCGCTTTTTCCTGCTGGTCCAGTGGAAGGTTCTTGTGTGACTCAAGCCACTCGCCCAGTCGCTGGGCAGGATGGTTAGGCCGCGCTTTCTGGTTGGAATTTGCCTTTTGGTTGGAGTTCTTCTGTGCGGTCGCCTGCAGCACAATACGCCGCTCAGGAGAAGGAAAGCGCCTTTCTACGGAAGTCAAAGCGGCGGCGCAAGCCAGCCCCATGATTGAGGCCAGCGTAATTGCCAGGATTTTATTCCGGTTCACCGCTTCATCTCCCCCTGAGGTGCAGCACTAAATCGTCTCGTCGTCTCCTGTATCCGGCGTAGAGTTCACGTCCTGTGACGGCAAGTTGGCCATTTCGTTAATGAGGTCGTTGTTGCTGTTGCTCAGCAGGTCGTGATCCTTATCCAGAGCCTCCACATCCACCGCTGCTGAAGGTCCGGAAGGCGGCGTGGTCCAGTTCAAATAGGTGTAAACAGCACCGCCGGCGACCATGGCGGCGGCCAGCGATCCTGCCAGCATGGGCTTACGCAACCAGCCCAGCAGGCCTGCACGCGCCGGAGACTTTTTCTGCTCTTCTCGCACGTGCGCCTGCAGGCGGGTCAGAAAATATGGGGATGGTTCGGGAGCTTCCCACTCATCGAGCAGCGCCATGGTTTTGCGCAGCCCATCGAGTTCCTGTGAACAGGGACCACACTCGCGGAGGTGGGCCAGCACCTCCGGGGCGGGCTGCCCTTCGGCCAGTACGTCCATCAGATTTTCGCGGACATCATTGCAGTTCATACAAATTCCTTCAACCGCTCCCGCAGTGCTTCATAAGCGCGGAAGAGCAGAGACTTGGTGGCTGATTCGCTTAACTTCAAAACCGCGGCGATCTCGCGGTAATCCATTTCCTGGTACTTGTGCATGAGCACGGCCGCGCGTTGCTTTTCCGGCAGGGCCATCACATGCTTCTTAATAGCTTCTAACCGTTCCCGCCGCAGAATGTTTTGTTCCGCATTCAGGGTGGGATCAGAAACGTCAGGGGTCGTGCCCGTTTCCTCATCCGGCTCGTCCAGGCTCACCATTTTTCCGCTGCGTTCAACCTTGTGGTCGCGTGCATGATTCACCGCGAGGTTGGTGGCGATGCGGTAAAGCCAGGTGGTGAACTTGGCCTCCGCAGCATAGCTCTTGCGCGAACGATATACGCGCAAAAAAACTTCCTGAGCAAGTTCCTCCGCAAGCGCCTGATTGTGGCACATCCGGTACATGAACGCGATCATGGGCCGGTGAAACTTGTGTACGAGATACTCGTACGCCGCGTTATCGTCACTGCCGACACGAAGCATGACCTCCGCATCGGTCAGAGATTCGTAGAGCACCTGGCCTGCTGCCATTTCCGCGTTACCCCGCGTCCTTTCGGTAGCCGGGAGGACCAACAGCCCGGATTTTAAGGCCACGCTGCTCACACCCGGTTAAACCCATATAAACCTCTAAAGTTGCAAGCTTTTAAGGTGCGCAGCAGGCCCTGTTAAGAAGTGTATTCTATCCCGCTCAGGGAGTGAACCCTTCTGGTACCAAACGGGGGCAGGGTGCATCCAATGAGAAAAGCCCGGGTGCGATTTCAGCATGAAGGCTGGCCAACTTTTCCCAGTGAGCTCTTCTGATAGAATGCTTATACCCCTTGAAGCAAACGGTTTAGGCCATGGGGCGCTTAACTCAGCGGTAGAGTGCCATCTTCACACGGTGGAAGTCATAGGTTCGAATCCTATAGCGCCCACCATTCTCCCAATCCCAAAACGACACGCAAGAGAGTTGGCAGCGGGGGGATGTTGAAATTTTAGGATTGCCCGGGTACAGGATCGTGGTAACATCGTTAAGTCTTCAGGTTGCCGCCCGTTCCGGTGCGGCTGGCTCGCGCGAATGCGCTGACGAAAAACGAAGATTTCACGAAGAAATTCAGCCGAGCTTTATTCAAATAAGACCGCGGTGGATTTGGGGTCCACAGTAAGGTTTCCGCGTATCGAAGCCCGGCAACACCAGAGAACCACAAGGTAAATACCGAATGAATGATGCACCCAACCATCCGCATAACCCGGGACACCGGAAGCAGCGGCGCCGTAAACGGAATTTTGGCGGGCACTCGCAAAACAACCAGAATCAGGGACAAGGACAGGGCCAAAACCGGCACGGAGGAGGCGGACAACACCGTTCCAATCGCCAAAATCGCCGTGGTGGTGGCCAGCGTCGTGGGGCGGCATTCGTGGGTCCGATGGATCACAGCTATCGGAACCAGAATGGCACGGGTGGCCAGGGTGACCGGTTCCGAAATGGCGCTGCTCCCACGCCGAACATGGAGCCGCTACGCCAGCGGGAAGACGCTCCCACGCGTATCTTTGCCTTCGTGGACGACCTGTTTTTCCTGGCCAAGATCCAGGAAGTTTCGCGCAAGCTGAACGTGAAGGTGGAGTTCGTGAAGAGCGAAAAGGAACTCAGCGAAAAAACCAGCGATAACCCGGAAGAAAAGCCTTCGCTCATTGTGGTGGATCTGAACAGCAACAGCATCAAGCCGTTGCCCATCATTTCCAAGCTCAGGTCCAAATTCAAGAAGCCGACGTCGATTCTGGGCTTTGTTTCCCATGTGCAGGGCGATCTCAAGATCAAAGCGCAGGAAGCTGGCTGTGACGTTGTCATGCCACGCTCAGCATTTTCCCAGAACCTGCCGAACATCCTTCGCCGTCACGGCGCGGAAGACGAACCGGAAGAAAACTTCAACCGGGCCTGAAGGCATTTGGTAATTGGGTAATTTCGTAATTTGGTAATTTGAACCGGCTAACTCAATGCTGGCGCCAAATTTCCGCCGGAACAGCGAGACTCTGGTTTTTCAATTAGTCATTTACCAAATTACCCAATTACCAAATCCATACAGCTCAATTACCAAATGGATACAACTGAGTAGCTGCCCCATACGTCCAACACTTGAGAGGCAGCGACCCCATGGCATATACCCGCGCCTTTGAAGAGCACGAGGTCTCGCCGGAGGTGCGCCGCACCTACTGCGACATCCGTTCCAGTTTTGACCTGCCGTTTGTTCCCACCATTTTCAAGCTGGTTTCATCCTGTCCGGCATATCTGAAAGGCATGTGGAAGGACCTGGGGCAGGTGGCGTGTTCACGTGAGTTTCAGAGCGCGGCGCAGGCTTTTCGTGAAATCGCACATTCTGCAGCCGTCAGCGGCGGCTGGAGCTTTTCTGACCAGCCACAAATGCTGGCCAGTGACAAGTTCTCCAATGCGGATATCGCGGTGATCGGCGGAATTGTGGGCCTGTTTGCCCGCGCCACCACGGAAATGGCGCTGTTCACCAGGCTGATGCAACGAGGATACTCAGGCGGACAGAAGGGGCGCGTAAGCGTTTCCAGGCAAGTTTCCGCGCTTTCACAGATGGTGAATGTGCACATACCGAACGAGCGGGAAGCCGGCCTGCGCGTATGGCTGATTTATTCCGATATCAAGCGGACCACCGGGGCGAAAAGCGTGCTGGGCCTGTATCGTGTGCTTTCCCCTTTTCCAAGTTATCTCAACTCAGCCTGGCTAGACAGCAAACGGCTGCTCACAGATCCGGCGTTCGATGAGGCGCGAGCAGAGATGAACCGCCGGGCGCGCGCACTGCTTACGAGTTTTCCGGTGAAGGACCATCGCGCTCTGCTGAAAGAGGTTAATTCGGCACAATGGCAGGAAATTGAAGAGACGGTGGACGGCTTTGCCCGGCTTCTGCCTCAGTTCGTGCTGCTGACGGCGATCTGGCAACGCTCGTTCCCGAGTGCGAGCCGGCTGATAGGAGCAGCGTAACTCAAGCAGTCGGGAACCAGCAGTCAGCATTCGGCCCATTAACTTTTCCCCGCCGAGAGAGCGTTCTGGGTCCGCTAACATGCGTAGCGGGCTGAATGCTGAGCGCTGATTGCTGATTGCTATCCTGGCGGCCAGCTCAGCTTTCTTCCTCCCAGCAAGTGCAGGTGCAGATGAAACACTGACTGGCCTGAGTCCGGACCCACGTTGTAAACCGTGCGATAGCCACGCTCAATGCCGCGCTCTTTAGCAATTTTCGCCGCGACAAGCTGGCAATAGCCGATGATTTCAGCGTCGGCTTCCGCCGCTTCCTTGATGTCAACTATGTGCTTCTTGGGAATGATGAGCACGTGCGTAGGCGCTTGTGGCTTTATGTCTTCAAACACAAACGTCCGCTCATCTTCATAAACCTTTTTTGATGGAATTTTACCGGCAACGATGTTGCAGAAAAGGCAGTCGCTCATAACCGGAAAATGGTAACAGAGTGACCGAGGGTTGCGTGACTTTGCTCCTCCAGCAAGCACAGCCTCAGACAGGTTGGCGAAGCGGGCCACGCATGGTTGTTCGGGCCCGCCAGCCTGCTGCGATTTCTACCTCAAGCCGAAGAGGCTCAGTTCCGGCCTGCGTGAGAAGGGCCTGGCTTTGCCATACCAGAGCTCAAAGCTCTGGACCACCCGGTCTCCCTGGAGGGCGATAGCGCGGCTGTGCCCGCCGGGGCGGATGACG
>DATEJX010000204.1:0-6241 GCA_035277785.1 Candidatus Angelobacter sp. | reverse complement strand
CTCTCCGGTGATCTTATGCATCACGCGTAACTGAACAATGTGCAGGGCGTGATAAAAGGGGCTGGCAATCATGCGCAATCTTGTTCCCGATTGTTCATAGAGAGACCAGAAACCAGTGTCAAACCTCGCAAGTGTTTTGCGCATGGTGGACACGATTGCTGCGAACAGTTCTTGCGTATGCGCATCTCCGGTGGCGAGCCAGTAGTCGTAAACTCCCCAACTGGCCCAGAAGAAACCATTCAGGATGTGAGTTGGCGGATCAACAATATATTCTTCAATCCAGAGATTACTGTCCTCGTCTCGGCAGAAAACCCCGCCGTCTTTCACGTCGACATAGAAGACCTGAGCCGCACGACCGGCAGCTTCCAGATATTTGCATTCGCCAGTCAGCTTCCAGGCGCGAACCAGCACAGAAAGTCCCTGGCCTTGCGCCAGCCCCGAATACCACGGCGCCTTCAACGTATCGCGATAATCCCAGTCAAAGTTGTGCATCCAGACGTGGAGTCCAGCGCGATTTGGCGTCAGTGTTGCCAACAGCCAGTCAGCCACCGCAAGAAATTTTTGCTTTCGCTCCGAGTTCTGCGTCCTCAGGTAATAGTTGTAATTTCCCAGTCCATACTGGGCAATGGCGATGGGATTGTACTGGCGGCCGAGAACACCGCGATAATCG
This sequence comes from Candidatus Angelobacter sp., assembly GCA_035277785.1. Taxonomy (GTDB): domain Bacteria; phylum Acidobacteriota; class Terriglobia; order Terriglobales; family Acidobacteriaceae; genus Angelobacter. Next base: position 5,571 of record DATEJX010000204.1, on the reverse strand, counting down.
AGCAAAGGGATCCCTTTATCGTCAAAAGGGCCCTGGTAGTCCGCCTTGGAGAGAAAAGTCATGTAATACTCGCCCAACTCCCCAGCGTGAAAATTGGGATTCACTTCCGGCCGTTCATGCCAAAACGTGAGCTGAGAGGTCCCGCGGCCCAGATAAGCGCTGAAAATGCGTCTCCAATAGTTCAGCCGTTTAAGGGTGCTTGCGGACTGCTCGGACAAACCAACTTCTCCTGTCTGGATTCCAGTGTTCACAAATTGTTATGAGCTGAAGATTGATCCTGAGCCTGGGGCGTGACACGGCAAAACCGGGAATCTACGGTCACCCTGAGTCTGAAAAGCTCAGAATGCGTTCAGAATCTATCGTGTGCTGAAGAAGTATAATAACATCCATTGGTTTGGCGTCGGGGAGACGCAGGCTGCGCACGCAACAGATTTGAACGGCTGTTTCAAAGAATGGATTACACGAAGTCCCGCCTTATCTTTAAGCTGAAAAAAACACTAAGATACGTTCGTCTTTATGGTGTTCGGCGCACCCTGGTGAAGGTCCGCGGCCAGTACCACATGAAGCGCAAGTTTGCCCGGCTTCCCGCGGAAATAGGCGGCGCTCATCGAGACAAGCACGTAGGGCTGATCGGATGCGGGAATTTTGCCTACAGCAACATCGCCTATTACCTTAAAAGAAATTATGGCGATGTTCTCCGCGGATGCATGGACATACAACTGGAGCGGGCAGCATCCTTATTTGAGGATTACAAGCTGAGCTACTACGGCGACGACGCAACCCGGATAATCCAGGATCCAAATATCGACCTTGTTTTCATCGCCTCCAATCATGCGTCTCATGCAGAATATGCAATCGACGCTCTTGAACAGGGCAAGTCCGTCCACGTTGAGAAGCCACATGTCGTAAATGAGGACCAGCTCGTTCGCCTCTGTGCAGCCATGCGCCGATCGAGCGGGAAAGTTACGCTCGGCTTCAACCGGCCGTACAGCAAAATTGGGCGTCAGATCAAACGCTACCTTGATGGTCAGAGTGGTCCAGGCGTTTACAACTGGTTCATAGCCGGCCATGAGATTCCTCCTGATCACTGGTACTTCCGCGAAGAAGAAGGCGGACGTGTTCTCGGAAACCTGTGCCACTGGACAGATTTCGTATATCAATTGGTACCGCCGGAATCGCGCTTCCCCGTGGAAATCATTCCTATTCCAGCCGGCAAATCACTGAATGACATGGCTGCGGCTTACAGCTTTGCCGATGGAACCGCAGCGGTGATAACCCTGAGCGCAAAAGGAAACACGTTTGAAGGAGTCCGCGAGCGGTTCTCAGCCCAGCGAGGCGACGCGCTGATCAATATGGAAGATTTCAAGAAGCTTGTGATTGAGGTAGTGGAAAAGAAATATATGACTAACCTGCCTCATCGCGACCATGGCCACGAGGCTACCATTCGCCGCAGCTATGAAATGGTGAAAAGCAAAGGAGAGTTAAACTCCGGTTGCAGCGTGCAGTACGTCTGGGAAACCGGCATGCTTTTTCTCAAGACGAAAGAAGCGCTGGAACGCAACCGCACAATTGTTTTGAGCAGCTTTGACGCCGTTCATGCCGACTCTTAGACAGATTGTGACTGCTACTGCTCTAGCGAGCTCTCGCCTATATTGAGATCCCTGCCCGTTAATTGCTTTTCTACCTCAAAACCTATGCGCGTTGCCTGGACTAGTTGCTCCAACGGAATAGGCCACGCGGCTCCGCGCTGAAGGCACGAAGCCACGGCCTGCAACTCTTCCAGTTGCCCTTTCTGCTGCGTCACAGACCTCCATCCCTTTCGTTTCGATCCGGCGATGGAGAGAGATTTGTAGTCGTTCAATGAGATCACTTTTCCCTCGGCGAAAATGTCCATCGTCTCTTTGGGAAAGGACTTGTCACCGAGGGCCGTGTAAGTGAGAGAACAAACCGAGCCGTCACTGTAGGAGATGGTGGCCACAAAATTGTCGGTCTTCTTCCATTGCTTGCCGGCTGCATTCAGTGCGTCCGCAGAAACGGCAACACATTCAGACGCGGTCAGGGCATTAAACAAGTCATAGATGTGGCAGGCTTCACCCAGATTGCGGCCGCCGCCTTCTTCACCCTGGGTCCAGTGATCCGCCGGGATGAAACCGGCGTTCATGCGATAGCTGACAATGAGCGGCGTACTCCGCGAGGCGAGCACCCGCAAAGCTGTTTGAATAGGAGGCGAGAACCGGCGGTTGAATCCGACCATCAGAAGCGGCGGGTTCGGTGTCTTCTGATAAAACGCTTCGATCTCATCAAGTTTCTGCGGAAAGATGGTCAGGGGCTTCTCGACGAAGACATTCTTCCCTGCCTGCAGGGCCTGCAACACCATTTTTCCGTGAAGGTTATGCCGCGTGGAAATCAGCACCAGATCCACCTGCGGATCATTCAGAACCTGATCGTAGTCGCTCGTGGCATAGCTGGCTTCACATCGTGCAGCCGCAGCGCGCGCATTCGCGCCGGTACGGCTCATGACACAGTGCACCTTAAAATCATCGCGCAATTTCAGCAGATTAGGGAGGTGCATTGCCTGAGCAAAATTTCCAGCGCCCACGAGCGCGATACGGATCTGCCTTCCGATGGCGCGCGCAGAAGAGACATTGATGCGGTGCTCAAATGCCGTTTCACTTTCCGGGTATTCCAGAATCGTCAGTAACGTACCCTTGCCAGGCTCACTGATCGATGAGTATGCTTCAACGGCCTCTTGAATGAGAAAGGTGCGCCGCGGCATACCACTGAGCCGAACCTTTCCGCGCGCCAACAAATTGAGATACTCCTCCATGTTGCGGTTTTCCGTCCAGCGCACGTAAGGCAGCGGGTAGTCCTGGCCGCCTTCTTCATATAAAGGATCGTAACGTCCCGGGCCATAGGAAGAAGAGATAAGAAAATCGAGTTCTTTCTTATAAAGGTCGTTGCGGTCCAGATTCAGGCCGACATCGCCTACCAAAACCACGCGTCCCTTTTTGCGACAGCACTGCATGGCCTGGCTGATTACTTCGTGACTTGAAGTGGCGGCAGTAATGATTACCGCATCCGCTCCCAGGCCATCCGTGACCCGGTGAACATGGTCGACTGCGTTTTCATCAATGCCCACGTCCATTCCGTTCTGCTCGGCGATGCGGACGCGGTCATAATCCAGATCGCTTCCGATGACCCTGCATCCGTTAGCGGACAGCAACTGCGCTGTGATCTGCCCCAGCAAGCCGAGCCCGAGAACGACTACAGTTTCACCAAGCGTCGGGTTGCAGCGGCGCACGCCCTGCATGGCAATGGCGCCGAGCGTCACCGTACAGGCTTCCGCGGTGGTGAGTCCGTTGGGGATTTTTGTTGCTAAATTGACCGGAACATCGATCACTTCGGCATGATTGGCGACGCCTGCACCAGCACATGCGACCATATCACCGGGTCGAAGTCCCTCCACCTGCTCTCCGATGGCTATGACCTCACCGGCGGCGGAATAACCGGTGGGCAAACCGGCCTCGAGTTGTCCCGTAACGCGGTCATACACACGCTTGATTCCCTGGTCACGCATCATCTGCAGGACGCGTTTGACGTGGTGCGGCTGCTTAAGGGCACGACGGTAGAGTGGCAAGCCTGACATTTTCACGCCGGCCATTTCCGTTCCGGCGCTGATGCAGGAGTGGCGCACACGGACCAGGACATTCTTAGGGCTCACCTGCGGTGCCGGTACCTCCTGGACCAGCACACTTCCGCCGCGAACCAGAACTTGCTTCATCTTCAACTACTCCTTAGAGATTCTTCGTGCACCATTTATCCAGCGTGTAAAGCAACCATGGTCTTGACCATGACGTTCTGCCTTCAAGGAACGCCTCCCAGACCTGAGCAACGGCGACTGGATCAAGCACGTCCGCCAGAGGACCGTCACCGGCATGGGTCAGCGCCGATTCTACGCTCTGCTTGAGTGGCCCGCGCAGCCAGTGCTCAAAGGGAAGTGTAAAGCCTCTTTTCGGGCGGTGCACAATTTCATCAGGCAAAAGCCCGCTCATGGCCTTCACCAGAAGGTGTTTGGGGGTGCGGGCATCCAGCTTCATCCCGCCGGGAATAGACAGGACGTACTCGACCAGCCGGTGGTCAAGAAACGGCACACGCAGTTCAAGTCCGCTGGCCATGCTCATGCAGTCGGCATCTCGCAGGAGCGTATTGGCCATGTAGTTGGTCAGCTCGAGATATGAGACACGGTTGATGGGATCCAAAGCTGCCGCAGGGGCAAGCGCCATTGCCATGGCGGACTTCAAGGCGCGATTCTTGCGCGTCTTGAGCAATTGTCGCTGCTGTCGAGGAACAAACACCATTCGTGAAAGAAAATAGGGGTGCACCAGCGCGCCGTTCCCTTCCATCAGGGCAGCCAGCTTGCGGCGGCGATCACTGGAGTTGCGTCCGGGAATGGCCGAGGCCAGAACCGAACGCAGCGGCGAAGGCAGCCAGCGCTCCAGCGCGTAGAATTTTTCCATGCGCGGAACGTAGCGAAACGTGTCATAACCGGCAAAAAGCTCGTCTCCACCCTGGCCGGAAAGCGCCACCTTCAGACCGGTGCGTCGCACAGCACGCGAGATGATGAAGGTGTTGAACCCGTCCACGCTCGGCTGATCCATGGCTGAGAGAGCGTCAGGGATGCTGGAAAGGAATTCTTCTCCGGTGAGAGTGATTTCCTGATGTTCAGTTTTGAACTGGCGCGCGACCAGTAGAGAGAACTGGTGTTCGCTGTAATCGCCTTCCTTGAACACGACGGAGAAGGTGTTGATCTTCTGCTGGCCCGCACCCGCCACTGCCGCCACAAGAGCACTGGAATCAATGCCGCCGGAAAGAAACAGCCCGACGGGCACATCACTGATCATGCGCAGGTTGATGGCTTCACTGAGCAACTCCTGCAGCCGGGCCACAATCCTGGATTCGTTGAGTCCCTGTTGTCCATTCGCGGAGGGCTGGGCCGAAGAGAAGCTTGCAGGAGTCCAATATTTATGGACCTCCAGCTTGCCGGGCTCACAAATGAGATATGACCCTGGAGGAAGAGCATGCACGCCGTCTACAAGCGTATGCGGATCACTGACCGAGCCGAAGCTCAGAAATTGCTCCACGGTTTCTGCATTGATTTGTCGCGGAACCAGCCCCGTGGCAAGCAGAGCTCGAACTTCAGAGGCGAAGAGCACGAAGCCATCGCCCTGGAAATAATACAGAGGCTTCTTGCCCAACCGGTCACGGGCAATGAACAACCGTTGCGTGGCATTGTCCCAGATGGCGAAGGCGAACATGCCACGGAAGTGATCAAGGCATTTTTCGCCGAAAGCAGCATAGGCCTTGAGGACAACTTCGGTATCGCTGTGGCTGCAGAAGCTTACTCCGCGCTGCTCCAGCAACGCGCGGACTTCCTGGAAGTTATAGACCTCACCGTTGTAGGCGATCCAGTTTTGTGTGGCTGGATCGACCATGGGTTGGTGGCCAGCAGGAGAGAGATCAAGGATGGCAAGCCGGCGGTTAGCGAGACCTGCGCGGCCACCGCCGTTCTTC
>DATEJX010000203.1:0-3272 GCA_035277785.1 Candidatus Angelobacter sp. | reverse complement strand
GCTGAGCCAACGGTCAATAAACCAGTGCCTGCTCTCTCCGAATGCCAGGTATTTATCAATGACGGTGGCCGTGAGGAAGGGGCCAATCACATCCGGCCCCAGCACCACCTTGAGCAGGATGGCAGAGAGCGCGACAATCGTCTGCCACCAGTACGGACGCAGGTATCCAACCAGCCGCTTCATCAGCCGGCTGTCATATGCTTTTCCTAGTACCTCTTCTTCCTGCGCCATGGGTTAATTCTCTATTTTACAGTCACGGGGTAAACTTCCTTCCGGAACTTCTCTTTTCATGGAAACACTCAGGAGGATTGGTGCCACTAGCGTTGCTTTTCTTTGTCCTGCTGCCCCAATTCCACTCTCGTTTTTGTGACGCTCACCGTACCAGTGGCACAGCTGGAATTCGGACCATTGATTTCTGCAATTTCTCGTATCCCGGTATAAAGACATCGCGCAAAACCATTGGATGGCCTGACCCAGAGTTTCGGCTCAAAGAAGGTCTGCGGCCTCCAGAAGATAAGTTTGGAAGCGGCCTGATTACGCTGGAAGAAATCCAGTATGCAGATGTGACGCGCGACGGACAAGAAGATGCTTTGACAACCATGGTCTGGCATTCAGGTGGAACCATGCAGGTGGGTATGGTTTACGTCTGGACTATAAAAGACTCCAAGCCTGTCGCCTTGTGGGATTTTGCTGGCGGAGATCGCGGCTACGGAGGCCTGCGCCGCGTATATGAAAAGGGAGGCGATCTAGTTTTGGAGGTATACGATCCTGATGCAGCCGCTGGAAACTGCTGCTCCCGGCGAATTATTCGCACACGCTTTCGCTGGAACGGCTACAAATTCTTACAGCAGGGCAAAAATGAGGTGCTTCCAAACCCTGATTATCAGGAGTAGCGCCAAAGTCGATCAACTGATGCGGCTGCTACGCCATATATGAAGCGCTTCAGAACCGGCAGAGATTCACTCGATTTTCCTCAGCACCAAGGCCGAATTCTTTGACCCAAATGCAATACAATTGCAAACGGCGTGTTCAATCTCGGCCTTCCGCCCCACATCCGGGACATAGTCCAAATCGCAGGCCGGGTCCGGTTTTTCCAGGTTGATAGTTGGCGGAATCTGCTTATGCCGCATCGCAATCAGTGTCGCCGCCACGCCAGCCGCGCCGCAGGCGCCCTGGGGATGTCCAATCTGGGATTTGAGCGCGGACATTGGCACCTTGTGCGCCTGATCGCCTAGCGCCAGTTTCATTGCGCGTGTCTCAATGCGATCATTTAATTCCGTGGCTGTTCCGTGCAGGTTCACGTAGTGAACGTTGGTTGCGGAAATCCCGGCTTCCTTCATGGCCAGGCCGATCGCCCTTGCCGGCTCCTCGCCGTTCTCCACCAGGCGTACTCGATGAAAAGCCTCGCACGTGGAGCCGTAGCCGGCGATTTCTGCATAGATCCGCGCTCCGCGCGCGCGGGCGCGCTCGTATTCCTCCAGCACAAACATCCACGCGCCTTCGGCAATCACAAAACCGTCGCGGTCGACGTTGAAAGGACGCGATCCGCGTTCCGGTTCCTGGTTCCATTTCTCCGTCATGATCTTCATCAGCGTGAAGGCCTTCAAAATGCCCCACGCCAGGGGCGAATCCACGCCGCCCACCAGCATGGCAGATTGCGTGCCGAGTTGGATTTGCCGCAACGCATGCGCAATTGCGTCTGTGGATGAAGTGCAGCCTGTGGTGATCACATGGCTCAGCCCGCGGAAGCCGAAGCGCATGCTGACTTCGCTGGACATGGTGCCCATGGTCCCGCTGGGAATGGTGAAGATGCTTACCTGCTTGATCTTGCCCTGGTAATAGAGATGGTATTGCTGGTCAGTAAAGTCGTTGGCGCCGCCACCGCTGCCCAGCACCACGCCGATCTCGCGCTGCTGGTCAAGCGAAAGCTTTGTCGGATCAATGCCGGCGTCTCGCAACGCCTCGGTTGACGCTGCGATGGCCAGCGGCACCGCGCGAGATACATGCTTGCGCTCCCGTGCCTCGATCCAGTCGAGTTCGTTGAAGTCTTCACTCGAGATCTCTCCGGCAATCTGCACCGGAAGATCGGAAGCGTCAAAGCGCGTGATTTTCTTTACACCGCTTTTTCCCGCCAGTATCGCCTGGCAAAAAGCTGCGTTTCCAATACCATTGGGGCTGACTACGCCCATCCCTGTGATGACGGCGCGTTTAAACATAGGCTCTGATTCTATAATTGATGCAGGATTTATGCGTCCGTCACGCTCCGCAGGCAGAAATCGGCACACAGAAATTCCGCGAATGGTTCAAGCGGTTGTTCTCGCAGCGGCCACAAGTGCGCTTGTGTTCACCTGCACCTTTGGTGCTGTGAGCCTTTACTGGAGCCGTTTTCATCTCAAGCCCGGCGAAGCCTCCCCCGCTGACGGCGCAGTGATCATTGAAGCAGGCCTTATCCTTGGGGTAATCCTTGGGACCGCTTCCGCACTGATTGTGCTGCTGCGCCTTTGGCCGAAACGGCCGGAAGCAGAAAATCCAGCGCTCGAATAAAAAGCAATCATGCCCCTCGGCTTCTACATTTCGGTCCCCTTCTGCCGCTCCAAGTGCACTTACTGCAACTTTGCTTCGGGTGTTTTCTCAGCGGCGCAGATGGGCCAATACGTTGACCGGTTGATTGCCGACATGAAGGCCATGCGTGCGCTGGCCGCTCAACACGGCACAGAAATTTCGGAACCAGTGGACACCGTCTACCTTGGCGGAGGCACGCCCAGCCTGCTGCCTCCCGAAGAACTCAAACGCCTGTTCTTTCATCTTCGGCAGGAGTTCAAAACAGTTCCCGGGGCGGAGCTCACCGTGGAATGCGCTCCCGGCACGCTGAGTGATGCCATCATCCAGGCTCTTGTCACCCTCGGCGTGAACCGCGTAAGCCTGGGTGTGCAGTCATTCGTAGACAAGGAAGCGGCTTCGGTCGCGCGCCTGCACACGCGGGACAAGACCCTGGCCGATATCGAACGCCTGCGAAAAGCAGGGATCAGCAACATCAACGTTGACCTGATCGCCGGCCTGCCGCACCAGACGCGTGAAACCTGGCAGTACTCGCTCAACGAAGCCATTGTCACCGGAGTGCCGCACGTGAGCGTGTACATGCTTGAAGTGGACGAGGACTCACGGCTGGGACGGGAGTTGATCGCCGGCGGCACGCGCTACCATGCGCACGAAGTTCCTGAAGAAGACCTGACCGCCGAGTTCTACGAGACAGCTTGCGAGCGTCTGAACGC
>DATEJX010000202.1:0-7822 GCA_035277785.1 Candidatus Angelobacter sp. | reverse complement strand
ATCGCGCGTGATCGGAAAGGCAGAACCAAACCTTACCGCTGATTGACGCAGATCAACGCGGATCAGAAAACAAGTTTCACCGCATTGGTTTGCCTCAGGCGAGTGGTGGCGATAGGATTCCTCGCTTTGCTCGGGACTTCGGCAAAAGGCCTCACAGCCGAGGGCGGCTGTCCACCCCAGCAGACCAAAATCGGGTCTGGTGGGGACCCCGGCTGTGCCACACGATTTTATCGGAATTGAAGCTTTCAGAACTCCATTGCCGCATGTATCGTAGATGAATTCGCAAAGTCAGGAGGAGGAGGGAATGAGCTTGCACAGGCGCCACGTACTGCAAATGTTGTCCTATGCTTTCGGGGCCAGCTTCATTCTGCCCCGGAGTCAATCAGCCATCGCGGCACAGAACCCCGCACAGGCGGCGAGTCCTGCTCCCCCGGCGAAGGCAGCTGCTCAAAATCAATCTGCTCAACATCAACCTGCTCAGCGTCAATCTGTTCAACACCAATCTGCTCAAAACCAACCGGGAGGAACGGAAATGGAAAAGGTAGCCGGAATCGGAGGATTGTTCTTTCGGGCTCATGATCCCAAAGCGTTGGGGCAGTGGTATCAGCAGCACCTGGGGATCGGGCTCACACCAACAAGCGAGGGTGGAAGCGTCTGGCAGCAGGAGGCCGGACCGACCTCGTTCAGTCCCTTTCCTGAGACGACCAAATATTTCGGGGACCCCAACAAGGCCTGGATGATCAACTTTCGAGTCCATGACATGGACAAAATGGTGGCCCAGCTACGAGCGGCAGGAATTGAAGTGAAAGACCCGGAAACGTATGCCAACATTGGGCGCTTCGCTCGTCTGCATGACCCTGAGGGAAATCCGATTGAATTGTGGCAGCCCGCATAAGAAGCAATTAGCCTTTAGCGATTAGCCGGAACCCAAGGCATTCACCGCAACGGGCGCGAAGGGCGCAAAGAAGGAATGCGGGTTCGCCAGAGTTATTGCGTCTCCCAACATTGTCGACGGAGATAGGGATCCCTCGCGTCGCTCGGGACTTCGGAAAAACAAACCAGCTACTTCGACTTATGCGGCGGTTTTTTATACCCCTTGCCGAGGCGCTCGAACAACGCCGCGCACATGATGGGCAGGCCGACGGTGGCGTCGACAAAGACTTCGCCGAAGCGGCCGCCTTCATCCGGCGGGACGAATTTGCCCCAGGAGATGGCCTCAGAATAAGGAGAGCCGGAAAGGCCTCCCCAGTAAACGGGCTCAGGGCAGACGCGCACGCCGTAATGGTAGCGCTTGAGTGGGACGTCTTCTCCGGCGCGGCGGACACGCAGCTCACAATAAGGACCGAACTGCTGCGCCCAGTTGCGAGGCACGCCGCCGCCGATGGTGAAGATGCCGATCTTCTTCTGCGCCAGGAGCGTTTCCGCGAAGTAGTTGAGATCAAGAAACGGATCGTAACGAAGCTGGGCCTGGCCTTTGCGCGCGCGCATGCGGTTGTTAAGGGCCACATCGAGGCCGAGCTCAGAGTCAGTGAATGCGGGCACGAAGACAGGAACGTTTTTCTCAAACGCCGACTTGAGAATGCCGCGGCCCTTGGCGTGGCGCTTGAGGTGCTCACCAATGGCGTGGTTCAGCTTCCATGAGCACATGGTCTGCTGCGGGTCCCATTTGCCCAGGACCTCTTCCATCACCAGCTCCACGTGATCAAGGTTGGTTTCCGGCTCCAGCGTGTCATAGACGCGGTTGTAGCCCGCTTCATAGAGTTCCTTGTCATTCATGCGCGGGTCATAGCGATAGTGGTTCTGGCCGGTGGCTTCCACCAGTCCGTGGGCCATGAGAGCGCCGGTGGAAACCAGAGCGTTGACCAGTCCGCGATCAACAAGATCGCAGATGATGAGCCCCTGCTTGGCTACGGTCATGGCGCCGGCAAGGGTCATGACAACGAAGCAGTCACGGTCGCGGGCCATGGCCTCAAGCACGTCCACGGCCTCGCCAAGCTGGCGGCCGGTGAAGGCGGTGTCAGCCATCGCGCGCATGAGGTCGTCAATGGATTTGACCTTGCCCAGATCAAGCGGGAAGACGGGAGAAAGTTTGTCACTTACCGGATCATGCAGCTTGCGGTCAATGCCTGTGCCTTCCTGCTTCTTGCTCAATGCGCGCTCTCCTTGGTTTGGTTGGTTGTGCGGGGCAAACTTAGAAAAGTAAACGGTAGAGAGGGAGTGAGTCAAACCAGGCGCATTCATCGCCTTCGCGAAGAACGTCTGGCGAGCTTCAAACGCACCCTTTGTAACCTCGGGGCGCTCTCTAACTCTTTATGTGTTGGCAAAAGACGGTTCTATTGAATTTAACAGCCCGGGCCCGGCCGGCATTCCCCTTAATATTCGTCCCCAACACCGGCCACCCGGGCAAACTTTGCAACACTGGGGCGAATCCAGAAGAAATGTATTCACGTACTAGTTGTGTGTCATTTTCAGAAAGGAGAATTGGATGAACGTAAAGAAGTTGGTTGCAGCGGCCACAGTAGCAGCAATGTCACTGTTCGGCACGGCTGCTTTTGCACAAGCAGAAAAGGGTGCAGGCGCAGCGCCCACAGACCCGCAGATTGTAGGAATTGTAACGGCTGCGGACCAGATTGATATTGCAACGGCGAAGCTGGCATTGAAGAAAACCCAAAATGACCAGGTCAAGCAATTTGCCCAGCAGATGATTGATGATCACACCAAACTGCAGAGCTCGGTCAACGATCTGGGTAAGAAACTGAAGGTGAAGCCGGCTCCCAGCGCCACCAGCAAATCTCTGCACACGGCTGCTGCCGCCGAAAATAAGAAGCTGGCCGGCCTGAGTGGCAAGGCCTTTGACAAGGAATACATTGACCATGAAGTGGACTATCACCAGCAGGTGATTGATGCCGCCAGCAAGGTCCTGATCCCGAATGCCAAGAACGCTGAGCTTAAGTCAGCGCTGGAAGGCGCAGCTCCGCTGCTGCAGGGACATCTTGATCACGCCAAGCAGATTCAGTCCTCGCTCGGCAGCTAAACGCAAGAAAGATTGAGATGAAATATCCTCTCGCTCAGAACCCCGGCACGCCACAGGCATGCCGGGGAAATTTTATGGTTTCCCGGGCGCACGTGCTGCGCTGGGGCAAAAAGCTGTGGCGTGTGCGGCAGGGGCTTGTGGTGATGCTACTCCTGTGCGGACCGCTGACCTCTTCCGCGCGCCCACATGCTGCCGCATCGGCTGCGCATGCGTTGGCTACTGCGTTGCAGTCGCCGGCACAACCGTCTTCTGCCGTTTCTGCGCCGTCGGACGCGCAGGTCATCCTCAAGAATTTTCAGTATCAGCCGTCGCAACTCAATGTGAAACCTGGTGACACGGTCACGTTTCGCAATGACGACATTTACGATCATACGGTCACGGCTGACGACGGCAGCTTCAATTCCGGCATGATCCCCTCCGGTAAAACCTGGACACTAAAGATTACGAAGCCCGGCACAATTGCCTACCACTGCATTCCGCACCCGAACATGAAAGCGCAGTTGATCGCTGCCGGCGGCAGCGCGCAGCCGGGCGGAGCCGGCAAAGGCCCTTCGCCAGCATTCAATTTTCCGCATTCGCCGCAGGAGTTCCATCCCATCCTGGTCAATTTCACTGCCGCTCTGCTGCCGCTGGCGTTTTTGAGTGATCTGCTGGGGCTGTGGTGGAAACGAGCGTCGCTGCACAATGCCGCCGCGTGGATGGTCCTCTACGAGGCAATCATCACTCCGCTTACCGGAGCTGCGGGATGGTGGTGGAAGAGCCAGGTGGGTTCAGCCTTGCCGCCTGCAGTGATCACTGTTCACCAATGGCTGGGAACTTCTCTGGCCGTGCTCTTCATTTTGCTGGCAATCTGGCGTTGGCGCATTCAGAAACGAAACGCAGTTCCCGGCACCAGTTACATGGTGGTGGTTGCCATTGTGGCGCTCGCGCTGGTCTATCAGGGCAGCCTCGGCGGGCTAATGGTGTTTGGCAAATAAGCGGTTTGAATCTTTACGAACTTTGAACAGCCGGTTAACGAGCCGCGGGTTGTCCGCGGCTCGGATTTTTGTGCAGCAACTCGCCGCGCGTTGTTCGTCTTCCAATATCTGCAAAAGGTGACGAACCATGTTGACCATCCTGATTGTGATTCTGTTCTTGATGTTGATTGGAGCGCTTCCCGCGTGGCCTCATAGCCGTCGCTGGGGATATTACCCCAGCGGAGGACTGGGCCTGATCCTCATTATTCTGTTGATCCTGCTTCTGCTCGGCTACGTGTAATAACCCTGAGCGCACATGCGAGGAGATGCCAAATGAAAAACCACAAAACGCTACTGCTGTTATTAGTGACTGCTCTGCTTGCCGGCTGTTCGCAGGATACCGCGAAGACTCGCCAGGAAGCTGCTGACGCTACGGCAAAACTGAAGCCGACCATCAAGCAGGCGGGCAAAGAGCTGAAAAAAGGAGCGGAAGAAGCCGGACGCCAGGGCAAGGCCATTGCTGAAGGGGCAAAGCAGGGCTGGAATTCAAGCTCCAAAGTTAACGTGAATACCGCCAGCAGAGAACAGCTCACGCAACTGCCTGGCATTGATGGCGATGGCGCGCAGAGCATCATCGCCGGACGTCCGTACCACACGCGCGAAGAGTTGAAGACTCGCGGTGTGGTCTCTCCTGAGGAGTACCAAAAGATCGCGGGCATGGTGGTGACGCGCTAAACACGTCCGTGAGCACAAACGGCCGCACAATCCACAACGAAAAATAAATCAGGCGCCGGCGGGCATTCCGGCGCCTGATCACAGTTACGCGCGCTTCTGTGATGTCCAGCCTTTGCTAAAAACCTTGAGAAATCTTGCGTCTCAGCTCATCCACGAGAGCAAAAAGCGCCTCAGGGTTTATGCCGAAACCGCCATGAATTGAGACAACTACAGGGGCAATTTCAGAACAAAAATTCTTCAAAAATCTTGTTCCGCTAAGAACCGAGGCGTGTCTCAACCAGTTGACGGAGGGAATCAACGAAGTGGCTGCGCAGACTACCCCGGCAGAAACTATGTTTACACTTCGGGCACGACAATATCCGTGTCCGGATGGCCCGACTACGGAACGTAGTGCTGCTGTGGGCTGTCACCACCCTGGCGGACCGGCATTGTTACCGGCACGTGGCAACGCCGGTTCGCCAGAGACCTTCGCCCGCCCCGCGATTGCTATAATCGCGGAAATGTCATGGGATGAGCTTCCAGATGAAGCACTTATCTCGCGCTACCGCGAGGAGGCCGATAAACAGCTTGCGGAACAGTATGTAAACGAACTGTTCCGGCGCCACCACGTCAAGGTGGCGCGCTGGTGCTTGAGCTTTGCCCCGGACCGTGAGTCAGCGGCTGACCTGGCCCAGGAAATCTGCGCCAAAGCCTATAAAAACCTCGGGTACTTCAAGGGACAATCAAAATTTTCCACTTGGTTGTTCTCTATCGCCCGCAATCACTGTCTAAACGCAGTGAGAGCTCGATCCAGCACTCCGGAGATGGAATCAGAGGAAACAGTCATCGATTCGCTACCCGATCTGGCCTCTGACAATCCACATCAAACAGTAGAGAGAAACCAGCTCATGAAGATCGCCCGCCAATTCGTCAATTCAGAGCTGGATGACACGGAGAAGCAGGTTTTCACTCTCCATTTTGCGGAAGAAATGCCGCTTGATGTAATTACCCGGATGTTGAACCTGAGCAACGCCAGCGGAGCCAAGGCTTACCTGGTAAGCGCGAAGAGGAAGCTGGACCGGGCTGTAAAACGGTGGAAAGCAGCAGTCTAGCCACCGAATGGAATCGACGGAGGAAAGAAAACATGGCCGGCAACACCAATAACACGAAGATCTGGCAGGAAGCAGTGGCTGCCACCAAGGATTGTCCTACGCTGGAAGTGCTGGAACGGGTGATGGAGCGAAGCTCTTCTGATCCCAAAACAGCAGCCCACGTAGCCGAGTGCCCTCACTGCCAGTCAGAGATTGTGATGTTGCAGAGCTTTGAATCCTCTTCCCCTTCGGAAAATGAAGGCGCTGCGGTGGCGTGGATTGCCGCCCAGCTGGAGCGCAATCAGAAAGCCCCGGCCGCGCAGTCTTCAGCAAAAGTGGTTCCCTTCTGGCGCGCGATGTTCCGCCTGCCATATATGGCAGCGGCCGCCGCGCTGGTTGTGGCCATCACACTGGGAGTTTCACTGTATCACTCAGATAACGGGCAGCCGATCATCCACGTTCCCCAAAATGGTATTTATCGCGGTGGCGACATCAAGCTGAACACGCCGAGCGACTTGAGCCAGGCTCCAGATCAGCTGACATGGGAAGCGGTCCCCGGAGCAAGCGCATATTCCGTGGAAGTGGACGATGTGACCGGAGATAAAATCTGGGAGTCCAAATCAACCACGAATTCCATCAACCTTGATCCTGGCATAAAGGCCAAGATGCTCCCGGGCAAGCCCCTCAAGTGGACTGTGACCGCAGTGGACGCGAACGGAAAGGACCTTGCTACAGGCAAGGGCAACTTTCGTGTCGCTGTGAAGCCGTAAGAACGTTGGACACCCACATACTCTCAGTCAGGCAGTTTTCGCAGGCCGGATTGAGGAAACGAATTCAAATCCGATTGTTATAGTTGTGCTAAAACGGGATTTGGAATTTAAGAGAAAGGCATCGTCAGAGAACTCATAGGCATCCCCTCTTGGAGCCAAAGGAGTTTCTTCTGATGAAGCAGTCCAAGCCACAACTCAGGAGTATAAGTGCGCTGACGATTGCGCTTACTGCCCTGTCCAGCATCGTTGCTTTTAGTGCGCCGGCAGCCGGTCAAACGACAGACACCGGCGTAGAAGTTGCAATTCAAGATTCCACCATTCCCCCAGGCGGCATGCTCCAGTTTCAGCTCAGGCTGACTGAACCAAAACCAATTGGAAATTCCAGCACCCGTCCGAGCATTCCCACTGGCCCCACAGGACCGGTGCGCGGCATTGCTCTCAATGACTCTTTGGGCGTGACGGCCGGAGTTGCCGTCGTCTCCACTGCTGGAATCAGAATTACCGCGACGTCACCGACCGACACATTCGGCGATGGTGCTGACAAGCCAATATTGACCATTGCCGCCCCGATCCGGCCAGATGCCAAAGTCGGCAGCCAATTTCGCATGAGCATTGATGCGGCCAACTCTTTCTGGCTTGATCCCGCTGGCATGCAATATGTGGAAACGGTGCATCCCGGCACGCTGACCATTGGCGGCACCATGGCAATCTCTGATGTGGTTCCCGGCGGAGGCCAACTGCCCGCGGGTGCACATATCAAAGTGTTGGGAATGGGGTTCCAGCCGCGTTCGAGAGTGGATATTTCAGGCGTGCTCTTGACCGCTGCCAATTATCATTTTGTCTCCTCCGGCGAGATCGATGTTGTGCTTCCACAAGCATTGCAGATGGATGGCAGGCGTGTGCGAGTGCGCAACTCAGGAGGCGAAGTCACCACGTACTATTCCTATCTCCGAACGAACTCTGTGGGAGAGAGTTCACATCTGCTGGTCTCAGAGTCTTATCCGCTTTTCGCACGGCAAACGTTGACCCAGGGAACTCTTGCGTGGAAACGGAGCGCAAGCACGTTCACCGCTCTGGCGGTGCAAAACCCTGCAGCTGTGGCGACAGAAGTGAAGATTGACCTGCTCTCCAGCGGAGGCCAGGTGCTTAGCAGCTTCAGTTTCCCGTTGCCTGCGGTGAGTGACATGACTCGCGATCTTAAAGAGGTTTTTTCACAGCCTCCGAGTACAGCCACTTCGGTGCGCATTACATCGCCTC